>DATNHO010000013.1:0-15180 GCA_035604895.1 Terriglobales bacterium | reverse complement strand
AAGAATTCGGCTTTGGTGTTGAGGAACTGCGCTTAAAACGCGGCCACGGATTTGCGCGGATTCTCACGGATTTACACAAGGGCTTCAACCCCAGAGAACACGAAGGTTCACAAAGGAATCCACTCCTCTAATTGACAGTCTCTCTATTTATTTCAAGCCAATAGGCGACGGACAGTATTTTCGACTGTTGGCCAAGCGGTTGAGCGGGGATCGATTAGGTCGAAATGGCCGGCGGTCGAGATCTCGGTGTAATGCACATCCTCTCCGCGGGTTTTCTTCAGCTCGGCGTACTTGCGGCTGAAATACGATGGGACGACGTCGTCTCCAGCTCCGTGGATTAGCCATTGCGTCGTTGCATGGTCGATGGCGAGCTGCATGGGATCGGCTTCGCGGTAGTGCTCTGTCACTTCGCTGGGCTTGCCTCCGAGAAATTCCACTACTGCGTTGTTGCTGAGGTGCTGTTCGCACGCCTGCTGCAAATCCAATACGCCCGCAAGCGAGACGACGCGCTTGAGCGAGGATTCGTGGGCTACGAGACAGAGCGCGAGTTGTCCGCCAGCGGAGTGACCCATCACCAGGATCTTTGTGGAGTCGAAGTCGTAGCGCTTGGCAATTTGTGGCAGGTAACGATAGGCATTGCGAATGTCTTCAAAAGTGCCGGGCCAGCCTCCGCCGGCGTTGCCGACGCGGCGGTACTCGATGTTCCAGGTGGCGATGCCTTTGGCGGTCAGCGCGGCGCACAGGTGTCCGGCGTGGGCGAGGTCATACTTGGCACGCCAGAAGCCTCCGTGAATATTCATAACCACCGGAAACGGGCCTTTCGTCTTAGGCAGGCGCAGGTCCGCGAACTGACTGGGATCGGTGCCGTACGGGAGACGCGAGTCCGCGGGCGGCGGTGGGAGGGTGAGAATGTCGTCGGAGGACATAAGGTCATGAGTCAGTTGCGTATTGCCCGTTCTGAGCTCTCGGTTGACTTGAATCTTACATTCCCGGGGACTCTGGAACCAACTCAACGATGGTCCCTTCGCCCCAACCGTACTTCTCGCGAGAGAGACCGGAAACGGAACAATGCAATTCGGGCTCAGCGTCAGTGTTGACGAGGCGCGCGTGGACGGCGAAGCCTTCTCCACCGACCCGCACCTGCGCGTGCGGATCGGCTTGCAGATTCCGCAGCCAGTTCGAGGTTGGATATTCCGCGATCACGTAGAAACTTCCGTCACGCTGCGTGAACCAGATCTCGATCTCTCGGGGCAGACCAGTATTGCGGCCTCGCGTAGTGAGATAGAGATATTGCTCGTCGCCGAAGCTACTGCCCTTTGAGCTTGAGTTTAGATTTGTTTTCTTCAAGGAATTCGCGCAGCTTGTCGGCGGCCTCCAGCAAGCGTGTCCACTGTTCGTAGTAAAGCGTGACCGGGAATCGACCGAGTCCGTAAACGCTGACTCCACCTTTTTCGCTGACCCGGAATTCCATGCTGGCGGTGCGGCGTGGGCCCTGCTTTTCGAGTTCAGCCAAGCGGGCTTTCAGTTCTTCATAGGTTGGTTCAGCCATTTTGTTTCCTCGAATGGATGGGATAAATCCATGATAGGGATTGTGCGGGAATTCGTCGAGGGTTAATCGATAAACGCTTTCATGCAGAACACGCTGCCTCCGGATTTCTCGAACTCGGAGGTATCGACCACCACTGGGGTCAAGCTCTCCTGGGCAAGAATATGACCAAGGTTCTGGCTCAGGCGCGGAGTGATGAAGCGGCCGTTCACCACGATCCCGTTTCCCATGAACTGCAGGGCTTCGTCGCGGGTGAGTTCGTGGATTCGTTTCCAGCCGGCGCGAACCGTTCGTAGCGACTCAGGGGAAAACGCACCAGGATAGATCAATGCGGCATCGTCGTTGAGGGGGCAGAGAGAAGTATCGAGGTGGTAACAGTGGTCGTCGATCAGTTGCAAGGGGATCACGGGAAAACCCAACTTGTGCATGGCGACCGCAAACTTTTCCACGCCACCGCGGGTGGAGCGGAAGCCATAAGCCGCCCAGATGCGCGAGCGATCGGGATGCCAGAGCAGATCGCCTTGGCCTTCCAGGTATTCTCCCGTCAAATCGAGGTCAATGATCTTGTAGCCACGCTGGTGGAACCAGTCTACGAAAAACCTTACTTCTTTGTGGCGAGAGGCGTAATGCATGCGGCTGGGAACGATGAAATTCCCGATCCGGGCGTGGTATCCAACGAAAACCTGGTTGGCGGCAAAAACCATGTCGTCGAGATCACTGACAGCTTCGATGGTCTCAACATTTATTCCAGAGTCCTGGAGAGCGCTTCGCAGGGCTTCCCACTGTTGCTGGGCTTTGGCACGATCGATCGGCTGGCCCATATAGGGATTCTTGGGCTCGCGCACGTCGAAGAAGGCCGGCGGGCACATCAATGCGGTCTTGGGCATCAGCTCTCATGATAGCGGCTCAGGGCTGCGGGTTCCAACGCCGAGGTCAGCGCATGATGGCAGCCGGGATGTCGTCACTGCCGACTACGGTTGGGCACTTCAGCTCGGGGACGCTGAAAGGCGGCGGCGCGCAGCCGCATGGATTGCGAGGTTCGACGTGAGCCAGCCGCGTCAGCCTTCGGTCATCAGCGTGCACACGCAATGCCCACTCAGCTCAGAACTGCACATGTAGGAGGTTCGCGTGCTTCACAAATGCGCAAATCCGGCTTGCTTCGTACCTTTCCGCCAGCTGAGCAAGGGGAAACTCTTCCTGGTGGAAACGGAGCCTCTCGTGGGGTCGGGAACGCGGCGGACCCCGTGGAAAGGACAGTTACGCCACATCGAGTACTACTGGCTCTGCGATCAGTGCGCCCTCGGGTTGACACTCTCGTACGAGAAGGAACGGGGTGTAGTCGTGGTTCCCTGCCCTGAAGTCGCAAAGAAGAGGCCGACCGCAACGACGACGCGAGAATTACCCAGCAACGAAATTAGCCGGACTGAACAGTCCGCGTAGGAAAGGGATCGCACAACCATGGACAGCCCAAGAATGCAGGAGTGCGCCATTTGCAGTGAGGAACGATCAGCGGGGCAAGTGTGGTTCCTGGTTGCCGAACGACACTGGGAAGACACATTAAAGGTTCTGGGATGGCAAGACGAACTGGCGCGGCGACCAGGAATTTACGCTGCGTGCAGCACTGGGCACGTGGAGGAACTGGTGGTGCACTGGATGACGACGGGGAGTCTCGACTATCCATTCGCCACCGTAGGGAACAGGACCGAACGGCCCCGACGGCGACATGGCTCGTTTCTGCCGACAATTGAAGAACCCGACACCAGGGGCGCACGACAGATCGGGGAACTGGCGGTCGACCGGGAGAGCGTGCAGCGGGCGCTCCGAGACGATCCAGGCTCTCTCCACGTGATCCTGGATGAACTGCTCAACGCGTTGGAGCGCGAGACCGCCGGGACCAAGGCACGGTTCGAGTCGGCCGATGCAATGTGCTACGGCTTTCCTCGACAGATATAAGCTCCCATCGCCGAGGCAACTGGGCAAAACGCCGTGAGACTTAAGCCTGGATGTTGTTCCAGCGGAGAACTCGGGAATAAGCTGCCTACTTGTTGTCTGGTCCCAGGGCATCCAAGGAATGCTTTGCCTCCTCCAGGGAGGGGTCAAGCTTCAGCGACTGCTTGTAGGCATCTCGGGCTTCAGGCAATTTGCCCGACTCCTGCAGCAGCACGGCAAGCTGCAAGTAGTGTTTACCTGACGGTTCGCTCTCGGCGTAGGACGTTGCGCGGTCGATCATGTCGGGACCTTGTTGAGGGTCGATGTGCAATGCCTGCCTATAACTTTCGCGCATCTTTGAGTACTCCTCGAGTTCGTCATAGATGGTCGCGAGGTTTGCGTAAGAGTGCACCTGGATGCTGCGTACGGCAACGTCTTTCCACTTGGGATATATGCTGACGTTCGAAGCCACCTGAATGGCGCTTTGATACTCCACGACCGCATCCTGCCAGCGTCCTACCTCGATCAGTACAGCGGCCAAGTGCATGTGTCTCATAGGGTCCCCGGGACTGAGGGCGGCGGCCTGCTCAAGACCGGGCAACGCCTCTTCGGCGCGACCAAGCGCTGCCAATGCCAAACCCAGCTTCTCCTCGGCGATTACGTTTTCCTTTGTAACCTGCACTGCGTGCAACCACAGATCGTAGTCGCTACGCCAATACCCGGTCTGTCGCCAGGTGAGGAATGACAAGACTGACAGGATGGTGATGGCGAAGGCGGCGCGCCATCGGAAATTGATGGCTGCGGCGTCAGCCACGTCTGCAACACCCCAAACTGCCATCACGAAAATCCCTATGAGCGGGATATAACCATAGCGGTCAGCCATCGCCTGGTCCCCGACCTGGACCAGCCCAATCACCGGCACCAAGGTGCCGAGGTACCACAGCCAGCCCGTCACCAGGTACCCGCGTCTCAGGCGCTGTTTCCACACCAGCGCACTCACCACCATCAGGAACAGCGCTGCCAGCCAGACTTTCCATACCTCCAGGGAAGAACCGGGATGCGGATAAAATATCGTAAGCCGAGCGGGCCAGAACGCCTTGCAAACATACATGGCGTAGGCACAAATGGCATTTTCCAGGCGCGTGTCCAGCGGGAACTTGGCCACGGTCCGGAGCGCGGCGGTTTGTTGGGCGATGACAGTGATAACGGCGCTTCCCGCGCAAAACACTAAGAGAGGCAGCTTTTCCAGGACCAGCCGTGAAAAGGTGGCCTGGGATGCGGGGAATCGGGACGAGGCATTTTCAGTAGCGACAGCTTCTAATCGTTTCCTGCGGTTCTTGCGTGTTTGGGGGCGCAGTGGCGATGCCAGCCGGTTCCATCCCTGGCTTCTCTGCAGCGGCCAGAGGTCAAGCAATAGAAGCACGAAGGGGAGCGTGATTACCATGGGCTTGGCGGTGAGTCCCAGCGCGAAAAGCACAGCCACAACCAGATAACGTCTGATGTTGGGCAGCCGCGCGTACCAGCCGTATGCACCTAGCGCCAGCAGGAAAAGCAGCGTGCTCAACAGGTTCTTGCGCTCTGCTACCCAGGCAACGGATTCTACGTTGATGGGGTGAAGGGCGAAACACGCCGCTACCAGGAGGCTGCGTCCCGTCGCGCCGGTGACTCGTGCCAGCAATAGGAAGAGAAGGAGCACGTTGAGTACATGCAACAAGACGCTGCTGAGATGATGACCGGCTGGATTCAGTTCGTAGAGTTGACAATCCAGTGAGTGGGAAAGCCAGGTCAGCGGATGCCAATTCTCCGCCTCCGTAGTGGTCCAGGCCCAAGTGAAGGTTTTCCAGGTTAGTCCAGCCTGCACGTGAAGATTGTTTGAGACGTAGATCGGATCGTCATATTCGATAAAAGGGTGGTGCACAACCGGGCTGTAGACAGCCGCGGTGGCAACAGCGAGAAGCATGCAAGAGACAAGCGTCTGCTTGGCGGAGAGACTCAGACCGGAATTCCCCTCTTGGATTCGAGAACGCCAGTCAGTGTACATCCATTTCGCCTGCTCGTGATGCTGGGAAGCGATTCTCGCCGGGAGCCGGACGTCGTCTTGCGGATCATTGGTCGCGTCTAGCGGAGACTGGCCAGCGGGGAGACGGAATCACGCGTACCCGGATTTTTTCCAAGTGCGCCAGTCGCTGGTGACTGCTTGTTCCATATCCTTGGCAGCGGCGAAGAGCCAGTTTGATTTGAGGCTGCTGAGATGCCGGCGGACAAACTTTCTTGCATCTGTGGTGCCCAGGTGGATGTTGGCGGTTTCCCATCCCATGGCGGAAAGAAGCTGGAGCTCATCGCGGTTGGTGGGAAGCACGCTGAGTTCGATGCGCGAACAATGGGGCGACAAGCGGCGGACGATCCAGCGTCCGCGCAGCTGTACAAAGGGATCGGGACAACGGACGGCACGGTTGAGGATGGCGTGGTACAGGATCTCCGACGGTCCCTCCTCTCCCTTGGCCCAGTAAACCGAAGAAGGGACGAGAGCCTTGGCCTCGCGCGCGATTTTGGCGCCATGGCACTCCGCGATAGCAACCAGGCGAACGTGCCCAAGACTTCCCAGACCAGCGACGCGCCGGACGGTCCTGTAAGTGAGGCCGCGCTCCGGCATGAGATGCTCAAGGGCCTCCTGCGCGCTTGCGGGGACAGTACCCGCTATTCGGGGCAAGCTATCCATCTTTTGCCAAAAATGAACCGGATCGCGCAGTATCCCGGTCGCGAGTTCGCGCAACCAAGTGTTATTCTCTTCGAGCACGTAGGGTCGGCCGTGCTGGAGGAGAGATTCTTTGTAACCCTCGAGGATCGCCTCGCACGCTTCCTTGGCCTTTAACGTCAGGTGACCGGCTGTGATGGCGAACAGCGCGCTTGTCGCCAGCCGTACCAGGTCGACGGCATAGGGCAACACGGCCGCTTCATCGAAATCATTGATCCCCCATACCAGCCGTCCCTCAATGTCACGCCAGGTGCCAAAATTCTCTACGTGGAGATCGCCCACAGCGAGAACTCGGGGAGACTGTGCCAGTTCGGGACAGGCGTCGGGCCACACTTGCATCCAGCGATAGAAAGTGGCACGAAGAAACGGAAACACGGCTTCCGCCATGCGCTGGTGTTTCAGGCGAAGATCTGCTTTTACGATTGTGGTATGGTAGGCGAGCCATTCTTCGAAGCGCTGGGTTGCCTTGACAACATTCATTGCGGTCCGAATGGCACAATAGAACCGGCTCCGCGAAATGTCAACGCGGCAATAGCTGAGAACGCGCCTTAGGTGCGCGCTAGGGTTGGCACAACGGCGACGCGATCATACTTCTGGTCGAAGCTCGTTTTCTCGTTTTTCTCGACGGCCCGTTTTTTCAGGCTTTCGTCAATTTGCGAAATACGCCGCATTCGCATCGACAAATTGCTTCAACTCGGCCGGCAGATCGTCTACAGAATAGATCGAATCCGAGGTGCACACCGGGACGCAAGCGCCGCAGTCGATGCAGCCTGCCGGATCGACAAATAGCTGGGCCGCGGCTTCGAACCCCGATTCGTCCTTCTTGGGGTGAATGCAATCGGTCGGACAAACGTCGGCACACAACAGGTCTTTGATGCAGGTATCAGTAATTACGTATGCCATGGACTCGCTCCGAAAAGAGAATTAAAGGCATCTACAGAGTACGGCGCGGCAGAATCATTCTCTGTGATTCATGTGTCATGAGGATGTGTTCGAGGTCACAAACGAAGCATGGGCGCTTACAGATCTCAACGGAGGCGTACAGTGTTCTGTGTACAGGAGGAACTTATTTCAGCATGCGCCTCTTGACGGATTGCATGCACGACCATTCCGGCATCTGAGATCAAGCAAACTACCGGGGGGCTGTGGCTTCTTGTGTATTTCAGAATACGACATGATTTCGCACACTGCAGGCAACCTCGGACAGCGCAACATAGCTCTAGGTTTCGGGTTTCTATTTGTGTAAGACTGAAGTCGGAGATTTAAAATCGTACCCTACTTGTGGGGACGAAAATTCAGCAGGGCTGGAGAACACACGATGCGTAATCGAGGCATTCCTTTGCTGCTGTTCCGTTCGCTGTTCATCGCAGTTGTGATGCTGATGGCGCTGACCACCGCGTCGCCGGCGCAGATCGGCATTGGCATATCGGTCCATATTGGCCCGCCGGCACTTCCCGTGTACGAACAGCCACCTTGCCCCGCCGAGGGTTACATCTGGACGCCCGGTTACTGGGCTTACGGCCCTGACGGCTACTATTGGGTGCCGGGCACGTGGGTACTGGCACCGCAACCTGGCTTCCTGTGGACTCCGGGCTGGTGGGGTTGGGGCGGCTCCGCGTTTCTTTTCCACGTAGGCTACTGGGGACCGCATATCGGGTTCTACGGCGGTATTAACTACGGCTTCGGCTACTTCGGCAATGGCTTCGAGGGCGGACGCTGGGAAGGCGGACATTTCTTCTACAACCGTTCCGTCAACAACGTGAATGTCACCAACATTCATAACGTTTACAACACGACCGTGATCAACAACACCACAGTCAACCGGGTCAGCTATAACGGAGGCGAGGGTGGTCTGAACGCGCGTGCTACACCCGAAGAGGAAGCGGCGGCAAACGAGAGACACATAGGGCCTGTCGCGGCTCAAACCCAGCACGAGGAAGCGGCGCGCAATGACCCGCAACAACGGGCTTCGGTGAACCAGGGCAGACCGGCTGTTGCCGCTACCGCCAGACCGGGAGAATTCAAAGGCCCGGGAGCTGTGGCTGCCAAAGAAGCTGGAGCTCCATATCACGGCGGCGGAGCCGAAGCAGGGCGTCCGGAGAACAATGTTCCTCGCCCAGGAAATAGCGCGGAAGGTGGACGTCCCGCGAATAATGTTCCTCGTCCACCCGCACACGCTTCAGAGATTCAGCCACACGAACGGCCTGCTGCTCCGAATACCGGAAATGCCAAGCTGGACCAGAAATACCAGCAACAGCAGGACAAGCTGATCCAGAAGCAGAATCAGCAACACCAACAACTGCAACAGAAGCAGGAACAGGAACACCAGCGTCTGGCGCAAAAGAACGCAAGTGACGCCCAGAAACAGCAGGTGGAACAACGGCACCAACAACAGACAGCCAAGCTGGAACAAAAACACACCCAGCAGCAACAGAAGATGCAAAGCAAGCAGGGTGGAGGAGCGCCCAAAGAACGCAAATAGTTGAGCGCAAGTGAAAGATGTGGAGCTGAAGCGAGCGGTTCGGGTGTCCGGTTGCACACGGGAACCTGGACCGCTCGTTACTTTGAGAGTGATAGTTGGAACCTAGGCAGCGCGGCCAATCCACCACAGAATCTTGGCCACAATTCGCCATCCATTGGTCAAGACAGCTGTCGATTCATACTCCCGATTTTCCGGGACCAGAACCTCGGTGTGATCAAAGCGTTGCAGACGGGATACGATCAAACCCTGCTCCTTGTGCGCGGCCACGACGATCTGACCATAAAGCTTGAGACGATTGGTCTGCGAAGTGTCGACCACGATAATGTAGCCATCGTGAATCAGCGGCATCATGGAACGGCCATGCACTCGCAGACAACTGGTATGGGTTGGGTTGGGGCACCAATCGCTGGGCGCTGCCAACATCGATTCCGGACGGGCCTGATCGAGCGCTTCGACTGGATCTCCCCTTCCACCATGAGTGGCAACTACGACCGGCAGAACTGGAATTGCGACGAGGTTATCCGGCCGCTTGGATGAGCGATGGGCTCCAGCCTGGACCACCCTCAAGGTGGGGATACGGTCCTGGCGCAAGCGCGATCGAATCGCGGGCAGAACGCGCATGAGATCTTCGCTGTGTAGCCCGGCCCGACCCCAGAAATACCAGCATTCTGGATCTCCGGTAAGGTTACCCAGTTGAATGTAGACATTGGCCGGTGGTTCCTGAACTCCACGCTCCCAGCGGGATACCGCCATGGCGGAAGCGTTCATCTCCTCACCCAGCGCGGATTGGTTCATTTGGAGGCGGCGGCGAAGGGCCAGGATGCGTTTGGCCCACTCGACCTTCGGATCGCTTGTGTTGCTCATGGCGCGCCTGCTAGACTGAGTATAACGCGAATGTTATAACACTCGCGTTAGGCGGCACCCTGTCGCCAGTCTTCATGAAAGGTTGTCATGTACCGTGACAATTCTAGCACAGACTTGAATCCGAAAATGTCGCCGCAAGCGCTCTATCGCGGCCTCTATGTAAGAATTGCGCGGAAGCTCGGCGTTGATCCTTCCTACGTGAGTCGAGTCGCTCGTGGGGACCGGCGTTCAAGCGAAGTAGAAAACGCGTTGAGCCAGGCGCAGGACGAGATCAACCGGCGACTGGGTCGCGGCGCGTCCGCTGCCGGGAGCAAACCCGCTCCCTCAGGCGCGGCCAAGCGGCTCAAAGTCCTGCTGGAGCAAAATCGCGGGCGTCTTCGTAAGCAATGGTTGCTGCACAGCCAGGCTGATCCCGATTTGACGCGGGTCAAAATAGCTAATCAGAAACGAACCGCTCCCATCCTGCCCCTGATTGAAGAAACCATGAAGTTTATGCAATTGACGGTGAAGGACATGACCCGCACTCCGATGAAGGCAGCCGCACAACACGGGCGGCTGCGGCAGGTCCAGGGGTTCACCGCGATGGCGCTGGTGGAGGAATACAACCTCGTCCGGCGGTGCGTTTTCATGTTGGCGCAAGAACATTTGCAACACATGGACCCGCATCTGCTGATTCAAGATCTCACCCAATTCGGCGAAGCTCTCGATCTTCAAACCCAGCGCGCGCTGCGAGATTATCTGGGGGCGGCTTAGCAAGACTCCGACCCGCTAGTGCAGGCGATTCAATAAAGCTTGTGCCCTGCGGAACCAGGGCCGCTCGCGGCGACGCAGATATCCCGGCATGGTCGGCTTCTTATCAAGTATGCGCTGCGCCCATTCGCGGGCCTCGGCGGGGCGTTGCTGATCGGACAGGAAGCACGCGTAATTGTAGTAAGTCTCGGACGAAGTGGAGAGTTTCGTGACCTCGCGAAACAATGCCTCGGCTTTTGCCGGCTGACCTGTATTTGCGTAAGCATGGGCCAGGAGCGCAGCGGCGCGCTGAAAGTCGTATTTGGGATCCTCCGAGACGACGCGTTCAAGATCGGGTACCGCCGCGGCGAAATCACCCATGAATGTAGCCGCCATCCCTCGGCGGTAAAACGGATCCAGCGAGTCAGTGCGCGAGGAAATTGCCTTGTCGTAGCACTGGCGGGCACGGGCGTAGTTCCCTTCTTCGAGATACAGATCGGCTAATTCCTCATAATTTCCTGCGGAGGGATTGTCCAGAATGGCTGACTCAAGTTCGTGAATCCGCCTGCGCCGGGGAAACACTTTAAACGACTGACGCATCAAACCGGCATCGGGGATTACTTCGGCGGCGATGTAGATCAGGGCCCCGAGACCTCCGAAGAAAATAATGATCCAAATCCAATAGCCGTCCGGGCGCCGGCGGATGAAGTGGACGATAGCCACCGCCTGCAGAATCAGCCCCCAGGGAAAGAATAAGAAAATTAGGGATCCCATGCTTTGATCGGACTATAGCATGGTGACGCGAGCGCATCATCATAGGGGAATTTCCCATGAGTTCGAAATCGATTCCAGCTATCCTCTGGGGCGGATTGATTGCGGGCGTCCTGGATCTGATATACGCCGTTGCCTCCGTCACCCTGCGAGGCTATCCGGCAATCGTTCTGCCACAGGCAATCGCGAGCGGACTGTTCGGAATGAAGTCGTTCCAGGGAGGTCTTCCAACCGCGATCACTGGCGTCGCGCTGGAGTTCCTGATCACCTTTGTGGCAACGGCGGTGTACTACGTTGCCAGCCGGAAACTGACATTTCTGATTCGACAAGCGGTTCTCTGGGGGGTTCTCTACGGCGTAGCCATCTACTTCTTTATGAATTTTATTGTGGTGCCACTCTCGGCCGCGCCAAAGTTCGATCACACGTGGGCGTCCCGGGCAGGCGATTTCGTGGTTCACATGTTGTTTATCGGGTTACCAATGGCGCTTTCGGTCCGCCGCTATTCAGCCCGCGAGTGCTAGAATCTTATGTGCTGAGACCTCCCATCCGCTTACTGGCCGCCGATATCGACGGCACCCTGCTGAACCCAGAATTTCACATCTCCGACGTGGATATGGCAGCGCTGCGCCGCGCTCACCAGGAGGGAGTCGAAGTCATATTGGTCACAGGGCGACGGCACATGTTTGCCCTGCCGATCGCCAAACAACTGGGGTTTGATCTTTGGCTGATCAGCTCGAACGGCGCCGTCACCCGGTCTCTTGCGGGAGAGACGTTTCATCGCGACATGCTTCCGGCCGAGACTTGCCGCAAACTCTGCACCACGATGCGGGAATTTCGCGGCAACATGGTGCTGACTTTCGACATTGAGAGTAAAGGCGCCGTGGTGCTCGAAGACATGCGCGAGTTGAACGAGAGCATTCAACGCTGGCTGGAGAAGAACCTGCAATATATTGAATTCGTCATTCCCCTGGAAAACTCTCTCACCAGCGATCCAGTTCAGGCTATGTTCTGCGGACGGATCGAGCGCATGCACCAGGCTCTCGCGGTCCTGGCTGCGAATGGTTTGGAGAAAGACATCACGGTGTTGCGGACCGAATATCCCGCGCGCGATCTTTCGATCGTCGATGTGCTGAACCAGGGCTGTTCCAAAGGCCACGCCCTGGAGCGATGGGCCAATTACCGCGGCATACCCCGCGAACAGGTCATGGCCATTGGTGACAACTATAACGACATTGAAATGCTTGCCTTCGCAGGACAGCCATTTATCATGGGGAATGCGTCGGAAGAGTTGCGCGGAAAGGGCTGGTCTGTGACCTTGCCTAATGACCAGAATGGGTTAGCCGCCGCGATCGAGCAAGTGCTGGGCGCGCGGGTGGGGGTTTAGCGGCTGCAAGTTTGCCCGGCGGAATCGTTCCGTTTTCGTATGAAGTTACCGGCTCAACTCGTTGTTGCCCTCGGCCTTCTGGGGACGACAGTGTTCGCGACCGGCGCGGATGTCGCCGTGTTAACCAACGGCTTTTCCATTCGTCACGAGCGGCGCGAGGTTGTCGGTTCGGTAACCCGTCTTTACCTGGGCGCCGACCGCGACGGGTATGTGGACGTTCCGACCAGTGAAATCGATCGCTTTGAAAAAGACCTGTCGCCCGCCCTGCGGGAAGCGCACAGTTCGCAACCGATGAACGAAGTCATCAACGCGGTCAGCAGCCGGCACCACCTTGATCCGGATCTCATCAACAGCGTCATCCATGCCGAAAGCGCCTTCAACCCGCGAGCGGTATCACCCAAGGGAGCACAAGGCTTGATGCAACTCATGCCGCAAACTGCATCCCGCCTGGGAGTGGTCAATTCTTTCGATCCCGGTGACAATCTGGAAGGCGGCACTCGCTACCTGCGGGAATTGCTGGAACGCTACGACTTTGATTTGATCAAAGCGCTCGCGGCTTACAACGCGGGGCCGCAACGTGTGGAACAGTATCACGGCGTTCCCCCGTACTATGAAACTCAAGCTTATGTTGCGCGCATCATCGGTGACTTCAACCGCAAAAAGCTGGCAGAGCGGAAAGCGGCAGCGTTGAAGACTGCCAGTTACCACAAGAACCCGCCCCACCAAGCGCCGGTCGTGAAGCAAGTAGCTCTCCCGGATACAACCCAGCAAGCTTCCCGCTGAACATTGAGTGTAAATCTAGCGGACGGCGAGGACGCCTGTCGCTCCATCGGGACTATACGAAAGCCTGCTTGCGTTGACCCCCGCGTTTATGTCGTTTACCTTGGCATGGGGGCTTCCTTGGATCATTGCTGTTCTCGGCTCTCAGTTTCGGAGCGCCTCGGGTAAATGAGCAAGAAACGCATCCTGGCTTACGTGATCGTAACTGCGATTCTTGCAGCCCTGGTTTATGTGCAGTTTCGGACGTGGAAGGATTTTGACTGGCTCACCTTTTGGGATCAGTCGAAACAGATCAGCCCACGCCATATTCTTCAGGCCATCGCGCTGATTTACGTCAGCTATTTTCTGCGTGCGCTGCGCTGGAAAATCTTCCTGCAGCCTGTGCGCAAAGAGGTCTCCACGCTTGAGCTCATTCCTCCGACGCTCGTCGGGTTCACTGGCCTGGCTTTGTTGGGGCGTCCTGGAGAATTAATTCGTCCGTACCTGATTGCTCGCCGGGCTAACCTAACTTTTTCCTCGCAGATGGCCGCTTGGGCGATAGAGCGCATTTTTGATGTTGGAGGATTCACGGTTCTGATGGTTCTCGCCATCTTCCTTCCGACCGAACTGCGGTTCCTGCCGAACCCCGAAATCTATCCCCGGCTTCGTGTCGGAGGCTTCCTGCTGGTCGCTCTGGTGGCGGGGTTGGCGCTGGGAGCTTTCTTGGTGGCCCAGTTCGGAGAAGCGCTGGCCGCCTGGATCGAAGTCCGATTTTCTCATCTTGCCGCAAATTTCGGGCATCGGGTGGCGCAGAGGTTGCGTGAATTCCATGGCGGATTGGACACCATCCATAGTCCGCTTTCCTTTCTCCAGTTGTCAGGCGTATCGATTTTGATGTGGTGGCTCATCGCGCTCGCGTATCGCGAGGTCACCCACGCCTACGGTCCCGCACTCGAGCACATGACGGTATCGAAAGTTTTGCTGTTGATGGGCTCCAGCATGTTGGGGTCCTTGATTCAGTTGCCCGGAGTGGGTGGGGGTTCGCAGTTGGCAACGATCTCTGCGTTGCAGCATATTTTCCACGCATCGCATGAATTGGCGGCGAGCTGCGGCATTCTGTTATGGCTGACCACGTTCGTCGCCGTGGTTCCCGCCGGCCTGCTGCTGGCTCACCGGGAACGGCTGTCCTTGCGGAAGCTATCGGAAGAAAGTGAGCAGGAAGAAGCGCGGGCAGAACTTTCGCCGTCGCCTCCGCTGGTCTGATACGCGGCTGTCCCTGCTACAATCATTCGGTCACCGTTCCAAGCTCATGAAGTGTCCTTTCTGCGGGTTCGCAAATGACAAAGTGGTGGATTCGCGCGAGAGCAAAGAAGCCGATTCCATCCGCCGCCGCCGCGAGTGCCTGAAGTGCGGCAAGCGCTTTACCACCTATGAGCGCATCGACGAAATTCCTTACATGGTGGTCAAGAAGGACGGCAGGCGCGAGAAATTCGATCGCCAGAAAGTACTGAATGGATTGCTAAGAGCCTGCGAAAAACGGCCGGTTCCCATTGGCAAGCTGGAACAAATCGTGAACGAAGCCGAGAGTTTCGTGATCGAATCGGCGGAGCGCGAACGCAAGACCAGCGAACTCGGCGAGTTGATCATGAATCGTCTGCGCCGCTACGACAAAGTAGCCTACGTGCGCTTCGCTTCGGTTTATCTCGATTTCAAAGATGTGCAGGAGTTCATGGTCGAACTGAAAGACCTGTTGAAGACGAAGGAGCCGGAAGTCCGCGGGAAGCCCGCGGCCAAAAGCTCAGCAAACTGAGAACGAGACCGTAGAAACGTAGCTTTGCTACGTTGAGCCGCTTAAAAATTTATCCTTGTCATTCCGAGGAGCGAAAGCGACGAGGAATCTGCAGCTTGCTGAATGGTAAAGACTGCAGATCCCTCGCGTTGCTCGGGATGACAAAACTGGA
>DATNHO010000012.1:0-32290 GCA_035604895.1 Terriglobales bacterium | reverse complement strand
GCTTTCGACCGCAGGTGGACTCTTGTTTACGGGCGACGCGGAAGGAAATTTCATTGCGCTGGATGCGTCGTCGGGAAAGCCTCTTTGGCATTTTCAAATGGGTGGGGCAGTCTATGCATCCCCGATGGCGTTCGCGGTGGACGGAAAAGAGTACGTTGCCATTGCCGCGGGTAGTTCGCTGTATGCGTTCGGCCTGCCGTAATTTTATGCGCCGCAAGCCGCTGCATAGACACGCAGGACGATTCGGATGTGTTCTTCAATCACGGCTTCAGCGCGGTGTTGGAGACGTCCCGATCGGATTGCCTCGTACTCCGCAGGCAGATATTGGCTCACTAGACTTAGCGGCGGAGGCCAGGCGTCGATGTTTGCGCGAAGGTGGGCCAGTTCTTTCTGCACGGTTGCATCGCCCCAGTAGTAGCGGCACCGGTCACTGTAGCTATAGGCGCGCGCAAGACGCTCCTCGTCTTCACTTCCGTGATAGTACGAACGCCAATAAGTTGGATTGATCAGCATTGCAGATTCGAGCGCTTCTCTTACTTGTGAGATGCGAACCCCTTTCCGATGCGCCAGCCACTCATGTTCGATTAGGCTCAAGGCGAAAACCGCCTCGCGGAAAGCGAACGTCAGCCACGGTCCAACCTTCAAAATTGCGAAATGATCTTCCACCATCTGCGCAAGAGCTGCGGGTTGCTGATAGTCGGTAGAGTGCGCCTCGTAGACAAGATTAGGATGCTTTGGTAACGCGGACGAGAGCGCCATCGCTTTCTTCCGGTCGTAATCAAAAATAATGTCTTCGCTGAACTCCACTCCCGGCTGCACGACCATGCCGATCACTCTGTCCCACGCGGAAGGTACGTTCTGCTTGTCGAAGGCTGTGCGGAAAAGTTCCAGGGTGTGATAAATCTGGCTGGCAGAGGAGACAGCTGGCGCCGCTCCTTCCAGCACTTCACCACCCGGAGCGGGAACCTCCGTGCCGATTACATACAGCGGTGGCGCAGTGCCCGACGGCAAATCTTCAAATGCACTTTCGGCGGCGCGGCAGAGAGTGGCTGCTCGTTGCGCGATGGTATTCTCATCCGGGCCTGGCCTGTCATCGGCGCACGCCATGCTTGCGTCGAGATGAATCTTGTTGTATCCGGCGAGCACGCATGCGTGAACCAGTTCAGAGGCATTGCGCATCGCGGCTGCCGCGGGCTGGCCTCGCCACGGGTACGGGCCCAGATGGTCTCCGCCCAGCAATACTCGTTCGCGGGGAAGTCCGGCTTGTTGCGCTGCGGAATGAACAAACTCGGCAAACTCAGACGGAGTCTGTCCAGTGTAGCCGCCCGATTGATTCACCTGACTCGAAGTAGATTCGATGTGCAGGCCAGATTCATCATCTACCGCTTGCTGCACCACTGCCGCGATGACGCTAGGATGAGCCGAGCAGACAGCGTAAACTCCGACTTTCTCGGATCGCCGATTGCGAAGAATTATTTCCTGCAATCGTTCGCTTGCATTCTTGGACTTAGGTCTCACAGTGGTTGCTCAGGCTGATCTTCTGGAACAATCGCGTAAGATTGCGATATATTGCGATCAATTACTTTTACTTTCGCTCGTGGAGCATTGTCAACTCACGCGGGCTGGAAGGATCAAGCCGATGTCGATCGAAATCTGTCTTAGCTTTTTCTTGTTGTTGAGCATGCCATTGTGTTCGGTCACGCAGAGCGTTCCAGCGCCTCAGGACCAATCTAAAGAGCAGATCGGGTACAAGTCCGCAGCTGACGCCGAACAGAAGAAAACACTCCTGTTGAAAGACTTTCAGCCGATCCCCATGCTGCACGCGCCCGTCCACAACATTGACCGCGCCAAATACTACGTGATCGATGTTCACAACCACGTCAACGACGCCATGCGAATCGAGGATCACATGCCGCCCGAGCGGGTGATCGAGATTATGAACAACACCAACGTGAAGACGGTCGTGATTCTGACCGGCATGTGGGGCGACAAACTTCAACATGTGATCGACGAGATGGTCAAGCCGTATCCCGGCCGCTTCATCGTGTTTGCGCAGATCGACTGGAGCAAGATTGACGATCCAAACTTCAGCCAGGAGATGGTCGCCCAGCTCGACGACGCGGTGGCGCGAGGTGCACGTGGGCTGAAGCAGTTAAAAGATCTCGGGCTGAGCGTGCGCGACAAGTCGGGAAAACTGATCGCCGTGGATGATCCGCGTCTCGACCCCATCTGGGAGGAATGCGGACGGCTCGGCATTCCCGTGTCCATTCACGTCACCGATCCCGAAGCTTTTTTTCATCCTGTTGACAACACCAACGAGCGCTACGAGGAGTTGATCGAGCATCCCGACTGGAGTTTCTATGGCCAGCAGTTTCCCAGCAAGGAATCGATCCTGGCTGCGCGGGATCGTATGTTTGCCAAGCATCCGCATACGACGTTTGTCGCGCTGCACATGGCGAACTGGCCAGAAAACCTCGACTATGTTTCTCGTCTGCTGGATTCACTTCCTAACGTGATGGTCGAATTCGGAGCGCGCGAAGCCGAGCTGGGCCGGCAGCCTCGCCGAGCCCGCGAGTTCTATCTGAAATATCAGGACCGCATTATGTTCGGAACCGATAATGGGATGGACGAAGCCATGTATCGCAATCATTTTCGCTGGCTGGAAACCGCAGACGAATATTTTGATTACTGGGGATATCCGGGGCAAGGGCGCTGGAAGATTTACGGCATGGACCTTCCGGACGCGGTTTTGGAAAAGGTCTATCACAAGAACGCGGAGCGCATGTTCGGACAGTTCCGGGGAACCGAGGCGGGCAAGAGCAGATAGATTTCGCGGCGACTAAACCAGTGTTACCTGGATCCCCGTTTTCTTCAGCGCGGCGAGGTCGGGCTTGGGAATCCCGCGGTCGGTAATGAGGTGGTGCACGGCGGAAAGCGGCGCGATCGAAGACAGGCTGCGACGCCCGAACTTGCTGGAGTCACAGACCGCGACCGCAACCCGGGCGACATCCATCATGGCTCGATTGACTTTGGCTTCGAGCAGGTTCGGCGTGCTTAGTCCGTAGTGCACGTCGAAGCCGTCCACTCCCAGAAAAAGAATGTCTGCGTTCAAGCGCCGCAAGGTTTCTTCTGCGATCGGCCCTACCAGCGAGAATGAATTCTTTCTCAAAGTTCCGCCCGTCAGAATGACTTCGAGGGAGGAGCCGGAAAGTTCCGCGGCAATATTCACGGCGTTCGTGATAATGGTGAGGTTCTTGAATTGGCGCAGCGAGCGCGCGATGGCAGTAGTTGTAGTTCCGGAATCAAGAATCACAACCTGGCCTTCTTTCACCATGCGCGCAGCGGCGGCCGCGATTTGCAGCTTTTCCTTGCGGTGCAGTTTTTCTTTCTCCCGCAACGTAGGATCTTCCAGAGCACTTTCTCGCGCCGGCAGCGCGCCACCATGAGTGCGGTGAATGCGGCCGTGAGATTGGAGAATGTCCAGATCTTTTCGAATGGTGACCTGGGATGTGCGGAAGTGTTTGGCGAGGTCGCCGACCAACACGCGTCCGTCGCGATTCAGGATCTCAAGAATCAGTCTGCGGCGTTCTTCGTTCAGCACGGGATCACTCGAAGGTTTCAGTAGTTTACACTTGACAGGGCGAATAAACGAAAGCAACAGTTATTAAACGCAAGCATACGAAAGATTGCGTGCCAGTCTCGCGGGTTGTTTCGCGGCGATGAACTTGCCGACTAGCCAAGGAGCATTTGAATGATCGAAGTCTGCGTGGTGGGTGAGCTCAACCTCGATCTCATTCTTTACGGATTGCCGAAGGACCTAGTGCCAGACCGCGAGCACCTGGCCAGCAACATGGCGTTCACATTGGGAAGTTCGTCGGCGATCTTCGCGCACAACTTGTGCGCGCTGGGCACGCGAGTCGGTTTCATATCGAAAATCGGGAGTGACCCGCTCGGAGCGATGGCCGGAGAGCGGCTGTCCGCAATGGGCGTTGACATCAGCAGGATGAAGCAGGGAACGGGAACGACATCCACCGGGCTCACCGTCGTACTGCCTCACGCTCAGCATCGATATATTCTGACGTATCCGGGAACGATGTTTGAGATGCAGTATTCCGACATCGACATGGACTACGTGCGCACGGCTCGCCACTTCCATCTTTCGTCTTTCTATCTGCACCGCGCTCTCCGGCCGCGAATTCTGGACTTGTTTCGCCGAGCAAAAGAAGCGGGCCTCACCACCTCGCTCGACACCAATGACGATCCAGAAAATGAATGGGCGCAGGATCTGCTCGAGGTTTTGAAGTACGTCGACATCTTTTTGCCCAACGAGCGCGAGGCTAAGAACATTGCTCGCACGCAGGATTTTCCGCAGGCGCTCAACTTGTTGGCCGGACTCGCCAAGGTCGTGGTCGTGAAACGCGGTTCGGGATCAGCAATATGTCGCAAGGGAAACGAAGAATGGAGCCTGTCGCCGCCTCTAGTCCAGATGGTCGACGACATCGGCGCCGGCGACAGTTTCGATGCGGGTTTCGTTCACGCGTACTTGCTCGGGGCAAAACTGGAGGACTGTCTGGCTTTCGCTAACATTGCGGCCGCGTATTCGGTGACCAAGGAAGGTGGTACCGAAGCATTTTGCGATCACAGCGGACTGCTCAGTTTTATTCGCGAGCAATGGAATTTAACGGGAAAGAGAGCGTTGCCGGAGAAAGGCTAGCGTCGGGTGTTAAGGCAGTGGGGACGCCGGCCGCTTTCGCTAGAACGTGAATCGCGCTGAAAACTGCAGTACACGGGGAAGGCCATTTGGACTGATTTCCTGCAAGGCTCCAAAATTGCCCGGACCCGAGTTGGGCACCAGATAACAGGTTTGGTTCAAGGTTGCGCCATCGCCGCAATTGGTTCCGATCGGGTTGTATTGCAATTGGTTGACTCCGTTGCCATTTTGCACGTAGTAGTTGGCGTGGTTAAACAAATTGAATGCCTGGGCTTGAAGCTGCAGCTGCTTGCCTTCTCTGATCGAAAAGCTGCGGGACAGCCCTACATCAATCCTCTCCAGCCACGGACCGTAAAAAGAATTCAGCCTAATCCCCGGCGTGGGGCCAGCGCCATTAATGCCGCCTGCGGTGTTCGCGGTGTCCTGGTTAAAGGCGCTGTCATTCAGGTTGTCATTCGCGCCGTCGCAGTTGCTGAATGACAAAGTTGAACTGGTGCACGCGGGACTCAGCAACCCCGCGTAGGGACGACCCGACGAGAACTCCATGACACTGCTCAGCGTCCAGCCTGAGAGCAGGGCGCGGCCTGCCTCCGAACTGGTCAACTGCTCCAGCCCGGGACGATAAACACCGGCAAGGCTGATGCGATGGCGCTGGTCCAACAGCGAAGGAGCGTGAGTATTGCTGAAGTCAAATTGATTGTTGAAGTCCATCCCATCCCGCATGATGCTCTTGGCGAACGTGTAGGAGAATTGCGAAGAAAAATGCTGTGACAGACGGTGCTGCAACTGCACGAAGAAGGAGTTGTAATAGTTCTGCGCAGGACTAATGAGCTCGTTGATTTGGCCCAGGTTAGGGTTGATGCGGCCTTCGGTGAGCAAGTCGTTGTCCATGTTCGGCAAAGTGATGGTCGGTCCGCTGCAAGGCGCAGTGGTTGCGCTGGGAGGGCACGTGATGTAGGTCGTCGTGCCTTGCAGCGGATTCAGGTTCGCGTCATAAGCGCTGCCCGACAGGAGATGCACACCGTGATTCCACATCGTGCCGACACTTACCGTTGTGTTCTCGAAAATCTCGCGCTCAATCTGCAAACTCGCCTGTAATATGTAGGGCACGCGGAATCGAGGAGAAACCAGGGAAATGTCTGGGGAAGCCGCAAACAGAGGAGAATTACCCGGCAAAACGTTTGGGAACGTTGGTTCCTGCTGGTTCGGCGAACCAGAGGTGTAACTGACACTCACCGAAGACTGCTGTGATGCCAGCCCGTTCGACACTACAGCGTTCCGGTAGTTCAGCCCGTTCATATTCGTGTAGAACTGGCCGAATCCTCCTCGGACCACCGTCCTCGATGCGGGCTGCCAGGAAAAGCCGAAGCGTGGCGCCAGACGTTGAAACTGATTGGGATACTGTCCGGTCAGCGGGAACGCTGGATTTTCCCGCGGCTGCGGATAAACCTGGAAGTCTTCCCGCAACCCCATTTCCAGGGTCAAAGTCGGCAAAACGCGAAACGTGTCCTGCAAATAGAATCCGTAGTACGGCACGGAAAAGGAAAAAGTAGGGTTCCCTGACGACTGGCTAAAGACGTTGTATTCGCCGAGCGCGAGAGCTTCCAGATTCGAAAATTCATAACTGCCGAGGAACGACCCAAAATCGACGGCCTCGTTCGGGTCCGCGCCGCCATCGTTGTTGTCCGAATCCCAGGCTCGGCTCATATCGAAGCCGAATTGCAATGTGTGCTTGCCAACTACGTAGTCGACCCGGTCGGACAGAGAATACTGCCTTTCAAAAACTCTTCCCACAGAAAAGGGAGCGTTGCCCAGGATGAAGGCGGCCGGGCTATCCAGAATTAACGTGGGTGTGTTTGGAGCCAACCCGGTCGGAGTCGAGATCTCGTTGTCCTGCGAAGTGCTGACGTGAAATTCGTTCAACAAGGTGGAGGAGAAAGTGTGTGTCCATCCCATGCCGGCCTGGAAGGTATGCACGTAGGCGTTAGCCAGCGTCTGCGTCCCGTAGTTCCCGACAGTTGGGTCGGTGATGACGCCTCCGGGCGAGCTGAAGCGATTCAGATTCAGGCTAAGGAACAAGCTGTCACGAGTGCTGGGTTGATAGTCCAACCGCGGAGTAATTACCCAATCGTCGCGCTTTCTTGCTTTGGTGCCGAGATTGGAGCTAAGTGCGTTCACGGTGTTTGAAACCTGCTGGAGGTATACCGGATTACTCGGGTCAGACGCGGTGTCGCTGCCCGGTATTGGCAAAGGCCCGTTCGGCGCAGGGAGAGTTGTTCCGGCCGGAATTCCAAAATTAGTGCTTAAGAAAGCAGGCAAATTCGCCGGTGTGGTTGTTAACGCTGAGTTGATGACAGAAATCGGGTTGTTCCGCAACTGCTGCTCGTAATCCACGAAAAACCATAGACGGTTACGAAGGATGGGCCCACCCACTCCGGCGCCGAATTGCTGCAAAGCATCTTCCGGTTTGGGGAAGCCACTGGCTTTGTCGAGGGCGTCGTCGGCTCCGGTTGCGGAGTTCCGATTGTAATAAAACGCACTGCCATGGAAGGTGTTGCTTCCTGACTGAGTCACGGCATTGACGAAGCCCGCTCCACCACCGTAGACGGCCGAATACGGACTTACCGAAACCTGAAACTCCTGGATCGCGTCCTCCCCGAAAAGATACGGAATACGGTAACGACCGATAACGTCAGCGAAGTAGTTGTTGGTAGCGTTGCTTCCGTCGACGGTGAAGGCATTGGAGCCATTTCCGTTGGCGTAGCCCGAGTCCTCTCCACCCTGTTGCCCGGCAACGCTTACCAGGCCAGTGTCGCCGTCGTAGCTGGTGTTTGGCGTGAGCACCGTAAAGTCAGTGTAACGACGCCCGTTGAGCGGTAGTTGCGCGATAAACGACCGCTCCAACACTGTGCTGGCAGAGGATTCCGCCGGCCGCAGCAGCGGCGCTGTTCCCGTTACCTTAACCGTGTCCCCGCTGGCCCCGACCTGCAGGTGGATGTCCAACGTTGTCGTATTTCCTATCCGAACTTGCACCAGAGCCTGGACGTCGCGAAAACCCTCGTGATTTGAGGTGATGGAATAGGTGCCGGGCATCAACGCCGGAAACCGGTACAGTCCCGCGCGATTCGCCTCGGCAGACTGTTTTACGCCAGTCGCGAGGCTCTGCAAAACTACTGACGCTCCCGGCACCACCGCTCCACTTTGGTCCGTGACCCGTCCGCCGAGCGCGCCCGTCAGAACGACGTTCTGGGCTGTCAGCAGCACGCAGCTTGCGAGCGCAATAAAAACATGGCCCACCAATAGAAGACGGGCCTCGTGAAATCGTCTTTTGCTTGGTCGAACGATGAATTGCCGTTTCATCTTGATCCCTGGAGAGGGTTGGCCAACATCGCCGCAGGCACCCCGGTTCAGACTTGAAGGTTTCGCTCTGCTGGCCGCATTCCGCTACTCCACAGGGGCTTGAGGACGCGTTGCCGTTCGACCTAGCGGGCGATTTAGACCCGGTCAACATAGCAGACGCCTTCTGCTACTACCAACAGACTCGTAGTGACGGATGGGCGAACGAGAGCGTGCTCGGGAAGTTTGTCAGCAATGACGGATCGGATGATGAGAACCGGTGGGAAACGGCCCTGCTTTACACATCACCTATGCATGTGATGGAGATGCCACTCGTGCTCAGTGGATGAACCACTCGGTTGCCCGGTGGGTGAGCGACAAGGCTTGACTGTAGTGGGCGACGGTATAGGCGACAGTTATCACGACCGCAGGGAGCGACCACAGCCAGCGGCCTTGCCTGGGCGGCGTACTGATTTCATCCCAGGCCAGCAGGCGTTCCACACGCACTTCTACCAGCGCAGTCAGATTCACCAGTCCGGTCGTGAATACTGGTGGGTCTTGCAACGGAGCCAAGTCGCAAAGCTTAATCAAAGCGGCCGCCAAATCAATCGCGTCACGACTGTTCGCAATCGCGGCCTCATCAGCCGCAAATTCTGCGGCTTCCTGCCATGCCTGCTCCAAACTTGCCATGCCCGGAAATGGAGCGCCGTGAAGAATCATTTTTTTCAGGTTGTCCCGCGACCGCATGTGACCGATTTCATGCCGGACGGCAACCTGCAGTTCGTCAGGACTCAAGAGTCCCACAGCAGTCTCCGAAACCAGCACTTTAGGAGCAATAAAGCCATACAGCAGCAACGGTGGCTGGCCTGATTTTGTTTGCAGCGTGGTCCCGCTCGCGCCCGCGTCCAGAGCGTGCGCTCCCTCCAACCATTCCGCGACCATGCGCGACGTGCCGGCTCGCGCCCTCACAACCCGAAATAAGCCAGCCGCCACAAACAATAGAGTGCATGCGCTGAACACAAGGGTTCCCATATCTTCATCGATCGCTCCAGACTCCAGCCGTAAGAATGCCGGTAATGCAAACGCCAGAGTCGTGGAAACTGATCCAGCAAGGGGGAAGATTCGCAACCTAAACAGTAAGGACGCCCCACCGCCAGTGTAATTTCGGCAGAACAAACGAACGCATCGCCATACGCACACAACCAGCAGCGAAAGCAGGCAATAAACAACACCGAAAAAACCCAGCGCGACCATGAAGCCGCGAACGGCGAACATCATACTGGTTTGTCCCTCTTCCCCTTCAGTTCCCCACGCTTCTGGTCTACCAGAATCCTTAACTCGTCCAACAATCGCGCGTCGTGAGCGCTGATCGCCTCCACAAAATATGACAACAGCAAAGATGAAGGGCGTGCAGATTCGATCCATCGTTGCATGCCGGTGACGGCAACGAAACGCGGCATCTCGGCGGGAGTACAGCGAGCGGCGTAACGGAATGCTTTGCCCTCTTCCGTCCGCTCCAGCAGACCTTTCTTGAACAGGCGGTCAAGCGTGGTCATGACCGTCGTGTAGGCGAGCCGAATCTTGCCATCCGCCAGCAGTTCACGAACGGTCAGGCTCTTGCGCAGCCAGACCTCTTCAAGAATCCGGCGCTCTAGCGGTCCCAGTCGTAGTGCAGCCGGCTTGGCCTCAGAATCAATGGGTCTATTCATGCCACTCACCTGGATGCTGCGAAGCGACGCTTACCAGTATCGTAGCTTACCCGGTTGCCGGATGAAACTGCAACCTATAGGCGCCGTTAGTTTACCGCGGAGTTGAACATCGAAAACCTCGGTCGCTAAAGAACCATGCGGCCGACGCGGCATATCAGCGACTGGCTCCCTTCAGCCCGCGGAGATTCTCGAGGGCGTCAATCAATCGCTGTCGCTCTTCCTCAAATTCCGGGCCGGTGACCGCGAGTTCACCCCACCGCTGCCTCATACTTCGTTCCGCGAGTTCGATCTTTAGCTGCCTCTTACCCGTGTCCGGCTCGGACAGCGCTGCGCGATACAGGACAAGCCAGGCCTGGCTCTCGATCGCGCTGTTCGAGCTCCGCGACGACTCGGCGGCACTGGAGTCACGAACTCCCCCAGGATCTCCAGTCGGGGGAGCTTGTGTAAGGCTGCGAAATTTATCGGCGACGGATTCAGGAAGACCATCTTCCAATCGATGCGCGAGCCACTCTTGTAATTCAGAGGCCAATTGGGGAGAAAGCGAAGTGAACTGAAATCCGAGGTATCCCTCTTTGCACCAGCAAACAGTCGATTCGGCTTCGATTTGAATTTCACGTTCAGGAAGAGTGAATTGTATTTTCACCTGTACGCCGGGTTTCAGCGAAAGAGAAGTATTGATTGCGACCCCGCCTTCGCTGATGTTCAAGGTCTTGCCGTGCACGGCCGGTACTCCGGGACTGTAAATCGCCGCCGGAATCTCGATCTTGCAGCGAAAATAACGACGTCGCTCCCGTACGATCATCCCATACGCGACTTTCAAGCTGCGGTCGATCTCGGCCCTGGAGAGCGGTCTCCGCAACACAAAATTAGAACCCGCCTTGAAAGCGACAGCAGTTTCGGCGTCGCTGTCACTGATAGTGAATAGCACGGCAGTCCGATTCGCCGGGGACAGACGTATTTTTTCCAGGACTGTCTTAGCCTGCTCTCCCACCTGCAAATCGACGATTACCGCCTCGAACTTCCGCCGGTTCAGCAGGTTCAACGCGGTCGAAACGTCGCAACACACCTCGGGGGACATCGCGAGTTGCTGCATCGATACGCTGAGATGCCCGATAGCCGCTGCGTCGTTGGAAAGTAATAGCGCGCTTCCCATGGACACGGAAGCTGCGGGCGCAGTTGCATTTGCATTGCTCATGCCGTCGAACCTCCCGGTCACAGCGATTCAGGTTTGGCTTTTGGAAGCCAACCCTTTCGGAATCGGGCTTGCAAGCTTTCTGCCAGCCTTATTTGTTGGCGTGCGCTAACACCCCTTTTACGGCTGCAATCAGATCTGCGGAATCGTCGTTGAGCATTTTTTCTGATTTCTCATAGAAAGCTGCCGCACCTTCTTTCATGAGCTTGCCTTCGTTGGCCTGCGATAGGCCGCTCAGAACGATCACCGGAATGTCCCTTGTTCGCTCGTCGCTCTTAAGGCCCTTCAGCACATCAAGACCCGTGATTTTGGGCAAGAGCATGTCGAGCAGAATGAGTTCGGGGATGGTTTCCCGAGCGCTTCGTAAACCCTCTTCGCCGTCTCCGACGCCGGTCACTTCATAGCCAGCTTTGACGAGAGCCCGCGCATTCGCAGTCCGGAGCAGTTTGCTGTCTTCGATCAGAAGTATCATAAAGTTCCTAGAGTCTCAGAGGCAGCACGGTGCAAAGCGACCTGAGTAGCTCGCGCGTAACTCGGGACGGAAATGGGGAACGCGAGCATCGGATAGATCATGCAGACTTCCGTCTCGGCCCTCCATCCTCCGAATCCGGAAGAACCTGCGATTTGTTTGGCGTATCGGGGTGACCCGTTTGCAGGTCGTTCTTGACCTTCTTCAGTTGGGTCAAATAGACAGCCGCTGTCAGCAGCGCGCCCACACCGCAACCTGCCAACAAGAGCCCGAGGACGAGCCAATAATCCATTTCGCAGCTCCATTCCGAACAGCAGCAACAATGACCGCCGCATCCCCCTCAGAGTGCCAACCGCGCGAGTCTTGGCGTTCTAGTTTGGAAGCTCTTTGGCGCATTATCCCTCAATTCACATTGATGTCAAGAAAACGCCCCATTTTGTCCCAATCTCAGACAAATATTGGGAATGCACGAAGGTCCGCGGGTGGAAACGATTGGGCTGCTTGCCGCTTCCGGTCCCCTCAGAATCGGGAATTGACGGCCAGCCGAGCCCTCCGCAGAGAGCAATATCATTCGCTAGGCCACCGCCTTTTGCGAGATTTTCATGTAGCTCTCCATCGACTGGGTCAACTGCGCATCCACCTCATCTGCGATCGTCATGACATCTGGTAAGAGCACGCTGAAATCCAGAGCATTCAGATTACTCTGCAACATCCCGAAAATCGTTACCTGCAGTATTCGCGATTCATGCACCAGCATTGCCGGAGTGTAGCCTTGCAGGTATCGCAGTTTGCCATGGGCTACGGCAGCCGCCGAGAAGATGGCATCGCTGTCCTTGCTGGTGGCGCTGGGCTTGCTCAGGCGCAGAGCCAGGTCTTCCACCAGCCTGGGAAGATGTCCGGTGCGCTCCTCATCGCTAAGCGGAACGCGGTTTAGTTCACTGCTCTGTTTCGCCCGTGCCGACCAGTTTTCGACGATATCCTTGGCACACCGCTGCAGTATCGCGCCCACTCTCTCCTTGTCCAACCGTTTGACCGGTTTGCGATTGTGCATTTTCTGTCTAACGATCTCGGTGAGCCGGCCGATCTCGAAGGGTTTCACCACGATCTCGTCCGCTTCCAGAAGGATGGCTGCCATAGCGCCTTGCACGTCGGGATAGCCGCTGACCAGCATGGTCAATGCGTTCGGTTGGGAATGGCGCATCGCCGAGACCACCGTAAAACCGTCCCCTGGGTCGGGCATGTGCAGGTCGGTGATGAGAACGTCAAAGCTGAGGGTAGTGATGCATGCCAGAGCTTCTGTCACGCTGGAGGCAGTGACTACTACAAATCCCTTGCGTTGAAGCCCTTCCTTCACCATGGCGCGAACCGCGCCGTCGTCGTCCACTAGAAGAACTCTGTAAGCGGCCCCTGGTTCGGTCGGAGTCATAGAACACCACCTTCCGTCACGAACGGTGCCAGTCTAGTTCCGGACTATGCTCAAAGCTGTTCAATTTTGGACAGGTACCCTTATTTGCAAGGTCAAGAAAGCACTGCCGTGAAGCGCGGTCCAATCGGCTCAAAGGTTCATCCGGTTGACGCGGTTACCTCATTCGTTCGGCAACGTGCAGGTTACGCACGGCGTACTCTATTTCCAGCTTCTCCCCATAATGGCCGCTGGACCCTTGCAATTCTAGCGACCGATCTTGAAGCGCCTTAGTCGCCAGGACAATCCGCTCCGGCATTTTCCGCAGATCTAATTCCAGGAGGGCAGCCTTGTACAGTGTGAGCCAACTCTTCTCTTGGTTGGGAAACATGGGACCCTCGCTTGCTCATAGTGTTCCGAGGAGGTTCCCGAAATATACAGATCCGGACCATGCAAGTCAGTTCAGTATTGGACACCTGGGCTGAAGACTAGCTTAGTCGTGAAGAACGACGTTAAGGAGTGAACTGTGAACTTGCAAGCCGTCGTTGTAGTGGATGAAACCCATCTTCTTGAACCGGTTCATGAAGAAATTTATCCGGGGGCGTGTCGTACCGACCATCTCCGCCAAAGTCGTTTGGCTTATCTCGGGGAGGATACTCTGCGGTGCTCCTTCCTTGCCGAAATGAGCCAGCAGCAGCAGAATTCGCGCAAGTCGTTTTTCGCTCGAATTGAAAAGCTGGTCAACCAAATCTTCTTCGTAGCGGATATTCCGCGCCAATAAATAGGCTACGAACATATCGGACAACGTGTGTTCACGATGCAGGGCTCGCATCATGGCTTTCTTGTCGATTCGCAGAACGTCACAACTGGTGATCGCACTCGCTGATCCCATTCGAAACGGCTGGCCCGCAAGGCAGCCTTCCCCGAAGAACTCACCCTCCCCTAATATGCCGACGGTTGCTTCCTTGCCGTTGCTG
Source organism: Terriglobales bacterium (assembly GCA_035604895.1). GTDB lineage: Bacteria > Acidobacteriota > Terriglobia > Terriglobales > Acidobacteriaceae > JABDBE01. Next base: position 18,494 of record DATNHO010000012.1, on the reverse strand, counting down.
GATATAACGGTGAGTTTGATCCTGCCCCTCTGGATGTAAAACACTGCGTCCGCCGCATCGCCCTGCGAGAAGATCGCTTGTTTCTTGTCAAAACGCAAGGTTCTTCTGCCCTCACCAATGGTTGAGAGGAAGGTGTCAGGGTCGAAACTGTGCCTTTTCTGATGCACCGTACTACCCCACGAGATCAGGCTAGCAGAAAAACGGGGTCGAGTCACGATTAGTGACATCTTGTTACGATTTCAGAACACAAACGAGTCACTCCGGTTCCCGCCAATGCCAGGGTTCGTGAGCCACGTCCTTCGCCGGGACTGGAAGTCGCCCTGGTTAGATTCCTATTCCGTGAGAGAATTCGAGTCTCACGCGCCGTGATCGACTCTAACCATTTTTCGGCGTAAAACTGATGGCAGTGAACGATCCAGTCGCGAAGGAGATTAATCCCTGGCTGATTGCCATCGCGGTTATGTCCAGCACCTTCATGGAGGTGCTCGATACAACCGTGGTCAATGTTTCGCTGCCTCACATCGCCGGCAACCTGTCCGCTAGCACCGATGAGGCCACATGGACGCTGACATCGTATCTCGTGGCCAACGCTGTTGTTCTTCCAATGACAGGCTGGCTGGCCACGACGTTCGGGCGCAAACGACTGCTGATGCTATCCGTAACCGGCTTCACGGCGGCTTCTTTTTTCTGCGGACTGGCACCGTCGCTGCCATTTCTGATTTTCTTCCGCGTGATCCAAGGCGCATGCGGAGGCGGTCTGCAACCCTTGTCGCAGGCCATTTTGCTGGAATCGTTCCCTCCGGAAAAGCGCGGTCAGGCCATGGCTTTCTGGGCTCTCGGCATTGTGGTTGCGCCCATGCTGGGACCGGTGGCCGGCGGCTGGCTCACTGACAATTACAGTTGGCGTTGGGTTTTCTACATCAACGTCCCGATCGGAGTCCTGGCCATTCTTCTCACTCAAGCCTTCATTTTCGATCCTCATTATTTGCGCAAGGAATCAAAAGGAATCGACTATTGGGGCATCGGTCTGCTGGTGCTGGGAATCGGCTCGCTGCAGATTATGCTCGACAAGGGCCAGGAAGATGATTGGTTCGGCTCGCACTTTATTCTTACGCTGGCGGTGCTCTCGGTCATTGGTATCACCGGCCTGATCATCCGCGAACTGAAAGCTGACCATCCAATTATTGATCTCAGCGTGTTCCGCTACCGGTCGTACGCCATTGGCACGTTTATTATGACGGTCGTCGGATTCGTGCTTTATGGCAGCACCGTTTTACTGCCGCTTCTGATGCAGGAACTGCTGGGCTACACAGCTACTCATGCGGGCGTGACCAACCTGCCTCGCGGACTGGCCTCGTTCCTGTGCATGCCGCTGATTGGATTTCTCACGGGGAAAGTGGATTCCCGAAAGCTTCTGGCGGCGGGGTTTCTGACTACCGCGTTGGCCATGTACAGGATTTCGCTGTTTAGTCTGGGTGTAGCTTCATGGAGTTTCTGGTTGCCGCTGACGCTCCAGGGGGCGGGGTTGAGCTTGATCTTTGTGCCTTTGACCACGGTTACAAACGATCCTATACCCAGGGAAAGGATGGGCAACGCTACCAGTATCTTTAATCTGATGCGCAATATCGGCGCCAGCATTGGCATCTCGATGGTGGAGACCATGCAGGTCCGGAAAGCGCAAATGCACATCAACATCCTTGACAAACATGTGAATCCGGCGAATCCGATGGCTCGGCAGACCATCGATGGACTGCGCGCGCTTTTAATGTCTCATGGCAAGGATGCGGCGACCGCAACCCGTCAGGCTTATGGCGTGGTCTGGGCAATGGTGCAACAGCAGGCTGCGATGCTGGCCTACAATGATGTGTTCCGTTTTCTCGCGCTGATGTTCGTCGCGATGTTGCCGCTCCTTTTCTTAATGCGAAAGCCGAAGAAGGGTGGCGCAGTGATGGCTCACTGACCGCCGTGCGAATGATTAGTTCAAGGTTGGTCTCATCGGTTGTGGTTCATGCTTCGGTTTGCAAGGTGAGCATCAATTCGTCAACCGACCGCGACACTGAAATAGATTTGCAGCCGTCCACGATCCAATCCGCGCCGGCGTCTTTGAGATCCGACTCCGAAACCGTTGTTCTACAGGCGATGACTCGAGCGCCCGCAGTCTTGCCCGAGCGAATCCCCGCCGGGACATCTTCCACGACGATGCAATCCCGCGCCGATACTCCCAGCAACGACGCGCCTTTCAGGTAAGGCTCAGGGTCTGGTTTTCCAATCTGTACGTCGTCGCAAGTGAGCAAGTGAGGGGGAATCGGAAGGCCTGCTGCGCGCAAACGGACTTCCGCCAGAGGGCGCGTGCACGAGGTCACGATGGTCCATCGGTCCGGAGGAAGTGCGTCCAGCAGTTCACGCGCTCCCGGCAAAGGCACTACTCCATTTAAGTCTGCGATCTCGCGACGTTCCACTTCGCGATTCTCGGCCTCATGGTTTGCGTGTGGAAGGTAGTCGCGGATGGTTGAAATACTGGGGCGCCCGTGCGCTTTGCGAACAACATCGTCGGGATCGAAACCGTGTGCGATTGCCCATTGCCTCCAAACGCGCGTGACGGCCGGGGTGGAGTCGATCAGCACGCCATCCAAGTCAAACAGAAGCGCGCTGCAAGCGATTTGAGTCATGCACCACGATAACAAAGGAGGCAGTGCTACCTGCCGCTACTGAGGCTCCTGCGTAAGTTCTGGGTTCGGCATCGGCCCTGCCTCCAGCTCCTGATGCCGTTTTTCGCGAGCTGCATTCGACAGTTGCGTGAACGTCTGCATCTCGGCTTTCGCTTCTTGGGCGCGTCCGAGACGCTGCAGCGCTTGTCCTCGCAAGTAATGCACTCCGGGGCTATCGGGATCTAGTTTGAGAGTGGCGTCGGTCTCGGCCAGCGCTTGCGCATACTTACCCTGACGCTGATATACCCTCCCGAGCTGAAAATGAGAGCTGGCAAGTCGCGGATCAAGACGCAGCGCCGTGCGAAACATCTTTTCGGCTGCCTGATCTCGCTGCTGCAAGTAATACACCTGTCCCAGTTGATCGTAATCGTAGGTGACGTCGGGCTCGATGGCGATATCCTTAACGAATTCCGCTTTGGCTCGTTCCAGATCTTGTTTTTTCAGATAAGCCATTCCGAGATTGAAGTGGACGAAGGGAAGGGCAGAATCGCCCTTGGCCGCGAGTTCGAGTTCAGTGATCGCCGCGTCATATTCTTCGCGGTTGAGGTGAGCCTTTCCCATCAGCAGATGAAACTCGGGAGAGTTCTGGCCGATCTCGACGAGGTGGCTCAGGGCTCGCTGCTCCAGGTCGGCTCGTCCCGCTTTGTTGGCCGCAATGCCGAGCACGTACAGGTAGTTCAACTGGCCGGAAGCGTGTGCCCAGAGCGGCTCCAGCGTGGTCGCCGCCTCGCCATAACGCTCGACGAAGAAATAACACAGCCCAAGCAGATAGCGAGCCTGGAACGAGTCGGGCATGTCGTGCACGACTGACTCAAACGGCGGAATGGCGTTTCGAAAATCGTTTTGTCGATAGTAAACCAATCCGATATTGAGCCGCACTCCCGCAATCTGCGGCGCCAATCGTTCGGCGTTGTGCAGCATCTCCAGTGCGTGCTGCCACTGTTTGCGCCGCATGTAGATCACGCCGAGGTTCGCGTAAGCCCCCGCAACCTGCGGGTCGATCGCGAGCACGCTCCGGAAGGCATGTTCGGCCTCATCCAGATTGCCGTTCTTGAGGGCCGCTTGACCCTGCTGGAACAGCTGTTGAGGATCAGCATTCTGCGCCGACGCAGCGGAGTGCGGTTGTTGCGCCTGAGTCTGCGGCATCGCCTGCGCGCGGCCAATCTGCCATGAAGCCATCAGCAGAAAAATCAGCAAAAACTGCATAAGCGAACTTGACACTGGTTTCACTCTCTGCTGTAGTGTCCGCCAGCGCCACCATGAATTCAAGCCACCATCAATTATGGCAATACGATCCAAGGATGAAATACTCGGAATGAAAAATGCGACCGTGACCATTCGCGATGTGGCTAAAGACAGCGGCTTTTCTTCGACCACAGTTTCCATCGTCCTGAACAACGCTCCCCTTGCCCGGTACATTCCCGCTGTCACCAAGAAGCGAATTGAGCAAGCGGCCAAGAAGCTGGGCTACCGTCCCAACCTGTTCGCGCGCTCGCTGCGCAGCAAGCGCAGTCACACCGTCGGCGTCATGGTATTCGACATGACCGATCCCTACTGCACGCTGGTGTTGCGCGGCATCGAGAACACGCTCTATCAATCGTCCTACCTTCCCATTCTCACCGACGTTCATAACGAACGCAGCCGCTTCGAGCGCTATCTGGAGATGCTGCTCGACCGCCGGGTGGAAGCGCTCATTCTGGTGGCAAACTGGTTGTTCGTCGATATCGACGTTCTCGCCGATCTGGAAAAGAGCAGCATCCCGACTGCAATGATTGGCCGCGAGTTGAAAACCGACTCGGTCAGTTCCGTAATTGTCGACAACGAACTTGGCGCCCACGTCGCGCTCGAACATCTTTACTCTCTGGGCCACCGCAAGATAGCTTTCATCCGTGGTCCCAGAACCTTAGGCGATAGCGCTCCGCGTTGGAAAGGAATCCGGTCTTTCGCGAAATCCAGCGGGCTTGAGCTGGATTCTCGGTTGATTGTTGATCTACCGGAATCTAAAGATCCGATTTCAAGTTTTGAAGCGGGCTACAAATTAACGGAGGATTTGCTCAAACAGAAACGGCCATTTACCGCCCTGCTGGCTTTCGACGATATGACCGCATTTGGAGCGATACGTGCACTGTCGAAATCCGGCTTGCGCGTTCCGGAACATTGCTCGGTCATCGGCTTCGACGACGTTGCCGTTTCCAGTCTGTACACGCCGTCCTTGACCACGGTGCGTCAGCCCATGGAAGTTATGGGAACAACAGCGGTCAACATTGTTCTCGACGGGATCAATGCCGTTCAGGAGAAGCGAGAGATCTCCGCCGTACACAGCAAGGTCGCGCCCGAACTCGCAGTGCGGGAATCAACCAGGAGCATATTGTGACCGTCATTGTGCCGGAGCTGTCATTTCCGGCATTTTTTGCTTGACATGGAGGTTGAGCTACCGCACTATTAACACGTTTTAATAAACAGTTTTGTGGCCTTTTGCGGCCGTCGCCAGGTTTCCCGATTGACGTTTCGCGTATTAGGAGTTGCACATGAAATCCCGTCTCCTGTGGTTTTGCCTCCTCGCGTTCTCGATCTGCATTCCATGCGCGCTGTTCGCGCAGGACACAGCCTCGATCACCGGCACCGTCACCGATCCATCGGGCGCGGCTGTGACTGGCGCTCAGGTGACTCTGATCAGCACCGAACACGGCATCAGTCGTACCACGGCCACGAATGGCAGCGGCGATTACCTTTTCGCCTCGCTTCCCATCGGCAACTACGATCTCACTGTCAGTGACCCGGGCTTCAAGAAATACGATGCCAGGGGCATCATCCTGCGCGTTGCGGAAAAGACTCGGGTCAACGTCGTGCTGGAAGTGGGCGCGATCAACACTGAGGTAGTCGTGCAGGGTGAGGAAGTCGCGCAGGTTGAAACCCAATCGTCCGATCTCGGCGGCACCGTAACCGGCAAAGAGATTGCCCAGCTAGAATTGAACGGCCGCAACTTCACTCAGCTCATCACCCTGGTTCCGGGTGTGAGCAACCAGACTGGGCAGGATGAAGCCGGAGTCGGGGTTTCTGGAAGCGTTTCTTTCAGCGTCAACGGCGGCCGTACCGAATACAACAATTGGGAAATGGACGGCGGCGATGCCATGGACAACGGCAGCAACACCACGCTCAACGTCTATCCCAGCATCGACGCCATTGCCGAGTTCAAAGTGCTTACCTCCAACTACGGCGCGCAATACGGCCGCAACGGTTCCGGCACGGTCGAGGTTGAGACCAAGTCAGGCACCAAAAATTTTCACGGCGACCTGTACGAATTCGTCCGCAACGACTTCTTCAACGCCACGCCCGAGTTTCAGACTTCGCCTCCTGCCTACAAGAAGAACGACTTTGGTTTCACTGTCGGTGGGCCAGTGTATATTCCCGGACACTACAACACGCAGAAACAGAAAACATTCTTCTTCTGGTCGGAAGAGTGGCGCCGCGAGATTGTGCCGGGAACGAGTTTCTTCAGCGTGACCACAGTTCCTACGTTGCCAGAGCGAGCCGGAAATTTCAACGATGTGTGCCCTGCACCCGGCACCCAATTGACGCCGACGACAGTTAACCAGTTCCCAAATTGCCCGGCGCAGGGCGGTGCTTACTTCCCGAATAATCAGGTGCCGATCGCCAATCCCACAATAGTCAATGCTCTCGAGGCCCTCATCCCCACCCCGAACGTGGGTCCGAGTTCCTGGTATCTGCCGCCGTCCCTGCCCACCCACTGGCGGGAAGAACTCTTCCGCGTCGATCAGAATATCAACGACAAAGTCCGCGCCACGTTTCGTTACATTCATGACTCGTGGAACCAGGACTATCCCGTACCCTTGTGGACCAATGGCACCACTTTTCCCACGGTTCAGACTAACTTCAACGGTCCCGGCGTCAGCATGGTCGCCCGGGTGACTGCCGCAGTTTCGCCTACGCTGCTGAATGAATTCGTCGCCAGCTATACCACCGACCACATCACCACCAACCTTATCGGGCCCTGGCAGCGCCCCGCTGGTTTTCCCGCGATCGGAATCTACGACAACGGTTTTGGCGGGAAGGTGCCCGGCATCAGCCTGGCTGGCGGCCAATATAACTTTGCCGAAGATCCGGGCTATGTTCCCAACGGTCCTCTAAACTCCAACCCCACTTTTACGTTCCGCGATAACGTCACCAAGATCGTCGGCGGGCACAATCTGCAGTTCGGAATCTACGCGGTATTGGCTCACAAGAATGAAATTCCACAGCCGCAGTTCGGTGTGAATGGCCAATTACAGTTCGCCAATACCGGCAATACGGTCACCACCGGGAATGCGTTCGCCGATCTGCTTCTGGGAAACATCGGCACTTTCACCCAGGAACAAGCCGCACTCAAGATGCACGAGCAATACAAAATTTTCGAACCCTATTTTCAGGACGATTGGCACGCCACTTCGCGTCTGACGCTGAACGTGGGGTTACGCATGAGTTTCTTTGGAACTTACTCGGAAAAGAACAATCTAGCTTGGAATTTCGATCCCGCACACTACATTCCCGGCGCCAGCAGTGTCGATCCAAACACCGGCCTCGTAATCGGCAACCCATTCAACGGTTGGGTCGATTGCGGAGTTACAGCCGGGGTTCCGGCCGGCTGCATGAAGAATCATTGGTGGAATCCGGCGCCTCGCATTGGCTTTGCATACGACCCCTTCGGTAACGGGAGGTGGGCCATCCGTGGCGGTTATGGCATCTTCTTCGAGCACACGAACGGCAATGAGGCCAATACCGAGTCGCTCGAACAGTACAACATCAACACTCAGACCAGCAGCGTAGTGAACGTGGCGGGATACGCGAGCCTCACTCCTAGCCTGCTCGGCTCGGGCACGACGCCGCTATCGTTTGTCTCGATTCCAAGCAAAGCCACCTGGCCCTACATGCAGCAATGGCATCTCGACGTGCAGCACGATATGGGTAAGAACACAGTTGCTACGTTGTCGTACGTGGGCAGCGGCGGAGTCCATCTCACCCGCTCGTATGACTCCAACCAGATGCACTCGGTTCCGGCAGGCCTGAATCCCTATGCGCCCGGCCAGGTCATCAGCGCAAACGATTGCAATAGCGTCACGATAGATCCGGTCAGCGGTCAAGCGACAGCAACCGTGAACGGAAATACGACCACCGGCTCATGGGCTAACAATCTTGCCGTAGCCTGCGGCAACAACGCCAATCCTTACCTGCCCTACGTCGGTATCGGAAGCATTACCCGGAAAGATCTGACCGGATCTTCGAACTATAACGCGCTGCAGGGTTCCTTGCGCCACAGTATTGGGGGGCTGCAACTGAATGCGGCGTACACCTATAGCCACTCGATTGACGACTCTTCGGACTACAACGACTCGGGCTTCCTCGACACCTACGCCCTGAACGCCTACCGGGCCAGCTCTAACTTCGATGAACGGCACATTATCAACATCGGTTACGTTTACGATTTACCCTTCTTGAAAGGGAAGACTCTTACCGACAAACTCCTCGGAGGGTGGCAGTGGTCCGGCATCACGGACATTGAAAGTGGGACGCCATTCAGCGTTTATAACGAGGGTGGCGGGAGCATTCCCACTGATAACGCAGGCGTGTCCAATTCGTTTGCATCCGCCGGTTCTTACCCAGACCTGGTCGGCAATCCGAGCGCGGGGATACCGCACCTTCCGCCGGGCAACCCGCCGTTGCTTTATAATCCGTCCGCCTTCGGCGCTCCGACAGGGTTAACCTTTGGCAACGCCGGAAGAAACATTCTGCGCAACCCCTGGCGCACTAATTTCGACATGGCGCTGCTGAAGCACTTCGCGGTTACCGAAAGCAAGTATTTCGAATTTCGGACCGAAGCCTTCAACGTTTTTAACCATAGGGAGTATTCATGGCTGGGCGGTGACGCGGGTTCCGCCGCCGACAATGCGAATGGCAGCGGAATTACCAGTGCAAACGGCATAGGCTGCTATGGCGGAGCCAATAATTCAGCCGGTGATCCGAGTTGCGCGGGAAACGGACTGTTGCAACCGAACGCCGCTCACAATCCACGCATCCTGCAGTTGGCGCTGAAGTTCATTTTCTGAGCGAGCGCGCACACGGAGTTTCTCCATCCTGGCCTCGCGTGAGGCCAGGATTTTTTCTGCGTGGTGGATGGGTTCGGCGGAATGCGAGAACCCGACCTCATCCCACCTCTGCGTGCTGACGAGACGAACTCACTACGGCGAATGCTTGCTCCAGATCGGCAATCAAGTCGTCCGCACTTTCGATTCCCACCGACAGCCGGATCAGTTGCTCGGTCACGCCCATCTTCTCGCGTAGTTCAGCTGAAATCATGGCATGAGATGTGAGCACGGGGATGGAGACGAGTGAATCCACGCCGCCTAGACTCGGCGCGAGCGTGAACAGATTCAGCGATTCGGCCACGTGGCGGGCATCTTCTCCGGTGCCGTCCACTTCAAAGCTCACGATGCCGCCGCCGCCGCTCATTTGATCCATCGCAACCGCTCGCTGCGGATGACCCTCGAGAAACGGATAGTGCACGCTTCGAACCCGCGAATGTTGAGCCAGAAACTGTGCGACGCGCAATGCGCTCTCATTCTGGCGTTGTACCCGGACCGCAAGCGTCCTAATGCCGCGCAGCAGCAACCACGCCGCGTGCGGGTCCATCACAGCACCCAACGTAGTGCGGGTTTCGTGAATCCTCTCGATCAAATCCTTGCGGCCGGCGATGACCCCGCAAATCACATCGGAGTGCCCGGCAAAGTACTTGGTGGCCGAGTGCATCACCAGATCAATGCCAAACTCCGCCGGGCGCTGGTTGATCGGGGTAGCGAAGGTGCTATCGATCATGCTGATCAGATTATGTTTCTTGGCCAGAGAAGCAGTCTTATGCAAATCGACGACTCGTCCGAGGGGGTTGGTCGGAGATTCGAGATAGAGCAGCCTGGTGTTAGGCCGGATGGCGCGGGCGTGCTGACCGTAGTCGGTGGTGTCGACAAATGTAGTTTCGATTCCAAGCTTCGGAACCCACTGACTGAAGAATTTCGTGGCGCCTCCGTAAATGTCACGTTGAGCCACGACGTGGTCGCCGCTTTTCAAAAGCGCAAGAATCGAAGTCGTGATCGCTCCCATGCCTGAGGCAAACAGCAGGGCGGAATCAGCGCCTTCAAGTTCTGCGATTGCCGACTCAGCAACCGTGTTCGTCGGGTTTCCGTAGCGCGTATAAAACATGTCGGTATGAGTCGCCCGCAACTGCTCTTCGTTGTCAGTCACCTCAAAAGTTGAGGTCTGGTAGATCGGCGTGGCGAGGGGGCCATTCTTCTTATCAAGGTTGGTCCCTCCGCGAACGGCTTCGGTTTCTGGGCGGTGTCGATGCTTTTTCATGAGAACCCCATCCGCGGATTTCCGCGGGATCATCCCGGATGCAATGACACCTCAAGAGTACCGTTCACCGGCGAAGTGAGCAATAGCCAGAATTCGACAGTCTCCCGACCAATACAGTCAGGCCGCATACCTTTATAATTCCGAGATCATGGATATGGGTCTGAAGAATCGGGTTGCGATCGTGGCCGCATCGAGCCAGGGGATTGGCCGTGCCACGGCGGAAGCCTTTGCCGCCGAGGGATGCCGCATTGCGATGTGTGCCCGCAATGGTCCGACATTGCAGACGGCCGCGGAGCGCATCCAGAAACAATACAGCGTAGAAGTGTTTACCCAGGCATTGGACGTAACGGATGCGGAAGCGGTGCATGGTTTTGTCGAATCGGTGGGTTCACGATTGGGTGGCGTCGATATTTGCGTCACCAACGCCGGAGGCCCGCCCGCCAAAGGATTTCTTGCCGCCAGTCTTGAAGAGTGGCGCAAGGCCGTGGACCTCAACTTTCTTAGCACGGTCTATTTTGCCCGCGAAGTGATTCCGCACATGCAGCGCAAGCATTGGGGGCGCATCATCACCATCACTTCCGTCACTACAAAGCAGCCGATCGCAGACTTGGTGCTCTCCAACGCAGTTCGCGCCGCGGTTGTTGGACTCGTGAAAAGCCTAGCCAACGAATTCGGCAAAGATGGCATCCTCGTAAACAACGTTGGACCAGGCTACACTGCGACCGATCGGCTGAAAGAATTGGCGAAGGCGCGGTCTGCGGCGTCAGGCAAGAGCGAAAAAGAGACCTCCGAAGGATGGAGCGCGGAGGCGCCTCTGAAGCGTCTCGGAGAACCCCGAGAGGTTGCGGACGCGATCGTGTGGCTGGCCTCGGAGCGCGCGTCCTATGTGACGGGACAGACCGTGCTGGTAGATGGCGGTCTCTACAAAGGCCTGTAGCTGTAGTAATGGAGGGCGGGCCTCTGGCCCGTCCAGCCGGGCAGGACGCCCGGCCTCCATGTGCAAACAGATTGTGGAGAGCAAGAATGCGATCGCTGGCTTCTCGAATGGCGGTGATGACGGGCGAGGGCGCGCTGAGCGTCTATGCACGCGCGAAGGAACTGGAGCGCGAAGGCCGATCCATCATTCATCTCGAACTCGGCGAGCCCGATTTCCACCCCTCGGCATCCGTAAACAACGCGCTCAAACAGGCGCTGGACGAAGGCAAAGACCGCTATTGTGCGGTGGCCGGCGTTCGCACACTGCGAGAAGCAATCGCTACCTACCTTCACGACACGCGTAGCCTGAAGGTCTCTCCAGATAACATCGTCATCGCACCCGGCTGCAAAATTGCGCTCTTCATGGCGATGATGGCCCTGATCGATCCCGGAGATGAAGTCCTCTACCCGGATCCGGGGTTTCCTGGATACCTGTCGATCACCCTCGGGCTGGGCGGAATTGCTGTTCCCTTTGAACTTTCCGAACGCAATCATTTTCAACCGGACCCTGATGAAGTGGCCGCCAAAATTACGCCTCGCTCGAAAATCCTGATCGCGAACTCGCCGGGCAATCCGACGGGCGCGGTCTACAGCGACCCGGTGCAACGGCGGCTGTCGGAACTCGCCGTGAAACATGATCTGCTCGTGCTCTCCGATGAAATCTACGCGCGCGTCATTTACGGTGGTCAATATATTTCTCTGATGAACTATCCGGGAATGCAGGAGCGCACGCTGATCATCGACGGCTTCTCCAAGAGTTTCGCGATGACCGGATGGCGCTTGGGCTATACCGTCGCCCCACCGCGTATCGTTCCGGCGCTACAGATGCTGGCGGTCAACAGTTATACGTGTGTTGCGGAGTTCAGTCAGTATGCGGCCATCGAGGCGCTCCAGGATCGCGAGGGCACAACTCCCCGCATGGTCGGCGAATTCGCCAAGCGGCGCGAGCAGTTTATTCGCGATCTGAATCGCGTTCCCGGATTCCGTTGCGCGCCGCCGCAAGGCGCGTTCTACGCGTGGGTCAATATTTCAGGGACGGGAATGAGCGCGGAAGAACTCTGCCGCATCATGCTGGAGGAAGCTGGGGTCGCGGCCATTCCAGGTGCGGCGTTCGGGGCCGCGGGCACTGATTTCATCCGCTTCTCATTTGCGTCGTCAACCGCGACGTTGCGGGAAGCCGTGCAGCGGATTTTGCGAGTCTCCGCCACTTGGCAAGGAACTGTCGCAGCGCGGTAGCGACGGGACACACGCCCACAGTTGTTGCATGGCACTGCATTCGGATTTTATCCAGAAAGGTGCACTATGGCGAAAGCAAGAGCAAAACGAACGACCCCAAAAGCCAAGAAGAAGACAACGCGAAGGTCAAAAACGAAGGGCGCCGAGAAGGCCGAACTGAGGCATATTCCATGGAGTTCGGTCGAACTTGAAGATCTGAACCCACTCCTGCAGCGCCATTTTGTCGTCGGGCAAAATGTGATGCTGGCTCGCGTTTTGCTCCAGAAGGGATGTATCGTTCCCGAGCACAGCCATCACAATGAGCAAATCACGTATGTCCTCGAAGGCGCATTGAAGTTCTGGATCGATGGCAAAGAACTCGTGGTGAACGCGGGCGAGGTGCTGACCATTCCTCCACACATGCCGCACAAGGCCGAGGCGCTGGCCTACACCGTCGATCTCGACGTATTCAATCCGCCGCGCGCCGACTGGATTGACAAGACCGACAAGTATTTGCGCGGCAGGAAGTAGATCGTCCAACACACGATCTCTATCCAGATGATCGACCACAATTTATCTGAGCCCACTCCCGATCAGACTTCGCAGCTGCGCTGCATCAGCTGTGGCGCGGAGTGCGAGAAGGCCGCCCAAAACTTTCGTTGCGACGCCTGTGGCGATCTGCTGGAGATCGTCTATCCCACCTGGAACACGAGCGCTGAGACGCAACTAGACGCTGCTGCGCTGAAGTCTTTGTGGCTCCAGCGCCGCGCTTCCAGGCTTTCACTCGACGAAAGCGGCGTTTGGCGTTTTCGTGAAGTGCTGCCCAGTTTTCCCGACCGGCAACAAATCATCACTCTCCGCGAGGGAAATACTCCGCTGTACGAAATGCCTCACTGCACCCGCATCGCCGGGTTGGATCAGCTTTACGCCAAGCATCAGGGAATGAATCCTACGGGATCATTCAAGGACACTGGGATGACAGTTGCGGCATCGGTCGCGCGGCGCGAGGGATTCCGCTGGGTGGCCTGCGCCTCCACTGGCAACACCTCTGCTTCGATGGCGGCCTATGCGGCCCGTGGAGGAATGCGCAGCCTGGTGCTGATTCCGGAGGGCAAAGTGTCGTGGGGAAAACTTTCTCAGGCGCTGGACTACGGTGCGGTAACCTGCCAATTGAAAACCGATTTCGATGGCTGCATGCGTGTGCTGAACGAGGTAGTGCAGCGGATGCCGGTTTACCTGTTGAACTCGGTAAATCCCTATCGTCTCGAAGGGCAGAAAACTACGGTGATCGAACTGATGGAACAACTCGATTGGCAGGTGCCCGATCACGTCATCGTTCCGGGCGGAAACCTTGGCAACTCCTCGGCGCTGGGGAAGGCATTCATCGAGATGAAGCAGCTCGGTTTGATCTCAGCGTTGCCGAAAATCTCCATCATTCAAGCTGCGGGAGCCAACCCCTTGGTGCGGACGATGCGCGAGAATGGCGGCGAGAAACTGATCGCTGTGAAAGCTGAAACTGCGGCCAGCGCCATTCGCATTGGCAACCCCGCGTCATGGAAAAAGGCGGTCAAGGTGCTGCAGGCGACTGACGGCAGCGTCGAACAAGTCAGCGAAGTTGAGATCGCACTGGCCAAAGCTGAGATCGGCGCGGATGGCATTGGCTGCGAACCGGCTTCCGCGGTGACCTTCGCTGGGCTCAAGAAACTCGTGAAGCAAGGATTCGTCAAGGTAGGAGAAAGCGTGGTTTTGATTTTGACCGGGCATTTGCTGAAAGATCCTGAGTTCACTCTGAAGTTTCATCGCGGCGATTTGTTCGCCGGCACCGAGAGCGAGAAAGAAGCTGATATTCTTAGGCCTCAACAGCGGGCGCCAATCGTGCTGGACGCCACCGTGGACGCTGTTATTCGAACCTTGAAAGACGCGGACTCTCGATCGGAGACGTAGTAAGCTACGTTTCTACAGGTTTCTTGTTATCTCATGACTGACCGTGCTGGAATAAAACGACGGGCTCTGGAGATTGTTCTTCCGGCGACTTCCGCGAATCTTGGTCCAGCCTTTGATGCCGCCGCGCTGGCTTTCTCAATGTTTCTTAAAGTTCGTGGGAAGGCTGGAGATGAATTTTCAGTCAACGCGATTGGCCGCGACCGCGAAATCTGTTCCCAACTCGAGAACCATCTTATTCTGACAACTTATCGCGAGGTGCTGCAGGCCGAGAGAAAGCAGGTGCAACCGTTGGCTCTTCGGATTGAGAATCAGATTCCTATTGGCAAAGGCTGCGGATCTTCTGCGGCTGCGCGGTTGGCCGGAATCGCTCTTGCTGTGCACTTTGGCCGACTGCGCTGGAGCGACAGCCGGATAGTCTACGAAGCGGCCCGGCGCGAGCACCATCCCGACAACGCTGCGGCGTGTTGGATGGGTGGTTTGGCGGTTGCGCGAATTTCCGCCGATGGCGAAATGCAAATAGCGCACGTAAGGCCGAAAGGGAAGTGGCCGTTGCTGCTTGCCGTGCCGAACGAAAGCCTTTCTACGGAGGATGCGCGTCGTGTTCTGCCCGGTCAATATTCCCGTGCTGACGCGGTAGCCAACATCCAGAATTCGATGCTGCTGCTGGCTGCGTTCTTTCAGGGAAGGAAAGATCTGCTTGCTTCCGCGCTGGAAGATCGAGTTCATCAACGGTACCGCGCGTCTCTGTGTCCTCTGCTTCCAGCATTGCAGAAGCTGACTGGGACTTGCGGAATCCTGGGTAGTGCTTTGAGCGGGGCGGGACCTTCAGTCCTGGTCTTTCTCGACCCGAAGTCGAGCGCGAATCAGGCCCGGACACGGGTGCGCGAACACCTGCGCGCACAAAGATTAAAGCCTGAATTGATTTACACTGAAATCACAACTCGAGGGGCAAGCAAACGCGTGCGCTGAGGAGATCGAACTTGAGGCGCAGCTATTCGTCCGCTCCGGGCGGATTGGCTCCGGTCACGATGTTGCACAAATGTTGTTGGAAGCTCAAGTAAGGCTCGCGGGCGAAACGGTCTGGATAGGACCGGACTGCTCGAAGAAAACTCTCTATCTCCCGTTGGACATCGTGATCCCGCGCGGCGTCGGCTACGCGCAGAGGCGCAGCCTGGTACTTCTTGGTCTTCATGTACTTCTCCCTACCCTCGGGCTAGGCTGCATAAACCTATCCCGCAACCCTGAATTGCGACGCAGGCCCTCCCCTTTTTGGGTCTTACTTCGCGTTGCAATTTTTGCAGAAAAAGGGGGAAGCTGAGGGTATGTCTCATTCTTAGACATGTAAATAGCACTTTCGTGCCATAGCGAATTCGCTGAAGACAGAGAGCAGAAAAGGACCGGGCTGAGCCGGTCCTTGGCGACGATTCGTCATCGCGATTAGCGGCTGGCAGGCGGGATGACGCTGTTCATCCGCAGGTATTCCACCATCTGACCGTAGTGGTCGAAACAGTGCCCCACAATCAAATTGGCCATCCCCAACCGTGTGGTGGTGCCTTCCCCAAAGGGACTCTTGATCGGACTCACCAGATTCCCATCATTGATGCTACTAACGGCCTTGTGGGCATACGTAAACGAATCCTTGAGGAACTTCACAATGTCCGCTTTCGTTTTCACCGAATCCGGTCCGTTTTCGCTACCCACGTCAACCGGAGGTTTCTCCTCGAGAATGGACGCGCTCACCAGGTAATTGACTGCGGCGACGTGCTTCACCTGCTGCGCGAAGGTGCGCACGCCTTTGAATTCTCCGTTCGTCGGTGCGAATGAATATTTATCTTCGGGCATGGCGTCGGCAGCAGGAACAAACTGGGTTTCCACTCCCGTTACGCCGCGATCCAGCACTTGCGCGATCGTACGATGCTCCGCCGGCTTAGCATCTTGCGCGAGAGCAAGACCACTGCAAGCCAGCAGAAGCATCGACGCAAACAGCAACTTCGTCTTCTTCATCAGAAATCTCCTTGAGAGTCACCGTGAATTTGGAACCAGAGCTCGACTAGTCTTGCACTGCCGACGGAGCATACTGTAGTTCCTGCGATGTCAGCGGATAGCGTCGCACACTTACCAGTCCAACCACAAGTGCGATCGCAGAGCACAGGAATGTGGTTGGAATTCCGACACGGCTAGCAAGCGCGCCCCAAAGTGCGCTGCCGATCGCTACCCCTCCCTGCAGCACTAACACGTACAACGACAGCGTCCGCGCCCGCATAAACGAAGGCGACATGGTCTGTGCGGCAACGTTGAGGCAAGCCTGGATTCCAATCCAGGCCATTCCACTGGTGAACAATACCAGTTCCAGCCAGCCGAATGCTTGCACCCGTCCCGCTGCGAATGTCATGGCCGCAAACACCACGATGGCGACACTGACAACTCCATCTACCGCGAGTCTGCTCCGCAGTCGAGGCAGCACAGCGGCGCCCGCTAATGCGCCCAGCCCGAACGCTCCAAGCAACAGACCGAATCCCGTCGCTCCATGGGGACGGGCAACGATCGGGAGCAGGGCCAGCAATGAACTCGCTGCCAAACTGAACGCAGCAGTGCGGATCAGCACACAACGCACGACCGAAGCGTCGCGCCCGTAACGGAGACCGGCGAGGATAGCATCGCGCACCCGTCCGGTTTCGACATCCTCGAAGTGCGGGCGCTTCCACCGATAAAGAAAAAAGATGACCCCGAAAAACGAAGCGGCATTCAACAGGAAAGCCACGCCAGAACCGGCGATTGCGATCACAATGCCACCCAGCGCCGGGCCCACGGCGCGGGCCACATTGAACCCGGCCGAGTTCAAGGCTACCGCGGGCGCATGCTGCCGAGGCGAAACTATTTCCGGCGTAATGGCCTGCCATGCCGGTTCGTTCATGATGGCGCCCAGACCCAGCAGGAATGTGAACAGAAGCAGAATCCACGGCGTCATATGACCGAGCAGTGTGAAGATTCCGAGCAAAGCCGCCGCCACGACCATCCAACCCTGGGTGATCAGCAGAAAGCGACGCCGGTCCACCATGTCCGCGAGCGCACCTGCTGGCAAGATGACGAGAAAAACTGGAAGGGTCGTCGCCGCTTGCACCAGGCCAACCATCAAAGGCGACATTGTGAGCTGGGTCATGAGCCATCCTGCGCCCAGGTTCTGCATCCAGGTCCCGGTGTACGAAATTACCGCTGCGACCCAAAGTGATCGAAAGAGTGGCTCACCTAACGGAGCCCACGCCGAATCGTTCGTTGTTCTCGGCAGACTCGATGGCATCGATGTTTTCACCGCTCCGGCCATGCTCATTTACTCGCAATCTTTTCCGACGGCACAAGTTCTCCAAACGGCCATTCGCCGTGACGCCACGCGCGCCCTAGATAAATGATCGTCCCGCTGATCAGGATCAGCGCCGCATAGCGAATCTGGGTGAGTGAGTTCGTCCGCGAAATAAGGACAAACAAGAATCCGATCGACGCGGCCAATGCGGGCAAGGGATAAAGCCACATGCGAAACGGGCGCGGTAGATCGGGACGGCGGATGCGCAGCACAATCAGGCCAATCGCCTGCACCAGAAACTGCAACGTAATGCGAATCACCACCAGCCCTGCGATCACGTCTGCCAGCGATAAAAAACAGAAAAGCGCGGCGACAGCGGCCAGAGCGAGCAGAGACACGTATGGAAACCGTCCCTCCACGTGCAGGCGTGCGAACGCTTTGAAATAATTTCCGTCAAGTGCGGCCGCGTACGGCACGCGCGAGTATCCCAGCATCAGCGAAAAAACCGAGGCGAACGCGGTCCACATGACCAAGCCAGTCGCGAGATTCGCAGCCCATGGCCCATAAACCCTTCGCATGAAAATGGACACCACATACAAACCACGATTGTCTTGACCCGCCTGGATCTCCTGCCACGGCACCACGCCAAGGATGCTGATGTTCATCACAACGTATAGACATGCCACTAAGAAAATGGATAGCAGAATCGCCCGCGGGATGGTTTTCCCCGGGTTCCTAACCTCATCGCCGAGGAAAGCAACGTTGTAGTACCCCCAATAATCGTAAGTAGCCACCAGCATCGCCGATCCCAGTCCGAGGAAGAAATTACGCGAAAGAGTGAACGCGCCCGGCGGAAAACTGAAAGCTCGGGCAGCGTTGAAATGGCCGAGTCCCGCAATGATGATCCAGAGCATGGTGCCGATTACGCCGGCCAGCAACAGCTTCGAAATCCA
>DATNHO010000011.1:0-17285 GCA_035604895.1 Terriglobales bacterium | reverse complement strand
CTCGGCGCCGTGCTTGCGCAAGTACGCGGCAGCGGCTAACAACAACGGCCCGGAACCGGCGACGACGACCCGCTTGCCCTGTAAGGGAAGACCGCATTTTACCATCGCCTGCAAGCCACCCGCGCCCATGACATTGGGCAGAGTCCAGCCGGGAAAGGGCAGGAATCTCTCGCGCGCTCCGGTCGCGAGTATCAGCTTTTCGTATTTCAACTCCGAAAGGCTGTCGTCACTCTCCGCGAGCAAGATTGACTGGGCAGGTTGATGAAACACTCTACCGCAAAGCACGTTGACGCCGGATGACCGGACGCGCTCAATCCATTTCGACGCTGCCGATCCGGCTTCATGATTTCCCTTCCAAATCTGTCCGCCGAGTTTGGCGTTGTCATCGACGATGCCGACCCGCTGACCAGACTCCGCCGCATGAACCGCCGCAGCCATGCCCGCTGGGCCGCCGCCGACCACGAGGACGTCGAACCGTGATCTCACGGCCCTACTCATTCGTCCTCACATTCATATCCGATTCGCACAGGATTTGGCAGCCAAGCCGATGCGGCCTTCCGTTGATCGCCACCCGACACTCGAAACAGATACCCATTCCACATAGAGGACCGCGCGGCTTACCGCTGACAGAAATTCGACAAGGTTGCCCGGCAATCGCCATCGCCACGGCCACGGTCGTGCCCGAAGGCACGATAATCGGTGCACCGTTCACCGTCACTGTGAGTTCATTAGGCATGCACGTGTTCCATTGCTGTTCGCGACGGCAAGTACGGCTCGATGGGAATTTCCGGTTTAGTGCCCGTGATCTGATCGACGAGGATTCGAGCGGTTGCGAGCGACGTTGTAATTCCTAGCCCTTCGTGCCCGGTGGCCAGGAACAAGGATCCATCGCAAGGCCACGGCCCAATTAGGGGAAGCTTGTCGGGCGTTGCGGCGCGGAATCCCGTCCATGTGCGCACTGTCGACATTTGCGCCAGTCCCGGCATATACTCTTGCGCGCGCTCGATCATCCGCGCCAGTATTTCGCTATCCACTTCCGGGCGATCGGCACCGTATTGCCGCGACGATCCGATCAGGACCTGACCTGTGCGCCGAGGCTGAACGTTGAAGGCAACCGAATCGCTGCTAACCGAGTGCGCACTTTTCAAGTAACCCAGTTCCACCAATTGGTGACGGACGAACCCGGGATAGCGGTCGGTGATTACGAGGTGACCTTTTCTTTTCTTGATGTCGACGCCCGATGTGAGCTCGGCAGCGAAAGCTCCCGCTGCGTTTACCACGATTCTTGCGGATATCTCGAAGCCATCGGTCATCCGCACTCGTCCTTCGCCCAGCTTTGCAACCGAGTGACCGAGATGAACCTTTGCTCCGTGTTTCTGCGCACGTCCTATCAGGAAACGAGCAGCGCACGGTGGATAGAGCACAGCGTCTTCAGTGACGAGCAGACCTCCGGCCAGTCCCAGCCGCAGGTTTGGTTCAAGACGCCGCAAAGCTTGCGAGTCCAGCACTTCGGTCGGGACGTGGCGCTCGATGTAGTAGTCCCGCTTGCGTCGAACTTCTGTCATCTCTTCTTCATCGGCCGCAACCCAAATAGTGCCGCACTGCTCGTACTCGACGTCGGTAGGCAAGTCTGGGCGCAGCTTTTGCCACAGCTGTTGCGAGTAACGGGTCAGCGCGAACTGTGCGTCGGAGTCATCCATCGCAACGATGTGGCCCATCCCTGCCGCAGTCGCACCGCCGCCGATCAGGTCGCGATCTACGACTGCGACGCTCATGCCCCGGCGCGCGAATTCGTCCGCGCAAGCCGCACCAACAATGCCGGCGCCAACAATGACGACGTCATAGGCGCCCGGATTCATACCCGAATGCCCATACACAGCGGATCGCGCGGATCGAACACCAGTTCCGCTTCGGCGTTCACGAACGCAGATCCCTTGATGCTCGGATAGATCTTTCCATCGCGCACTTTAACTGTTCCTTCAAACACGCTTCCGACAATGCTTTCCTGTCTCCAGATTTGACCTTCGCGAATTTTTCCGTCGGCATAGAGACAAGCGAGCTTCGCGCTGGTCCCGGTGCCGCAAGGAGAACGATCATAGGCCTTGCCGGGACAGAGCACGAAATTCTTGCTGTCGGCATTCGCAATTTGGGCTGGGCCAAACAGTTCAACGTGGTCGATTTCCCGGCCCCCTGCGCCGGTAATGCCGTTCGAGCACAGAGCCTGGCGAATCGCCCAGGTGAAGTTTGTCAGGGCCTCGATATTGTTGAGGGTCAGTTCCATGTTGTGATCGCGGACCAGATAAAACCAGTTTCCGCCCCAGGCGACATCGCCTTTTACCTTGCCGTAGCCCGGCACTTCGATCTCCACGTTCGCAGCGGCGCGATAACTTGCCACGTTATTCACGGTGACGTCGCCGCACCAATGCAGGATCGCGCTCACCATTCCGACGGGGGTCTCGATCTGATGTTCCCCCGGCTTCATGCGGCCCAAATAGGACAAGGTAGCGACGAGACCGATGGTCCCATGGCCGCACATTCCCAGGTAGCCCACGTTATTAAAGAAGATGACGCCGAAGGCGCACGCAGGATCCACGGGATCGCACAACAGCGCGCCCACCATGACGTCCGATCCCCTCGGCTCATTGACGACAGCGGACCGGAAAGAATCGTGTTGACTGCGGAAGCGTTCCAGCCTTTCCGACAGCGGACCGATCCCAAGATCGGGGCCACCGGCCACCACTACGCGCGTCGGCTCACCGCCGGTGTGGGAATCAATGACTTTGACTCTTCGTAGATCTTTGCCAGTCATTTTGTGCGTCTCGGTCGGATAGGAAAGACTCTGCTTGGTACGTGAAACCCCTTGACGTTGCCAAGGTTAACATCAATGCCGCGCTAACTTATGCGAGGCTGCGTTTTGAAGTATGCAACCGTAAAAAGAACGCCAAAGAGCAAGTCGGCCACGCCGAAGCCAATATCCGACGCGTGCATACGCGCTTGCAAGACCAGAACGACCACGGCCACACCGTAGCTTAGTTTTTCAAGGACCGAGGGAATCATCAGAGGTCTATAGCGCGCCGGGTCGGCGGCGATGAAGAAAAATGCGATCTGCCATGCCAGTCCCGCTCCCGTGAATCCGTAGAAAAATCCCGGATGTGTGATCGGTGGCGGATCATTCCGGCCGATCAGATCAAATATGAAGTACAACGGAGTAAGAGTCAGCAGGCCCCAAATGCCGGCAATGGAAAACACAATCTTCGCAACTTTCATGAATTCGCCTCGAATTGTTTGCGAGTCCCAGAAATTCTATAGGAGGGCAACTCGCGAAACCAAACTGGTGCCGGTTTCGCTTACAATAGAACGCATGACGGACGCGCTGATTATTGCTGGCCGTGAGTTCCGCTCCCGACTCATCGTGGGCACGGGAAAATACAAATCATTTCAGGAGACTGCGCGCGCGCTGGAAGCCAGTGGCGCGGAGATGGTGACGGTGGCTGTACGCCGGGTAAATCTTGATCGCAGCAAGGAATCGCTGCTCGACTACATCGACGCCAAGAAATACTTCCTGCTGCCCAACACGGCCGGTTGCTACACTGCCGACGAAGCCATTCGGGCTGCGCGCCTGGGACGCGAGGTTGGTCTGTCCGATTGGGTGAAACTCGAAGTCATTGGCGACCAGGCAACGCTTTATCCGGATGTGCAGGCTACGCTGGAAGCGACCAGGGTTTTGGTCAAGGAAGGTTTCACCGTTCTGCCCTACACTTCGGACGACATCGTGTTTGCCAAACGCCTGCTCGATGCCGGCGCCAGCGCCATTATGCCTTTGGGAGCGCCCATCGGAAGCGGGCTGGGGATACAGAACGCGGCCCATATTCGAATCCTGCGGGAAATGATTACGGCAGTGCCGTTGATTCTCGATGCCGGCGTGGGCACGGCCTCGGACGCGGTGATTGCGATGGAACTGGGGGCTGACGCGGTGCTGATGAACACCGGCATTGCCGATGCTCAAGATGCAGTGCTGATGGCAGAAGCCATGAAACACGCCGTGCTCGCGGGACGCGAAGCTTATCTCGCCGGACGCATGCCCAAGAAACTTTACGCTACGGCGAGTTCGCCTCTCGAGGGCGTCGTCCGCTAGCTCCGCTCAAAAACAAAGGGGCGACGTCGCGCCGCCCCTCGAATTCCGTTCTCACAAACTAGAGCATCTTGACGCTGTCTACGTGAATGGAGTCGCCGGTCATTGCTCCGGTGACGGCCACGTGATGTCCTTCATGGCCCTTGAGTACGTCGGGATTGTCGACGTTCACTACTTTCTGATCGGCGTCAGTGACGATTACGGTTTTCGCACCCTTGCCCAAGCACTTGGTCATGCAGGCGGCGTGACCGGCATTGGCGCCCTTTGCGCCGCACATGGAATCGCTCACGTAGCCGTTTACGGTCGCGGACTTGTCCGCCGCCGAGGATATCGCAACCATGAGGAATAAAACCAAGACGGCAGCACAGCTCATCAATACTTTTTTCATAGCACACCTCTCTTAGCGGTTAAACCGCAGATTTTTTGTATTCAACTTCGCCTTGCCCGGCATTTCCGCTGCAGCACTAGCAAAACCACAAACAAGGCGCGGACAAACGCATCCCCGGCTTGCGGTTATCAAATGGAAATTGATGAGAACTATATCACAAACGAATAGGATAAACCTCTGGACGGATGGCGTTACTTCTGCGCGGCGTTTGTTTGTGCCGTCGGAGGATGCGTCGGCGGCGGAGCAACGTAGACCAGTTCGCCGGGACGCGCATAGTGCAACTGCTCCCGCGCCTCTTTCTCAATTACATTGGGATCCGGCGTCTGCAGTGACTTGACCTGACGCGTGTAGCGATCATTCTCTTTTTGCAGATCGTCGATCTGCTTCTGCAGAGTTTGGTATTCCGCTTTCTTCTGCCGATAAACCACCATGCCGTTGTCGCCAAACATCACGTGCGCGAATAGCCATACGGTGAGCACCGCTACCGCCATCGTGGCGAACCGTCGTCGCAGTCCATAGAGCAAGGTGAGCGTGGGGCGAAGTTCTTCCATCCTCCGATCCGCCCAGGCCTCCGCTTGCGGAGCTCGCTCCACCAGCGTCCGCAGACCATTCTCTGGCCGCTGCAAGACCCGAATTTTTGGAAGCTTCCCTACTCGAAGGTCCATGGTTTGACTTCTGACTCCGGCGGAACATTTCGTAACTGCACGGCTCGGCGTTTGCCCGGCCACCCGTGCACACACCAGCGCTTGACTTCGTGACACAAGAAGTCAGCGAGGACTCTGTCCCAGCTTTCCAGTGGACTTCTCTTTCACTGCCGGCGTCAAGCGGAAGTTCTCGCCCTGAAGTAAGAGGAACCAACTTTGACAAATTGCTCGCGCGCTGGACAGCCTCCGGGGCGGCGGCGCTACACTTTCTAAAGTGCTGGTCTTTGATGCCGCGCACTGGAGAGTTGAAGGCTGATCGCATATGACTGACAAAAGAATCGTCATGACCACCGCCGGGTCCGTCGATGAGGCGCGGCGGATTGCGGAAACCTTGGTCGAGCGTAAGCTCGCAGCCTGCGTCAATATCGTTCCCAAGATCGTGTCAATTTACCGCTGGAAAGGGAAAGTGGAAGAGGCCGAGGAATGGTTGCTGTGGGTCAAAACAGCCGCCCCTTTTGAGAAGGTACGCGACGCAATTCTTGAAATGCACTCTTACGAGTTGCCGGAATGCTTGTCGATTTCGATTGAAGCCGGCAGCCCGGAGTACCTTAAGTGGCTTGACGATTCGGTGCGGTAATTTCGGAGGGTAGCGCGGCCTTGAGATCGGCGCGAGATCCCTCACCCGGCTGAAGTGCGCCGGGTTTCGGGATGACGTCAAAAGCTCTTACCGGTGAGTGGGGCCGCGATGGTCACAGGACGTAGGCACGCGCGCGGCAATCCGAGTGGCCTCAGTTCGGAATTTTCGCACTCATGTTGAGCCGCCAGTAATCCAGCGAGAATGGGGGATCGTGGGTCGCTGCCTGGCTGGCGAGTGCGGCAACGAACGCCGTGCGTGATTCGTCATCTGGAATCCGCTGAAGATGCTGACGCAAAATAAGGTTGCGCACAAACTCCGCATATTGCAGTGAGCCTTCCAGAATGGTGAGCACTGGTTCCAGGCTGGTCTCGACTTCAATGAATCCCGCGCGTCGCATCACTGCGGCGGCAGTTTCCGCATCATTGTAAGTCCACGGTTCGGGAAAACCGGCAAAGTAATGCGCATACCTCGCCGTGGCCACAAGTTCGCCGACTCGCTGGCGTAACCGGGCCAGATTCGGACCACCGCCGCACTGAGCCTGTAACCATCCCCCGGGCCGGAGCGTGCGGAACAGGCTAAGAAAGAGACGGTCGTGATCCAAGACCCAGTGAAACGCAGCTGTGCTGAAAATGCCATCAAACACCCGCTCAAATGGAAGATCTTGCAGATCGGCAGCCACTGGCAGGAACTTGCCGCGAAAATCGGGTGAGAGGTAGTCTTGTGCGGCAACCAGCATATTTTGCGACAGGTCCACGCCGACAACCCGACCTCGCGGCAGGCTCTGCAACAACTGAGCTGTCAGCCGACCGGTGCCGCAACCGGCATCCATAAGCAACTCGTCACCGCGCAGGTGGACTCTAGCCAGGACTTTCTCGCCCCAACTGACTTGTGGCCCGGAAATACGATGGTAGTCAGTGGCGTTCCACTCGCGGGTTTGGGAGGGATTCGACATGCAACTGCTCGTCCCACGCGGGCGAGGACGCCTGCGCCTACATTGCCGAGAGCGCCTGATCGAGATCGGTGATAATGTCTTCCACGTTCTCGATTCCTACAGAAATCCTGACCATGCCGTCGGTGATTCCGATCTCTTTTCTTACTTTCGGTCCAACTGCGCCGTGGGTCATGGTTGCGGGATGTGAGATCAGGGTTTCCACGCCACCGAGCGATTCGGCCAGCGAGCAGACGCGAACCTTTCTGAGCATCTTGTTGGCGTTGGAAAGTGATCCGGTTTCAAAGCTGATCATGGAACCGAAGCCGGTCATCTGGCGGCAGGCGAGCGCGTACTGCGGATGATCAGGCAGGCCGGGATAGAAAACTTTTCGTACCTTCTTGTTTCGCGCGAGGAATTCGGCGACGATACGGCCGCTGCGATCGTGCTGCTCCATCCTCACAGCTAGCGTTTTCACTCCGCGCAGCACCAGCCAGCATTCGAAGGGCGAGAGAATCGCTCCCGTGACCTTCTGTATGAATCCCAGTTGCTCGGCTTGTTCCGGGCGCGTGCAGACTACAACGCCTCCGAGGCCGTCGCTGTGGCCGTTAAGAAATTTGGTGGTCGAATGCACGACCATGTCCGCTCCCAAGGCAATGGGTTGCTGGAAATAGGGGGACATGAAAGTGTTGTCTACAACCAGTTCGACTTTCTTGCGGCGGCAAACTTTGCTGATGGCCTCAAGATCAGCGAGAGCCATGAGCGGATTGGTTGGCGTCTCAACGTACACCATGCGCGTCTTCTTGCGAATGGCGCGCTCGACATTTCTGACATCGGAAGTGTCGACGTAGGTAAATTCAATTCCGTATCCGGTGAGAATCTGGTTGAAGAGACGCGGCGTGCCTCCGTAGAGATTGTTGCCGCAGACGACGTGGTCACCCGACTTGTACATAGTGCAGAGAGCCGTGATCGCAGCCATCCCGCTGGCAAACACGCGGGAAGCGATTCCGCCTTCGAGCGCGGCCAGATTTTTTTCCAGACGCGTGCGTGTGGGATTGGAGACGCGGGCATACTCGTAACCTTTGTTCTTGCCAATCTCCTGTTGGACGTAGGTCGAGGTTGGATGAATCGGCGCCGAGACGGCGCCGCTCTCAAGGTCAGGCTCTTGCCCAACGTGAATGGCGCGAGTGGAAAATCCGGGGAGAGATTTCTTATTCATAATTGCGTAAGAGCGGCTAGGACGGCAATTAGCATTCAGCAATTAGCATTCAGCACTCAGCCCAACGAATGAATGCTGAATGTGAGTGCTGCCTTGCTATCAAATTCCGCCTTCAAAAATCTTCTTGGACAAATAGCGTTCGGCTGAATCTGGAATCATCGTGATGACGCGCTTTCCCGTCCCCAACCGCCGCGCTACTGTCAAAGATGCGAAGACGTTGGCTCCGCCGCTGGAACCTGCCAGCACTCCCTCGCGCGCTGCCAACTGCTTCACCATTCCAAAGGCCTCTGGATCGGTCACCATGAGCACTTCATCGCACACCGAGCGATCAAAATTCTTGGGAATAAAGCTGGCGCCGATTCCTTCGACCTTGTGCGGACCTGGCTGCCCGCCTCCGAGCACGGAGCCTTGCGTTTCCACCGCGAAAGCCTGGACTTTTGGCAGACGCTCTTTCAAGTAACGCGCTACGCCAGTAAATGTTCCGGCCGTGCCCGAGCCGATTACTACCGCGTCGATCTTTCCTTCCATTTGCTCGAAAATTTCGCGGGCGGTGGTTTCGTAGTGGTAATCAGGATTGGCGGGATTTTCGAATTGCGCAGCCATGAAGGCTTTGGGGTCGTGCGAGGCCAGCTCTTTGGCTCGTTTGATTGCGCCTTGCATGCCCTCGGAGTCCGGGGTACGAGTGACCTCGGCGCCGAGGGCCCGCATGATCATTACTTTTTCTTCCGAAAATGTTTCCGGGACAAACAGCGCCACTTTGTAGCCGCGATTCACTCCAATGAGTGCGAGCCCGATCCCAGTATTTCCCGCCGTCGCTTCTACGATCGTGCCTCCGGGCTTGAGCAAGCCATCCTTTTCCGCCCGGGCGATCATTCCGATGGCGGCGCGATCCTTCACGCTTCCACCGGGATTCAGATACTCCAACTTGGCGTAAACCTCAGCGGAGCCAGCGGGCACAATGCGCTTCAGCTGGAGGATGGGAGTTTCGCCAACCAGTTGGGTAATATCGTCGGCGACCTGCAGGCGGGAGCGCTCGATGGTTGTCTTCTGCACTCTACAGGGTACGGAAGCGCGACGAAGGCGTCAATCGCACGAAAGGGCTTAACCTTACGTTGAGGGCGACAGTCGGAGACGGAGCAAGCTCCGTCTGTACAGAACTGTAGCGACGATGATCGCAAAGTCGAGCTTCGTTCGACCGGACAGCCGAGGGCGGCTGTCCCCACATAGACGCTGTTGCCCTACTGCGGCGCATGCTCCTGGCCGGGATAATATCCGCTGCGGGTGCGGATCACGAGTTTGCCGTATCCCTTGGCCTTCGCTTCAACGCGGATTGCCCGATAGCCACCAACACTCTTCGGAGTCGAGGGTTTGTAGCCGATGGTGTATTGGTTCCGGATGTCGTGGGCCACGCTGCTGCTGATCGCGTCCACTTCGTCCAGCGTGCGTGGGAAAAAACTGATTCCTCCGGTTCGCAGAGCAATCGTTTCGAGAGCCCGGCGGGCACGGCGCGCTTTCTCTTCGCCCAGCAGGCCGATTGCGTACACGGTGGGGCCGTTTTCTTCCTGGAGCCGGCGAACCGTTTCCTCAAGCGACTCCCGGCTGGCGTTGTCTTCCCCGTCGGTTACCACGAACAGAACTTTCTTTTGCAGTCTGGCGTTTTTTTTCATGTAGTCGGACGAAGCCACGATGGCATCGTAGAGCGCTGTGCCTCCCCGGGCCTCGACCTTTTCCAGCGCCTCGCGCAGTTTGTTGATGTTGCTGGTAAAAGCCTGGTCGAGGTAATACTCCTCATTGAAGTTGACCACAAAAACCTGGTCTTGAGGATTGCTTGAACGCACCAGGTTCAGCGCGGCCTTGTTCACCTTGTCCCGCTTCTCCCGCATGGAGCCGGAGTTGTCGATCACGATGCCCATCGCTACCGGCACGTCCTCGTGGCGGAACGAGGTTAGGGTTTGCAGTTTATCGTTCTCAAAAACGCTGAAAGCGCTCTTGTCCAGAGTTGTGACCAGACGGTTCTTGTCGTCCATGGCCGTAGCGTGTAGGACGACTTCTTCGACTTCCTTCGTAATAACGAAGACGCCGCTGTCGGTGGAAGTCTGTTCCTGATCGGCAGTTGGTTGCGGCTGGCTCTTTTGATTTTGGAGTTTTGGGTCGTCGGATTTTGAGGCTGGGGATGGCGGAGTTTGGGATTGCGGAGCTGGACTTTGAGCTGGCTGAGCTTGGGAGTCCTTACTCTGCGACTGCGGGGAATTGGACGCTGGGACTTGGACTAGCGCTGCCTGATGTCTGCATGCTATGGCGCTCGAAAGGAGAACAATCAGTAAGAAGGCAACCCGATTATTCCGAAGGAGCATAGTACCCTGTCTTGGCGTACACCTTTAGTGGCGGCAATCCTTTAGGCGGAATCAACTTCACTTTTATCTTACGCCATTTGCCGTCGTGTCCGGGGTTCTTTGGACGGTATCCGAGTACATACTGGTTGCGTAGTTCGATCCCAATTTTTGTCGCTACGTCGGCCAGGTCGTTGGGGTTATCGATGGTGAACGAACGCCCTCCAGTAAGCTCCGCGACTTCGCCCAGCAGCGACGGCCCCAGCGCTTCCTCGGGCGTCGCCATATAGTGGTCATAAATCCCGATGGCGTAGATCAGTACGTCCGCCTCTTTGACCAGCGACTTGATTTCACCTTCCGTGTAGCGGCTGTGGTTGTCGCCTCCATCAGAGATGATGAGCAGGGCTTTTTTCTGATACTTCGCCTGGCGCATTTTGCTTACGCCCAGATAAATCGCATCCAGCAGGGCTGTCCGGCCTTTCGGAACCGTGTATACCAGCTTGCCCTGAATGTCTTCGACAGAAGAGGTGAAGTCGGAAACTTCCTGCGGCTTATCTGCGAACGCGACCATGAAGAACTCGTCTAGCGGGTTGGCCGTCTTGAAGAACTCGACAACCGCTTCGCGGGCGCGCTCGATCTTGCTGACCATACTTCCGCTCATGTCGAAAATCACTCCGATCGATACGGGGGCGTCTTCGCTCGAGAAATGGCGGATGTCCTGCTGGTCCTTGCCTTCAAAAACCTGGAAATTCTCTTTGTCCAGGCCGGTGACCAGGCGGTTCAATGGATCGGTAATCGTGACGGGCACGAGGACTAGACTGACATCGACTTTGAGAGGCTTGGTATGGGTCTTCAGAGATGGATCGATGCCGTCGAGCGGACTGGACTTGGGAGGCTCGATGCGGGGGATAACGTGCACATCATCAATTGGAGTCTGCGCCCAGGCGTTCGGCCCCACGCTGCAGATCAACGCTGCAGTTCCCAAAATAATGAGTGCGAAGAGGAGAGCGGGCACTTTTTCACAGGGCACAATCCCACTAAAAGCCCGGAGACGGACTCTGTGATCGCGCTCTCGAATCAGGCGGGGAGACGACCCGCGCCTTTGATTGCGGGCCATAAATACC
Organism: Terriglobales bacterium; assembly: GCA_035604895.1. Classification (GTDB taxonomy): domain Bacteria; phylum Acidobacteriota; class Terriglobia; order Terriglobales; family Acidobacteriaceae; genus JABDBE01. The sequence goes on along the minus strand of DATNHO010000011.1, from coordinate 5,883 downwards.
TCATTAGTGCTGATCCTACCACAGCTCAAACCCTGTGCAGTCAGGCTTTTTTTCTGCCAAGCAATAACCTTTTCCCACACTTGCACAAGCGTTTCCTCGGGTCGATTCGTCGAAAGCGCAGCTACTCGGATTTCATCACCTTGTCGAAAAGTCGTTGTCCAATCCCTGTAAAATTCGGCCGACGATATTCGAGCCTGCCTGGCCGAAGCCCGGTCTTGTACAATTCCCATTCCGGCTATGGCACACGTCGCACCGTTCCGCGCCTTGCGTTACGACCCCGACAGGGTCGACTTGAGCCGGGTCGCAACCCAGCCCTACGACAAGATCACGCCGGAGATGCAAAAACGGTACTACGATGCGAGCCCGCATAATCTGGTTCGCATCATACTTGGCAAGCCGCAAGCGACCGACCATTTAGAGGAAAACATTTACACTCGCGCCGCCGCATACTTTCAAGAATGGCGTCGGCAAGGCGTCTTCCTGCAGGATACACAGCAATCCCTATACCAATACATTCAACGTTTTCAGCCCCCAGGCGGAGGAGCCGAACTGGAGCGGCGGGGCTTTATTGGGCTAGGCAGGATTGAAGATTACGCAGCCGGAATCGTCCATCGCCACGAACAGACTCTGGCCAAACCCAAGGCGGACCGCCTGCAACTCCTGCGTGCTACCCGAGCTCATTTCGGCCAGCTCTTTATGCTGTACAGCGATCCCGCGGGTGAGATCGAGGGAGCGCTGTCGGCATCCGCGTCAAATATGGAAATTGGTATAGATTTTCGAGATGAATATGAAGTTTTGCATCAGGTCCAGAGGGTTTCCGATTCCGCAACCATCGAATTTGTCCGTGGGAAAATGCGTGACAAGAAGCTGATTATCGCTGACGGTCATCATCGCTATGAAACCGCCATGAATTATCGCAACGAACGGCGGGCCGCACCGGGAGAAGCATCTGTGGCACCGGAACTCGCTCCCTTCGAACTTGTAATGATGACCTTCGTCAATATGGACTGTCCCGGGCTCGTCATCCTGCCCACTCATCGCGTGGTTCACGGGCTCGAATCGTTCTCTGCCGATGTTCTGCGCAACCGGGCCCGATCGTTTTTCAGTGTGGAGGAAGTCGATCCGTCCATCGATGCCAACCGCGCCCTCGGAATTCTGCGGGCGGCCGGGCAGGCCGGGACCGCGCTGCTCGGCGTCACTGCCGATCGTGCATTCCTTTTTGATACGCCCAGAGCTCTCGACGCCAAGCTTTTCCAAGGCCTCTCACTGCGCCAGCAGTCTCTTGATGTAGTTCAGTTGCATAAGTGCCTGCTCGAAGGGGTGCTTGGAATCAGCGAGGAGGCTATTCGCGATCAAACGAACGTCAGTTATGCGCGCGATGCGGGAGAGGCAATGGCTCGTGTGCGGGCGGGCGAAGCTAATGTGGCCTTTCTGATCAATCCAGTACGCATGCGGCAAGTGCGCGACATTGCTTTCGCGGGCGAAGTCTTGCCACAAAAATCCACCGACTTCTATCCCAAATTGCTAAGCGGTTTGACAATTTATGCGCTGGAGTAAACCGCGCCGCTTCGTAACGCCGAGGTCCCGCTGGCCATCGTGGGTTCGCCCTATTCCAATTGGAGGATTTTTTTTGTTCGCGGGCGCGGTCTTCATGGCCTGCACGCTTCTCCTTTATAGTTCTCCCGAAGAAAAACGAGTCTCCATCTACTCCAACGCCGCCAACTACTCTCTCCCGGTCCTCGAGCGCAATGGCGACGAATATGTTGGCTTGCTCGAAGTCTTTGAACCTCTCGGTAGTGTGAGCGCCACAGCAAACGGGCCTCGTTGGAGATTCCGCTACTACGAAGTGGAAAGCGAGTTCACGGCGGGAAAGACCCGCGTTCGCATCCAAGGCGGCGATTACGAACTTCCGTCCAGTTTCTTGCTGGAGAATCACCGTGGTCTGGTGCCACTCTCTTGCCTGGGCACGCTGTTGCCACGCATTCTTGGCGGCCCGGTCACTTTCAACCAAAATTCGCGTCGCGTATTCATCGGCAACGTCGCCGTACATTTCACGGCACAGGTGAGCAAGACGATGCCACCGAAATTGGTGATGAACTTCACCGCGCCGGTGAACCCGATGATCGCCACGGAACCCGGAAAAGTGCGTCTGGCATTCAACCATGAAGCGGTGGTCGCACCTGGATCCCAGGCGCTCACCTTCGACAGCAAGATTATTCCGTCGGCGAGCTTCCAGGAAAGCAACGGAGCTGCTGAGCTGGATATTGCAGGCAGCGTCCCGCTGATGGCAAGCTTTGCCAACAACGGACGGACCATCGTGGTGGAACCGGTCCCACAAGCTACGACGCCAGCTCAGATCGCGACGCCGGTTCAACCTCCACCGACCGCGCCTGGTGCGTCTCCCGCGACGCCAGCATCCGTCATTCCCACACCTGCTGCCGTTCGGCATTATTTCGTGGTGGTGGATCCGAGCCACGGAGGCGAGGAACGCGGCGCAACTCTTAACGACCAACTGGCGGAGAAGGATGTCACTCTGGCCTTTGCCCGCCGTCTGCGGCAGGAACTGGAGAATCGCGGCCTCTCAACATTGCTTTTGCGCGATGGCGACACCACGCTCAGCCTCGACCAGCGCGCCAGCTTGACCAACTCCGCTCATCCTGCGATTTACATCTCCGTCCATGCAGCATCGCAAGGGACTGGAGTTCGCTTGTATACGGCGCTCGTCCCTGTCAGCGCAGAAAGCCGCGGTCCATTTCTGAGCTGGGATGCGGCTCAAACTGCCTTCCAGCTACTCAGTCGATCTGCCGGGACGAGTCTGATGACGGAACTGCAGAATAGACAGATCCCGGTGCGCTCTCTGATCGCGCCTCTTCGCCCCTTGAATAACATCACTAGCGCGGCTGTCGCCATGGAAGTCGCGCCGCCATCTGACGACGTTTCCCAGCTGAACTCGGCCGTTTATCAGCAGATGATCGCTGGAGCCATCGCTGCCGGACTCGCTGATTTTCACAACCAACAGGAGGCTGGACGTTGATCCCGCGCCAGCTCATACTCGGCGTCGCAGCGCTTCTGGCCATCACGCTCGGAATGAGCTTCTATGTCTGGCGAATGCGTGGCCGGGTCGATCGCAGCGAATTGTCCGCAGTGAATTCACAACCGGTAGCGCCGCCCGTTTCTGGCACCTCCGAACAAGTCACCCTGTATGTCGCTTACGACGACCACGGCGTATTGCGCTCCAAGCAAGTTCGCATTCCGCTTCCCGCAGGACGGCAGGAGCGGGCAGCGGAAGTGCTCCGCGCCCTGCTAACCCTGTATCTCGACAAGTTTTCACCCCATCCGATGGGCGCAGGCTCAGAAATTCGGGATGTCTACCTGGTCGACCCCGGACTCGCGGTCATTGATCTGAACGCCGCGTTTGCCGACAACCATCGTTCCGGCGTGCTGGTCGAAGAACTCACCGTGGTTTCACTGATTGAGACCTTGTCCGCGAACATTCCTGGCGTCACCCGGGTGAAGATACTGGTCGAGGGCAAGGAGCGCGACACTCTCGCCGGCCACGCCGACCTGTCGAATTTCTACGATGTGCCCGCAGTAGCTCAAGTCGTCGCCCAGATGCAAAATGCCCAGTGATTCTGCTGGCGCGATAATGCGGGCGGATTTTGGGTATCCAGCTTCAGCACTGCGATAGACGCCCTCAAATGGTTGATGTTTAAGGGGAAGAATACAACTGGATGAAATATGCACCCTCTGTTGTCTGTGATCCAGGTTCGCCCGCAATTCTCAAAGAGTGCTACAGCTTTGATTGCAGCGATTGACTCCTACCCGTCGCCGGGGGATACTTGGATGCTGCCGGTTGGGGGAATCGTGCTACGCCCGCCTGGGAAGCCTGCCAGGTCCCATAGGTCACTCCGTCAACGGGTCGTTTAGCAACATGTGCCAATTTCACATCAAAGGAATCTGAAATGACTCGATTGTTGCCCAGGTTTTCCCAAGAAAGTCTTTCCCAAGGAAGCCGCAGTCTCGTGTTTCCGCTGTTCCAGCTTGTAACTTGCGTCCTGATGTTTGCGTTGTCAGCCCCGGCGCAGACGGTGTTCGAACGAATCTCCCCGGCCCCTCCGAAGGGGTTTACAGGAATATTTGGTGGAGGCCCGTTTTATAAGACCGGGAGTTTCAATGTCCCGAAGAACATCGCTGAAATTGAACACTCTGGTTTCTCTGAAGCCATCGTCTGGAGCGTTGAAGTCAATAGCCAGGGCGATTTGAATTTCAACGGAGAGTTTCCCTTGACTTCGAACGGCGTCTATGTCGGCAACCAAACTTATCCCGATTTCGCTGCGGATATGGCCACGTTAAAGAAGGCAGGCACGGTCAAGAGAGTCACCTTCAGCATCGGCTCCTCAAACTACGGAGACTGGGAAGACATTACTGCTTTGGTAAAGGCGCAGGGCGTCGGCCCAGACAGCATTCTTTACAAGGATTTCAAGGCCTTGAAAAAAGCAATCCCGGCTTTGGACGCCCTCGATTTTGACGACGAAAATAGCTACAACCTCCCCACTACGGTTAAATTTGGCGTGATGGTCGGCAAACTCGGCTATCACGTGTTGCCGGATCCTTATGTCAATGCGAGTTATTGGCAGAGTGTGGTTTCAGGAATCAACAAGAAACGCCCCGGCACAGTGGATGGAGTGCACCTTCAGGCCTATGCTGGCGGTCAAGGAAACAATCCGTGCTCGGGTTGGGATTTTGGAACGGTGCCTGTTTTCCCCGGCCTATGGGACAAGAACTACACTCCAGGCCAAGTGAAAAGCATCATGAGCGGCTGGCACAAGGAATGCGGCATTGTCGGAGGGTTTATGTGGATCTACGACGACTTTGTCGGCAATGGGCTTGCCAAGAAATACGCCAGCGCGATCAACCAGGGAGTCAAATAGAACTGTCGCACCCTCACAGTCGTGGTGCAAAAATTACCGCATGCACGTCATCGCTCCTTGACCCTCATGTTGTTCTGAGCGATAGGGTCTGATTTCGACGGGCAGGCTTTCCGTAACAGGGCGTGCCTCTGGGAACGTTCAACCGCCTTCCACAATCTCGGGACGTCCGCCATTGCTTCCTAACCACGCCGCCCTTCCCTGCTACAATCGCCCCGTATGTTTTATCGCTCCGACAACCGAACTCCCGACCAGATGCGCCCGGTCAACATTCTGCCCGGCTACATCAACACCGCCGAAGGCTCGGTCTTGATCGAGATCGGCAACACCCGCGTGATTTGTACTGCGTCCATAGAAGAGACTGTTCCTCCATTCATGCGCAACACCGGAAAAGGCTGGATCACCGCCGAGTACAGCATGCTCCCGCGCGCCACTCTGACCCGCACGCCGCGCGAGGTAACCAAGGGACGCTCCAGCGGCCGCACCCACGAAATCCAGCGCCTCATCGGCCGCTCCCTGCGGGCGGTCACCGACCTGGTAAGACTGGGCGAGCGCACGATCTGGATTGACTGCGATGTAATCCAAGCCGACGGAGGCACGCGCACTGCGTCAATCACAGGAGCTTTCATCGCCCTCGGCCTCGCGCTAGAAAAGTTGGTGGATGCTGGGACGCTGACCTCAGCCCCGCTGCGTGATTTCGTCGCCGCTATTAGCGTCGGCATCGTCGACGGCGAAATTCTCCTAGACCTCTGCTACGAAGAAGACTCCCGCGCCGACGTTGACATGAATTTCGTAATGACTGCCGGCCGCAAGCTAGTCGAGGTCCAAGCCACAGCAGAGCACCAGGTATTTGACGAGTCGCAACTGGCAAAGATGATCGCTCTAGCAGGACAGGGCGTTCAGTCCCTGATCGCGAAGCAACAAGCCATGCTAGGCACGCTGACATTGAGGCAGT
>DATNHO010000010.1:0-72855 GCA_035604895.1 Terriglobales bacterium | reverse complement strand
GCAAGAATTCTGGATTCCTGGCTGGTAGCAACCGGTTCCGTCGTACGAATGAAGAATCCGCAAGGGCATCGCGTCAATCTTAATGTGACCATGGGCAAAGGGAAAATCGACGATTTGCTGAAATTGGCGGTACGAACAGATCCTCCGGTCATGACCGGCATCGTTCAGTTGAAGACGGCGTTGGACCTTCCGCCCGGAGATCCCGATGTAGCCAACCGATTGAAGTTGGTGGGCCAGTTCCGAATTTCGCAGGCACATTTTTCGAACGACAAAATCCAGAGCAAAATCGACGCTTTGAGTATGCGCAGTCTCGGGAAACCAAAACTGGCTCGCGAAAATGTAGCCGACGACGTGCGCTCCGATCTCAGCGGCGTCTTTAAACTGGAAAACGGGGTGATCTCCTTTTCCCAACTCCAATTCGAGATTCCCGGAACCCAGGTTAACCTGACCGGCCAGTACAGCCTGGACGGCAATCAATTTGACTTCCATGGCAAGGCACGCTTGGACGCGAAGCTTTCCCAGATGGTGACTGGCTGGAAGTCCATACTCCTCAAGCCCGCGGATCCTTTCTTCAGCAAGCATGGGGCAGGAACTGAGCTTCCGGTTAAGGTTACGGGCACAAACTCAGAACCCCACTTCGGCTCGGATTTTGGCCACAAAGACCGTGCCAGTGCCCCTATTGAGGCCAACCCCAAGGCCAATGCTTATTCCAGATAGCTCCCGCCCAACCGAGCTGGTGAACAACACCTGCACCAGTGTGGAAAACGGCGGAAATCTACAGGATTGACTGTATTGCCGCGTCTCTGCCCTGCAAGTAAATCTTAAGCGCGGCGTACTCACTCGCAAAGTCAACCATTGTAAACATGGCGGAGGATCAAATGGTCACTTCTGAAAACCCATCTTCGCAAGGCTGTGCGTGGAAGGAGTTGTATCTGGCGGCCCTGATGGAAGCGGATAGGGATAAAACCACCACGCGCATTGCCCAAGCGGAATGCGCAATCGTAAACCGAGCCAGAGAGCTGTTCAGAACTTCGGGAGATAACATTCAGGAAGAGGAAGCTCTGGACGATGCTCTCTATGCTCTGGCTGCATTGAAGAGTTGCCTCAAGATACACGGAGGATTCGCGGTAGCGGCTTGAATTTGCATATAGAACGGGGTCAGGCTTGGCGAATTCGTTCGCTGTTTGGCTCGGAACCGACCAGTGCGTAATAGAGGATATAGAGATAGCAGATAACCGGCAGGAAAAACGCATGGTGGATTCCGATTCGGTCTGCCATGAAGCCTTGTGCAAGCGGAATCACGGCCCCTCCGACGATCGCCATATTGAGAATTCCAGAACCATCCCCTGACAAAGGACCGAGTTCCGCCAGACCCAGTGTGAAAATGCTTGGGAACATGATGGAGTTGAAGAATCCCACGGCGAGAATGCTCCACATCGCAACATGTCCGGTCGTCAGAATGGACGTGATGAGCAGCGTGGTGGTGCAGGCCACGCACAGCCCGAGAAGGCGTCTGGTCTTGACCTTGCGCAAAAGGCCTGACCCGATAAACCGTCCAATCATCGCTCCGCCCCAGTAAAAAGAAACGTATCCGGCTGCGGCCTTCTCTGTCAGCCCCGCGATGCCCGGCTGCCCAAAATAGTTGACGAGGAAGCTGCCGATTGCCACTTCGGCTCCAACGTAAGTGAAGATGCCGACGGCGCCAAGAATTAGATTCCGGTGCTTCCACAGCGAATCATGCACCGGTTGGCCCAATTCGCGCTGTGCCGACCCGATCTTCGGCAGTTTGGAACAGGCGATCACGACCGCTAGCAGAACCAGAAGCACGCCGATGACAACATAAGGCATTTTGACGGACGCGGCCTGCTGGGCGCGGTAGGACTGGAGAGCCACCGGCGAGAGTCTCCTCATTTCTTCGATGGCGAGTGGCGTCGCACTCAGAATCAACAGGCCGCCGATTTTGGGAGCGATGGTCGTGCCCAGTGAATTGAACGCCTGAGTCAAATTTAAGCGACTGGAAGCGGTTGCAGGTGCGCCCAGCACGATGACATAAGGATTCGCCGCGACTTGCAGGGCCGTGATTCCCGCCGCCAGGATAATGAGCGCCGTCAGGAAGAGTGAATAAGAAGGCGCGCTCGCTGCAGGGACGAACAAGAATGCACCAACTGCCATGATCATCAAGCCGGCGACCATGGTGCGCTGATAGCCGATCCAATCCACGATCTTTGAGGCGGGAACCGAAAACACGAAATACGCCGAGAAAAAACTGAACTGAATTAGCATTACCTGCGCATAGCTCAGTTCGAAAATCGACTTCAGGTGTGGAACCAGGATGTCGTTCAAACAAGTAAGAAAACCCCACATGAAAAAAAGCACAGTCACGACGGCCAATGGCCGGCGGTAGTTTCCCGGTTGCGACGGAACGGGCGGGTTATACGATTGCGTGTGGGTGCCGGTCATCTTGATTCACGGTCACTGTGATCACCAGAAGCCATAAGAAGGTCCTCCGGTGGCCGTTAAAGACGAACGGCGCGATAGATATGTCTCTGCTGCTTGTTATGTATATCTTGCCACAACCTCAGCCAACTTACCTGAACTGATGCGCGGACGAACTGCGCAAGACCTCGCGTTGGAGTCACATTTGCTGAGACCTTTGAGTCCTTCTCATAGTCAATGAGTTGTGTGCACGAGGGGAAAGCGACCGACGCTGGGCCCCGGACTTGCGCCAACTCCGCGGTCTGCAGCCCGATTGGCTGCGCTAGCATCGACATCCACACTTCGGTGTGTACGATGCTCGCGTTCGATAAATCTGACTCGTGAAGGAGAAATGACGATGCTTGAAGTCGTTCTGAAGCGTTTTGAAGAGCCCGATGAAGTGCGGATATTTGAAAAAGGGAAATTCGAACTGGTTCGCATCGGAGGCATGACTATCGGCCGGGCTACGTACGAACCCGGATGGAAGTGGTCCGTTCATGTCGGACCCAGTGTGGGCGCGTCGCGCTGCAACGTCGAGCACGTTGGGTTAGTACTGTCCGGCTGTGCCACCGCTGCGATGGAAGACGGCACGGTCCACGAACTCCGCGCGGGCGCGCTTTTTTACATTCCACCCGGGCCTCCGGGTCACGACAGCTGGGTGGTGGGTAACGCGCCGTACGTCTCGCTGCACTTTCTCGGCGCAGACCATTACGCAAACAAATAGCATCCGCTCGACGCAGGTTTTATGTGGTTTTGTTTTGCTGGCCTGATTCTCTTCGCGCTTCCTGTCGCGGCACAAACACCGGAGCCGCAATTTACTGTCGTTCGTGACGTTCAGTACTGCACTGGCTTGTGGCGAGCATACAGGAGAGCGAACGCATTCATCACGGAATCTGGTGGCGAGTTCTCATTGCTTCCGGGACGTTCCGCTCATTATCTGCTCGTACCAGAGGCGGTGATGGGTTCTCGCCCAAGTCGTAGTGACCTCCCCTCGGATGATCGAGGTGAAGCCTCCGCGGACCATGGCCGTGCCCATATAAACGTGAATGATAAAGCCACCGATGGTCGCGAGCGCCGCAACCACGTGGACCGTAACCGCCGTGTAGCGCAGCCAGCGCAGACTCCATGGGATCGATTCTACGAACCACAGCCCCAGGCCCGATATCACCAGTAGGATCACGCCGTAAAACATCAGCCAGAAGAACAGTTTCTGCCCGTAGTTGAAGCGTCCCACGGGCGGAAGATTCTGATCGTCGTTCTCAATGTACTGTTTCATCACTTTTGACCAGCGCCGGTCCGCATCGGTCGTGCGCATGTCACGATGCCACATCTTGAACATCCAAAACATTGAGAATGCGAAGGCGAGGCCAAACCAGGGGTGCCAGAATCGGGCTGTCGGGCCGCCGCCAACCAGCACGGCCAACCAGAACATATAAGGAGACCAGAAGGCCAGTCCGGTGATCAGACAATAGACGTAGGTAAATGCGCCGAGCCAGTGATGAACGCGTTCGCCAAGCGTATAGCGACAGATGCGGCCGTCGGTTTCGCCAGCGGTTCGTCCAGAGGAAACGACCTGCGCGGTGCTCACGGTTGTCCTCCGTTCTCATTTTTCGGGGGATGCACTTCCTTCGGACCGTAGCGCAGGTAATGCAGAGTCACGCCGAGAATGCCGCCCAGCATGGCGAGATTTCCGATCCACTTTGCCGGTCCTTTCCAGAAGCGGACCACCCACGGAATGTGCGGGTCCTTGGGTAATCCGCCATAGGCCTCGGGATTCGTAGCATCGTGAAGCACATAGATGACACCCGTTCCGCCTACGCCCGCCGGATCATAAACGCCCGCCTTCTCGAAGCCGAAATTCTCACGAAGTTGGTCTGCACGCGTCTCTGCAAGATCTTTCATATCGTCCTTGCTGCCAAAGTGGAGACAGCCGGTTGGGCAGGACTTGATGCACGCTGGTTCCAGCCCTTCGCTCACCCGATCGGAGCAAAGCGTGCACTTGAACATCTTCTTGGTCGCCGGGTTGAATTTGGGAATATCGAATGGGCAGCCGCTGACGCAGTATCCGCAGCCAATGCAATTCTCCTGCTGAAAATCCACAATACCGTTGGTGTATTGCACGATGGCGCCGTCCGCCGGGCACGCCGCGAGGCAGCCGGGATCGGCGCAGTGCATGCACTGATCTTTGCGCATGAGCAGGGTGACAGTGCCATCCTCGCGCTCGTGCTCGTTGAACTTGATCAGGTTCCAGTAATTCCACGCCGTCTGTGGCATGGTCTGATAGCTGTTGTCGAACACAGTGTCGGTGAACGTGTATCCGTTCCACTCGAGACAGGCGACTTCGCAGGCTTTGCAGCCGATGCAAGTGGTAGTGTCAACGAGTTTGCAGACCTGATAGTCGCGTTCGACTCCTTCGCCCGGTGCGGGTCCGGCATGGCCGGATATTTTGCGGATTGCCAATGTTGCCTGGCTCATAGCACTATGCTTTTTCCAGCTTCACCAGAAAGCCCTTGAATTCCGGTGTATATGCGTTCGGATCAACGACTGTCGGCGTAAGCCGGTTGAGGATCGTTCTCGCGTTCTTGCCTTCGTCTTCCTGAATACCGCGATAACCCTGGTGGATCGGAATGCCAATCTGATAGACCTTCTTGCCGTCGATCGTCATCGGCTTGATGCGTTTTGTGACAAACGCCTTGGCCACGTAGTAGCTGCGCGCACTGGTAACTTTCACTTTGTCGTTGCCCTTGATTCCCAACTCCGCCGCCAATTCCACAGGAATCTCGACGAAGGCTTCGGGAATGAGCTGCACGTTCATCTGATTGTTCTTGGTCCAGTAGTGGTAATGCTCTGTGAGTCGGTAGGTGGTGCAGATGATGTTGAAGCCGTCGCCCGGCGTTGCGTATTTGTCTGCCGCTGTTTTCAGTTTCTTCACCACGGGATTGTTCGACTGATTCGGGTGTAGCGCGTTTTGCACCGGACTCTCGATCGGCTCATAATGCTCAGGCAGCGGACCATCTGCAAACAATCCCAAAGGCGCGAAAATCCGGCCGACTCCTTCGGCGTTCATAATGAACGGTCCCATGTGGTCTTTCGGGTTCGAATCCGGCTTAAAGTCGGGCACATCGTTTCCCACCCAGAGTTGGGCCGACTCGTTCCACCAGACCTGCTTGCGGGTTGCGTCCCAGGGCTTGCCCAAAGGATCGCAAGATGCACGGTTGTACAGAACGCGGCGATTGGCCGGCCACGACCACGACCAGTTCTGATATATCCCCTGTCCAGATGGATCCTCAGTGCCGCGTCGAGACAGTTGATTTCCTGCCTCAGTCCAACATCCGGAATAAATCCAGATCCCGCAGGAAGTTGTGCCGTCGTCTTTCAGCCAGGCAAAACCCGGCAGTTGCTGACCTTTCTTGATGGTCACCTGGGTTTTGGGATCGGTGAGATCGGCAAGCGCTTTGCCGTTCATCTCTTTGGCTAAATCTCCGAGCGCGGGATGCTGAGCGTTCACATAAGGCCAAGTCAGATTCAGGATTGGATCCGGAAACTTGCCTCCGTCCTTCTGGTAAAGCTCCCTAACCTTGAGAAAAATTTGTGCCACGATGTCCTGGTCCAAGCGACAGTCACCCGGAGTAGGGACCGCAACGTTCTTCCACTGCAGCCAGCGCGCCGAGTTGGTCATCGACCCATCTTTCTCGGCAAAACCTGCGCAGGGCAGGCGATAGACCGTGGTGTTGATGGTCTTCATCTCCTCAGGATTAATCCCGGGGGATTTCCAGAATTCGCTGGTCTCATCCGGATAAATCTCACCCACCACGAGAAAGTCCGCTTTCTTCAGTGCATCGATGTTTTTCTGCGAGTCGGGCCCAATAGCAACACCGTTCATGCCGAACGCAAACATCCCTTTCACCGACCCGCGATACATGTTGTCCCAGATCTGCGTCCAGGAATAGTTGCGATCCACCTTCGGCATGTATTGGTAAGCAAAGTCATTTTCTTTTGTTGCTGCGTCTCCGAAGAACGCTTTCAAATAGGAGACGGCAAACTTCGGCGTGTTCGACCAATAATTAAACGAGTCCCACGGCGCCGGCTTGGATGCGGCTGGCGTGATCCGTTTCAACCATGCGGCCAGGTCAACATCGGTCGGGTTCGGAACCTTCAGGTAGCCGGGCAAACTGTCGAACACGCCGCCCATGTCCGTCGCGCCCTGAATGTTGGAGTGACCACGCAAAGCGTTAACGCCGCCGCCGGCGCGCCCGATATTACCGAGCAGCAACTGCAAAATAGCCGCCGTGCGGATGATCTGCGTGCCAAAACTGTGCTGCGTCCACCCCACCGCGTACATAATCGTGGCCACTTTCTTCATGTCGCCATCCTTGCGGATGGAAGTAAATAAATCGGCGGCTTTCAGGAAGTGATCTTTCGGGATGCCAGTGATGCGCTCGACCATTTCCGGCGTGTAGCGAGAATACTGCTGTCTCAACAACTGAAACACGCATCGCGGATGCTGCAGAGTCAGGTCATAAGCCACCTTCGCTGGCAGCAGTGGCAAAGGTGGCGGAGTTCCCGGAGCGGGCGCAGCAGCCTTTGCCGCCGTATGCGAGGGCGCAGCGCTACCGGCGTCGTTTCCTTCCTCGTAGTTCCACGAGGACCGGTCGTATGTCTGCGAAGCAGCGTCGAAGCCAGAGTAGAGGCCGTCTTCAGGCAGCTTGAAACCGTCCTTCACAATGAAGGCGGCGTTGGTGTAGTTAACGAGATATTCCTTTGCGATGCGGTTGGTCTCGATCGCGTAATGCAACATTCCACCTAGAAACGCAATGTCTGCTCCGGCGCGAATCTGGAGGAACAGGTCCGATGTGGCCGCGGTGCGCGTGAAGCGTGGATCCACCACGATCAGCTTCGCATTGCGAGTCTTCTTGGCTTCAATCGCCCACTTGAAGCCGCAAGGATGGTTCTCAGCTGGGTTTCCGCCCATGACCAACATCATGTCGGCATTCTTGATGTCGATCCAGCCGTTGGTCATGGCCCCTCTTCCAAAAGTTGGTCCCAAACTTGAGACCGTGGGGCCGTGTCAAACCCTGGCCTGGTTTTCTATATAGGTAAGCCCCAGGCTGCGCATGGTCTTGACGACCAGGTAGTTGAACTCGTTGGTGTCAGTGCAGCCGCCGATCCAAGCCATGCTTTCGCAGCGATTCACGGTGCGTCCGAGTGCGTCCTTTTCAATGAACGTGTCGTCGCGCGTTTTCTTTACTCGGTGGGCGATCTCGTCAATGGCCTGCGTCCAGGCAATGTCTTCCCAATGATCCGAGCCAGGGCGGCGGACTTGCGGCTTCAGCAGGCGCCGCGGGTTGAGAATGTCCTGCTCCAGCGAAGCTCCCTTTGGGCACAGCGTGCCGCGATTGATGGGATGGTCCGGGTCGCCCTCGACGTGAATCACTTGCGGCGTCACGTTCTTGGCTTTATCGCCGATCGTGTAAATCAGGACGCCACAACTTACGGAACAATACGGGCAGGTTGATCGCGTCTCGGTCGCGCGGGCTATTTTCAGTTCTTTAAGTTGCGCAACCGCGGGAGTGAGATCGAATCCCAGGAGAGAAAAGCCCGCTCCACCAACGAGCGCGCTCTTGAGGAAGGTTCTGCGGGAGAGTTCCATCGTGCATCCTCCGACCGCTTGGATTGCAAACCTACACCAGGGCTTAGAACAGCGCCTAAAATCTACCGGAGAATATAGTCCGGGGACTCGGCCTGAGTCAATCCAATGCGCTCGCATGGGATGAGCCCGCGGCCCCGTGCAGTTGCTTGTCGAGAGTCGAAGCCCCATAATCGCGGCGTGGCTAACACTCCGTGGCAGCGGCGCACCCGTCGGGCTGAGCAACTTGCGGCTGAGCATCCATTTGCCGCAGAAATCCTGGGCTTCTACATCCACCTGGCTCAGTTTCAGCAAAGCCTCCACCAACGGTTCGAACGTGCGCACGCTGGCTCCGTGGATCTATCCGCTCCGCTGGAGTTGCCAGAACTGCTCTCCAGCTTCCCCCAATTTCTTGGCGTCGTCGAAGCGAACGGACCGGCGCGCCTCGCCGAGGTGGCTCACGATCTGCGCAACGCGGACTCCAGGTCATGGTCGGATCTGCTCAACGCTTGTTGGTCCGCGGCTGGCCAGCCGCCGTCTTACCCGGACGAATTTCTAGCTCTCGCCTTCTTGCAGCCCTACGCGGAATTCGTCGTCTCCCGGGCTCGATTGCAGGTCGACGGCTATAACCATTCGGTGTGCCCGTTCTGCAATCGCAAGCCGGCGCTCGGAGTTCTCCGCCAACAAGGCGACGGGGCACGCCGCAGCTTGGTCTGCGCTTTCTGTCGTTCCGAATGGGCATTCCGGCGCGTGGTTTGTCCTGGATGCGGCCAGGAAGACCAAGCCAAACTTCCGGTCTACACTGCCGAACAATTTCCCCATGTGCGAGTGGAGAGCTGCGACGCCTGCCATACTTACATCAAGTCGATCGACCTCACGAAGAATGGCTTGGCCGACCCGCTGGTCGACGAACTCGCATCCGTCCCGCTCGACCTGTGGGCGCAAGAACACGGTTACGCCAAACTCCATCCAAACCTGCTCGGATTGTGAAGAAGGCAGCGTTAGCGGTTTTCGCCTGGCAGTCGAATTTCTGGGCGTCGCTGTCATCGCGGTGACCGGGCATTTGGGAGGCTATTTAAGTGGCGTAAACCGACCTTAGTCTTGACTCGGAATAGAAGCCGCGAATGGGTGAGCGGCATCAAATCGGCTGAGTCACGAGACGATCTAGATGGCAATCGAGACAACCCTCACAAAACATCTCGGGATCGCGAACCCGATCATTCAAGCGCCGCTTGCAGGCGGCGGCGACACTCCGGAACTGGTTGCGGCAGTTTGCAACGCTGGTGGGCTTGGCTTCATTGGAGCCGCGTACCTGACGCCAGCGCAAATTCTCGAGGTTGGGCGCGCGGTGCGAGAGCGAACTGCTCGGCGGTTTGGTATAAACCTGTTCGCACCGCTGGCCGTTCCGGAACTGCCGAGCAACACGCGACCGGCGCTCGATCGAGTAGCGCCATTCTTCGCGGAACTCGGTTTGCCTGCGCCTTCGATCCCCGAATCCCCGGGCGATACATTCGCTGGACAACTTGCAGCAGCGCTGGAGACGGAGGCATCTCTATTCAGCTTCACACTTGGTCTTCTTCCAGCGAGCGCGATCGAAGGTATCAAGAGACGGGGAATGTTCTTGATCGGTACAGCGACCACGGTCGCCGAAGCGATTGCGCTGGAGAAGTCGCGCGTCGACGCGGTGGTCGCGCAAGGCAGTGAGGCCGGCGGCCACCGAGGGTCGTTTGCAGAAAGAGACACAGATAAGTTCAGCGACTGCGAATCTGGAATGATTGGGACGGTTTCGCTGGTTCCGCAAATTGTGGACGCGGTTAAGGTGCCTGTGATCGCTTCTGGTGGAATTATGGATGGGCGAGGAGTTGCGGCTGCGCTCGCTCTTGGGGCGGGTGCAGTACAGATGGGCACCGCTTTTCTGACTTGCCGCGAGGCCGGCGTGCCGGAGATTTACAAAGAGGCAATTCTCGCTGCTCGCGAAGACCAGACACGAATCACGCGGGCCTTCTCCGGACGGCCTGCGCGGGGGATCGTGAATCGGTTCCTGTCCGAGGTTGAGTCCGGCGAAGAGCCGAACTCCATTCTTCCCTTCCCGCTTCAGAATATTCTCACGCGACCGCTGCGGACGGCGGCCGCCAAGCAGGGTAGAGCAGAGTTTCTGTCGCTTTGGGCCGGGCAAGGTGTCCGGCTGGCGCGGCGGCAATCTGCCGCGGAACTGATTGTACGGATCGTTGGGGAAACTGAGGACGTTATTCGTGGCTTAAAGGGCCGGGTTCACACCTGCTAAGGCAGCGGACATGAGCGTCTTCGCAGAACCTCGGAAACTCCGACTATTCGACCAGCTCTACTTCTGCCTCGATCTCAACCGGAATATTAAATGGAAGCTCCGCGAGGCCGACCGCGCTGCGGCTGTGCGCGCCGGTTTCAGGTCCGAAGAGTTCGAGGATGAGATCGGAGAAACCGTTGATGACGCTCGGCTGGCGGTTGAATCCGGGGGCCGAGTTGACCATTCCGAAAACGCGGCCCCATGCGGCGATGCGGTCAAGATCACCAATCGTGCGTTTGAGGCTGCCCAGGATCGACAAGGCGGTGAGGCGAGCCGCAGCGTAGCCCTGTTCGAGGCTGATCTCTCGTCCGACTTTCCCCAACGGTTCGGCGAATGAGCCGTCGGGGTTCTGCGGGCCGTGACCGGAGATGAGCGCGCGGCGGCCAATGACGCGGACAAACTGAAACGGCAGAACAACGCCCTGCGGCGGCCGCGGTGGGGGCGGCAGAGACAGCCCGAGTGCTTTCAAACGCTCTTCGATTTGCGCCATATTTGTGAAGCGCGATTATAGTCCTGTGCGGCGGGGTGCGGATGCGAACGAGGGTTTCCTAGAAGTAAAAACATCAACCACCAAGGACGCGAAGGTAAACAAGAGAATGCACTAGTCGGTTCGTATCTTTCCCACTTGCTGCTAGTTCCCAGCGAGTGCTTCTAGACTTTTGCCCTTGCCGATTGTCATTTACGAGCAGCACCGCGCTTCGCTTTTTTCTTTTGCTCGAAATCCCATTGGCGGCGGTGGGCAGAGTATAGATGCGCGTCCCATTTCTTAAACAGCGCAGCCTTGAGAACACCCACGGTTGTCAGATCGGATGTATCGCTTATTCCAGAGAATCTCGCTTTGCAGACCGAGCATTCAAGCTCTTGGAACGGCCCTTTCCCGGGAACTAAGCGAAGATTTGCTTTTGGCACGAACACAGTTTCCCATAGAGCCGATTCGATTGCCATCCCCGCGGGTTGACGGAAGAACCCAATCCCACTAAGATGGCTCGACTTAGAGGAACGGCCCGCCGCCACTCGGACCATGATAGGCCAGACCATTTCCCACTACCGAATCGTTGAGATGTTGGGCGGTGGAGGAATGGGCGTTGTTTACAAGGCTGAAGACACCCGCCTGCATCGCTTCGTCGCGCTGAAGTTCCTTCCTGAAGAGGTTGCCAAAGATGCTCAGGCCCTCAGCCGCTTCCAGCGTGAGGCGCAGGCGGCATCTGCCCTAAACCATCCCAATATCTGCACCATTTACGACATCGGCGAACAGGATGGGCGAGCTTTCATCGCCATGGAGTATCTGGAGGGGGCCACTCTTAAGCACAAGATCGAGGGCCGTCCGCTCAAGATCGAACAATTGCTGGAGATGGGAATCCAGATTGCCGACGCTCTCGATGCCGCCCACTCCGGCGGAATTGTACACCGCGATATCAAGCCGGCGAATGTGTTTGTGACTCAGCGCGGGCAAATCAAGATTCTTGACTTTGGACTGGCCAAACTCACTCCGCAGGGAAGCGGGGTTATGGACGTGTCCGGCGGGGCGACGCGTACTGCCATTAGCGTGGACCAACTCACCACGCCGGGGACAGCGATGGGAACCATTTCTTACATGTCGCCAGAGCAGGCGCGTGGGGAGACGCTGGATCATCGCACGGACCTGTTCTCGTTCGGCGTCGTGCTCTACGAGATGGCAACCGGTAGACAGCCATTTTCGGGAACGACATCCGCTGTTGTTTTTGAAGCGATCCTGAACAAAGTGCCTACGCCCCCGGTCCAGTTGAACCCGGGACTGCCCCCGCAACTGGAAGTGATCTTGAACAAGACTTTGGAGAAGGACCGCGAGTTGCGCTGCCAGAGCGCAGCGGAGCTGCGCGCCGACCTGAAGCGCCTAAAACGAGACACTGATTCTGCACGCGCCGGGATCAGTGGCGTGGTCTCGACAGTGGCGGAAAAAGCGCGCACCGAAAAACAGATTCCGGCCCAGCCACACAGTCGTCTTCTGCCCGCGCTGGTCGGGTTCGGCCTGCTGGTAGGTCTTGCGGTGGGATTACTCGCTGGTAAGCGTTTGTGGGGATCGTCGGCCGCCAGCGCGCCGCTCTATCACGAAATCACTTTTCGCCGCGGCGAAATTCGCTCCGCCCGATTCGCACCCGATGGCCAAACGATCTTATATAGCGCAGCATGGCAAGGGAATCCTGTCGAGACTTTCTCCGCCCGCCAGGGTATGGTCGAATCGCGTTCTTTGGGGCTCGGTCGCGCCGAACTTCTGGCCATTTCATCGAGAGGCGAGATGGCGCTTTCACTAGGCAGCCATCCCGTCGGAACCTGGATCAACGTGGGCACGCTGGCCCGAGCGCCGTTAGCGGGCGGCGCGCCCCGGCCAATTGTCGAAGACGTCGAATGGGCAGATTGGGCCCCGGACGGAAATAGTTTAGCCGTCGTGCGCAATGTGGGCGGGCGCGACCGGCTTGAATATCCCATCGGCAAAGTCCTCTACGAAACCAGCGGCGGCTGGATCAGTTATCCCCGAGTTTCTCCCAAAGGCGATGTCATCGCCTTCATGGACCATCCCAATCAGGGCGATGACGGTGGCTCCGTTGCCGTCGTGGATGTTTCCGGTCATAAGACCGAGTTAACCCGCGAATGGTACGGTACACAGGGTCTCGCGTGGTCGCCTGACGGACGGGAAGTCTGGTTCACTGCCAGCGAATTGGGGCTGTTTCATTACATCACTGCCGTCGACCTGTCGGGCAAGCATCGGCTGGTAACGCGAGTACCGGGCTCTCTGGTGATCTTCGATATCTGGCGCGACGGACGCGTTCTGCTCGCCCGCGCCGACCGCCGCCGCGAAGTCATGGGTCTGGGCGGAGGCACGACCAAAGAGCGAGATCTTTCCTGGCTCGACTACTCTTATCCCGCCGACCTTTCCGCCGACGGCAAGACTCTGCTTTTCGATGAAGAAGGAATCGGCGGCGGCGTGCAGTACGGAGATGCGCAAGACCTAACCTACGCAGTTTATATTCGGAACACTGACGGAACACCGGCCATACGACTCGGCGAAGGCGGCGCTTCCGCCCTCTCACCCGATCAGAAATGGGTGCTCGTAGTCACACCAATCTCGCCCGGACAACTCCGGCTGTTGCCGACTGGGGCTGGCGAAACCCAGACGCTCACCAGCGATTCGATTAACCATCAGTGGGCACGCTGGTTTCCTGACGGCAAGCGACTGGTTTTTTCAGGTAACGAACCGGGACGCGGCGTGCGCTTTTATGTGCAGGATGTGTCCGGCGGAAAACCGAAACCGATTACTCCCGAAGGCGTCGACGCACAAAACTTTGCGATTTCGCCCGACGGCCAATCGGTGGTCGGCATTGGCCCCGATGAAAAAGGCTACCTCTACCCTTCCGCCGGGGGCGAGCCTCGATCCGTGAGCGGCATGGAAGCCGGAGACATACCCATCAATTGGAGTCAGGACGCCCACTCCATTTATCTTTACCGGACTGGCGAAGTGCCTGCCAAGGTTTATCGGTTGGATTTGGCCACGGGAAAGAAAACCGTGTGGAAAGAGATCGCTCCGCTCGATCCCACTGGCGTCTCCACGATTGGACCTATTTTGATGACACCGGACGGGAAGACCTACGTTTACGGTTTCCATCGAACCCTCGGAGACCTTTATTTAGTCGAAGGCCTGAAGTAGACGCTCGCGGGCTACGTTTCGCGCGCGGCGCGTGAGCTTTGCGACCTCTTGGGCTCGTGACGAACGCTGCGGCCTTCCACCAGGTGAACCAACTCTTCGCCCAGGTTCTTGGCGTGATCTCCGGCGCGCTCGAAGGCTTGCGCCATCAGCAGCAGATTGGTGCTGTACTCGCGGCGTTCTTTGCTCTTGCTTTCGAGGTGACGCTGAAAAACTGCCCGGCAAACCTGGTCAATCTGAGAGTCGGTTTTCAGTATCCAATTCGCCGATTCCAGATCGCGGTCCACAAACCCCTTATGCACGACTTCCAGCATTCTTTCCAGGATGTCCGCCATGGCGATCAAGTCGCGGCGATCGTCGCGCTGGATCTTTGGGGTCAAGCGCTGCAGGCGTTGGGTCACCGACCACGTTAAGTCTCCGATGCGCTCCAGATCGATGATGAATTTCAGGCAGGCGAGCAGTTCACGCGCCTCCGCTTCTGTGACTTGCGTGATGGCGTGAGTAATCCCGTCGTCGATTTTGCGCTCGGCGCGGTCCAGTTCTTTCTCGCAATCCTTCACTGCGATGAATGCCATGTTGGAAGAATTCTCGAGAAAGTCTCGCAGATTAAACGCCGCGTCTTTGGCGACCAGGCAGGCTTGCTGCACCAGTCCGGTCATTTCTCTTGTGGACTCGAGATCTTGAACGGTTTTGCGTTTCATGGCATTTCTTCAGGTTTTGAGGAACCGTCAATGATAGCTCTGGAAGATCAAAGTTTCGCGCCTCCAGCACATTAAAAGTTCATGACAGGCCGGCACAGCTTGCGCCGTGTTTTCGCTCGATGCCCGGACGAGGTGTCCGGGGCTTGAGCTGCGCCTCGAAATTGCACCACAGGCGAGGCAAGTTGCTGTTCTAGATTCCCGTAGAGCCTTATTTCCACTTGCCAACACAACCTCGCCTTCCGGATAATGGGCGCTGAACGCCTCCTATAACCGTGTATCGCTACAGTCGAGCAGATGTGCTACGGATTCTTCGGCTTACGGCGCGTCAGTTGCAGGCTTGGGAAAAAGCTGAACTGGTAGCCGTCGCGGAGAGCTATTCGTTTTTCGACCTTCTGCAAGTCAAGAAGATTCGAGACCTGTGCGCTCGCAAAGTGCGGCCCGCGGTAATCCGCCGCTCGCTCGATGCCATGCAGAAACAGGTAGCGGGAATGGCGAATCCGTTGCTTGAGGCAGGGGCTTTTAGTACCGGACAACGCGTTGCATTCCGCCATGAAGGCAGACTGGTCGAGCCCATCGCAGGCCAGTTCATGTTCGATTTCTCCTCCCGCGAGAATGTAGTCACCAGTGCAACTCCGCTCAGCCGACCGGGGCCGGTTCCGGCGGACGTTTCTGGGCTGTTCGCCCAGGGTATTGCGCTCGAGGAAGATCCGAGTACCCAATCTCAGGCGATTGCGGCTTATCAAAGAGTGCTGGAGTTGGATCCCGAGCATGCGGCTGCGCACATCAACCTGGGCACGTTGCATTACAATCGGCAGGATTACACACTGTCAGAGAAGCACTACCGTGCGGCCATCCAAATTGATCCGCGCTACGCTTTGGCTTACTTCGACTTGGGCAATGTGCTGGATGAAACTGGCCGGGTGGCAGAGGCCATCCAGGCTTACAACACAGCGCTCCAACTCGCACCCACATACGGCGATGCGCATTACAATGTGGCGCTCGCCTATGAGAAAGTTCGGGAGCCGCGTAGGGCGTTAAAGCATTGGCGCGCCTACGTGAAGTTGGACACTACCGGGCCGTGGGCGGTGCACGCGCGCAATCAGATCCAGCGCATCATGCAGGCCGACGGCCTTAAGCTGGTATACAAGCAGAGCTAATCTGTGTAGCGTCCCTGCGGCAAGATTGCCGGGCTACAAAACTCCCGCCTTAAAGGTGCTAGAATTCTTGCTTCGCATCCTAGCCTGAAGGTGCTTTCATGCCTGATGTCCTGCAGCTTCAATCGCCTACTCCGCTGACCAGCTTCACGGAAGACGAGATTCTTTTCCGTGACAACATCCGCCAGTTTGCCGAGGAAAAGATCCGTCCTTTGGTGAAGGAGATGGACGACAAGGGTGTATTCGACAAAGACCTCATTCATCAGTTCTTTCAACTCGGGATCATGGGAATCGAGATCCCGGAGCAATACGGCGGCGCTGGCGGCAAGTTCTTTGAGGCGATTCTCGCGGTCGAGGAGCTTTCGCGCGTCGACGCTTCCGCGGGCGTGATTGTGGACGTGCAAAACACATTGGTCAACAACGCCCTGCTGCGTTGGACGAGTGAAGAGCAGAAGAAGCGCTATCTGCCGCGAATGGTTGCGGACTTATGCGGCGCGTACGCATTGAGCGAGGCAGGATCGGGGTCGGACGCGTTTGCTCTACAGACGAAAGCCGAACTGAAAGGCAGCGACTACGTCCTCAACGGCCGCAAGTTGTGGATCACGAATGGCAAAGAAGCTGGCGTTTTCATTCTGTTTGCCACCGTCGATCCCGCAGCCGGATACAAGGGCATCACTGCTTTCATTATCGAAAAAGAATTTCCCGGATTCACCGTCGGTAAGAAAGAAGACAAGCTCGGCATCCGAGCTTCGTCCACCTGCGAGTTGATCCTGGAGGATTGCCACGTTCCTAAATCGAACGTTCTAGGCGAAGTGGGTAAGGGCTACAAGATCGCCATTGAAACGTTGAACGAGGGCCGCATCGGGATCGGCGCGCAGATGGCGGGTGTGGCTCGCGGCGCGTGGGAATATGCGGTGAAATACGCGCAGGAGCGCAAGCAGTTCGGTAAATCGATTGGAGATTTTCAGGGTATCCAGTTTCAGATTGCGCAAATGGCCACCGAAATCGAGGCTGCCCGGCTCATGGTCTACAACGCTGCGCGCATGAAAGACGGCGGCATTCCATTCGTGAAAGAAGCGGCCATGTGCAAACTGTTCTGTTCCCAGGTTGCCGAGCGGGTCACATCGCTAGCCATCGAGATTTATGGCGGCTACGGATTCACCAAAGACTATCCGGTGGAGAAGTACTGGCGTGATTCGAAGATTGGCAAAATTTACGAAGGCACATCGAACATGCAGCTGGCCACCATCGCGAAACTGGTGATGACCGGGAAGTAGAACCGGATCCCTCCTTGCCACCAGAAAAAGAGCGAAGCGGGGTAATCCCCACTTCGCCCTGAATTGCAAACCTTCGGGACTGCACCCCTAACCCTACTCGACGGTTACGCTCACCGCCTTGGAGGGGATTCCATTTGCGACTACCACCAGCGAACTTGCTCCGGTCTCCATGCCTGAAGGAACATCGAAGTTGGTGAAAACCGTTGCCTTGCCGGTTGCGACTCCCATCGTGCTGTGATCGTGTGTCTTGGCATAGAAAACGTGATGGGTAGCACTATTCGTGATCCGTACCAGAGGATAGTTCGTCGCGGTTGTAAACTCGTCTCCGAACGAAGCCGCCTGTGATAAGCCGTTGAACTGCTGGCCGGAGATTTTGTAAGTGGAGCCACGGGTGACAGTGGAAGGAAACTTGGTGATCTTCGGTGCCCACGAGCTCTTGTATGTTCCTTTGGAACTGTAAGCGGCGACGCCACCGACCAGTGCCTCGCCATTGGGCATTATGATCAAGCTACCGTAACCTACAGTTGTCGGGTTGAATGTCGTCCCATTGAACTCATACATGGTCCCGCTGTTTCCCAACACCAACACGTTGCCATTGGTTAGCAGCGCTGCAAACGAGTCGCCGGCAGCATCGCCATTTGGGAAGTCGGGGCCGGCAGTCCAATTACCCGTTGCCGGATCATAGACCGACGTGTGTCCGGTAGTGTCGCCCAGATGTAGAGCTCCAGTTGCGAAGACCGTGCCGTCCGGACGCAGAATTCCAGGTCCTGTTTCTCCAGGAGGACAATACACATACTGATTATGACTCCCGTAATGCAAGCAACCCTCCTCGGGAGGTCCCATCAAATTCGCCACGGTGCTGCCCGCGGTCGCCCACTCTTGCTTCGAGGGAGTATAGATTTCGGAGTTGGGACTGTTCTTCACATCCCAGGTTAAGACGGTCCCGTCCGGCAGGAGGGTCCAGCCTTCTTCGGCATCGAAATCGCTTTTGCCGGTGTGTTTCATCGCCGTCCACTTAAGAGTAGCGGGGTCCAATGCTGCCAGGTCTTTATTAGTTTTGCGTCCCAGGAGGAACTGGCCGTTCGGCAGTACGACCGCCGGCGAGTCTCCGATGTCATACCATCCCTTGGGCGGAGCTACCATGGTCCACGTATTAGCCTTGGGATCGTAAATCGCGCTCTGGTTGGTCAGGGTGAATTCGCCGCCGCAGTCGCTGTATTCTCCGCCAACCAGAAGAAATCTTCCATCAGCCAGCACAGCTCCAGAAGTAGCATAGGGAGCGTAGTTGGAAGGCAGGCTGGCCAGTTGCGTCCACGTGCCCTGGATGTAGCTGCCGGAACTTGAGGGCGTGAGCTTCCACCAATCGGTGCAGCTCTGCCCCTGAACCATCACAGTACCGTCGGTTAACAGATAATCCACAAACGCGCCGTCGGGCGCTGGATGAACGAGGTTTGTCAGCTTCTGCGCCAGCGAAACGCCTGAGAGCGCCGTAAACAGAAGTATGAGTATCGCGAGAGATATTTTCTTTGGCAAGGTAGTTCCCCCTATTTTGAAAGCTACTGTCGGTGGCAAATGCAGTTCCGCAAAGCCGAGAGACGCAGCGTAGGTCCGCAATGCTAGCACAGTTGCGCTCGGTGTTGGCAGTGAAAAAAACAGTCGACGTCCCCTACGAAAAACGCAACTACGCGGGATAGTAATTCGCTTTCTGGTGTAGATTGTTGCCGCAAGGTCAGTCTCGACGGTGGATGTCAACCCTTCGTGCAACGCGCGGCAGATGCGGTTTTCAACTATTCTGCAAACATTTTCACCCTGGGCGACCACCTTCGGGATAATCAGGTCATTTTTATTGAACTGCCGCGCCAGTCGTGGTTATCTGGATTGGTCGCGTTGCAGATGTAAGGAACAGTATGCGGATATCCTTTAGAGATTGTTTGTCGCGGGCAACAGTATTATTGGCTTCGGTCTGTGTCGCGAGTTCGCTCGCGGCGGCTGCCGGCAAGACTCACTACGTTGTTACCAACGACGACGTCCCTCCAAGAAACCCTACGAGCGTCACCTTCTACACCGTGGCTTCGGACGGGCTGCTGACCATGAAAGCAAAAGTGCCGACCGGCGGTATTGGAATCGCGGGCGGCTTTTTTGCGACGAACCGGGTCACCGTACTCGACAGCGGTGATACGGAATGCGTTTACGCTTCTCAGGCGACGAGCAACGACATTGTTGGTCTTGTCGTACGGACGCTGAAAGTTGGCGGCAGCGCGCGAGGATCATCGAGCGATTCCGGCATCACCAATGGAATCGGCCTTGCGATGAACAGCAAGTACCTGTATGCCAGTTTCACCACCTCGAACACTATTGGAACTTTTCTGGTGAAGCCGGGGTGCAAAATCAGTTTTGTCGGTGACATCAGCGTCGGCGGGCTGCAAAGTGGCTCCATCGACGGTATGGTTATCCACGGGAGCATGATGGTCGCGACCTACGGAGATGGTTCGATCGAGTCTTTCGACATTTCAGGGGGCGTGCCAGTTTCGAACGGCGACGAACAGAATTCCACGGGCTCACGTGGCGGCAATACTTATCCAAGTGGCGTCGACATTACGAAGGACGGCCACTACGCCATCTTCGGCGATACTTCCCCATTGACCGTGGTTGAGGTCTCCGACATTTCCTCGGGCAAGTTGACTCCAACGGTCGTCTATCGCCTTGGAAATGAAATCAGCGCCAGTAACATCCTACTCAGCCCGGACGAGACGCTGCTCTACATCAGCAACACGCAGGGAGACAGGGTCAGTGCGGCTTTTTTCGATAAGAGCGCTGGCACTCTTTCAAAAGGCTGCACTTCTGGCAAGCTCAAAGGCTACGTGACGGACTGGTCCTATCTGGGATCGTTGACCCTGGCAAAAACCACCGGGACGGGCGGAAGCGTGTATGTCGCCGAGTTTGGCACCCCGTCATCCATCGGAGAGATTGAAGTGAAATCAGCGATCGGCAAGTGCACACTGACCGAGTCTCCTAAATCTCCCGTAGCTGACCCAAACAGTCCAGGGCTACTGTCGATTGGATCTTTTCCGCCCCGGCCGTTCTAACCCGACGGCAAGCAGCCAACTGCTGAATTCTCACCCTCGTTCCAGCTCGACGGCAAACGCGTCCAGGGAGAGCGAGCGGAGCAGGTTGCGGCGCATTCCTCGCTCGACTTCGGCAAGACGATCGGAAGCGCGAGTAATCCACGCAAAATCCGCGAATTCAGCGAGCGCCTTCAACTCGGCCTGGATATCAGTGTTGCGAATCAGTTCCGGTGTCCCGGAGTTCACGAACGTCAAGTCCTGCAGCAGCGAGTAGATTGCGCGCAACAGTTTTTCCGTTTTGTCACGACCCTCTGCCCCGGCGCGATAGGTCTCGGTGATTTTAAAAAGCTCGCTGTGATCCGCAGCGCGCAAAGCGGAGTTGAGGATGGCGAGAGCGTGCGCGCGCGACGCGGTGTAGGCTGCGAGGTCGAAGTTGCGGGCACGGCCCACGGCGCCTTCAGAAAGTCGGGCCAGCAGTGCGCGCTGTTTCGGGTTCCAGTCGGGGCGATTCGTCGCCAAATATCGTTCTATCTCGTCTGCCGGTAACGCACTCAGTGTCACGATCATGGAACGTGATCGGATCGTCGGCAGCAACTCACCGGCGTTCTCCGTCAACAGGAAGACGGTTGCGAATTCCGGTGGTTCCTCGAGTACTTTCAGCAACGAGTTAGCCGCCTCCTTCATGAACCCGGAATCGGTGAAAATGTAAACTCGCTCCCTAGCTTCACCGGGCCGGTAATAAATGGTCTCGATCACGCGCCGCACCTGATCCACCTTGATCATCATCTGCGGCGGATCGGGCGGAATCACCAGCACATCGGGATGGGTTTGAACAAAAAGCCGCGTTTCTTTCTTGTCAGCGTCACGCAGGCCTTCGCGGGCTTCGACGGCCTCGGCAAAGCGGGCATCGAGATCTTCTGCCTGCGCAATGCGAAGGCAATTTGAACACTGACCACAAAAGTCGGGCAAGCCGCTGGTGGTGATCGGCGCCAGGCAATTCATCGCCTTGGCAAGCATCAAAGCCAACGTATACTTGCCGGAACCGGCGGGGCCAGCCAGAATCACCGCCTGGGGAAAGCGGTTGCGAGCCAGCATGTCGCGCAGGTGACCGACAACCTCCGAGTTGCCGTAAAAGTCAGAAAAGCCCATACGAGTAGCCGTCAGGTCTAGGCCAGATCAGGATAATGCCTGCGGAGCGGAACTGTCTTGATAGGCATTTGAGATTTATCCTTTACGCGTGGAAGGCGGCCGGCTCTGTTGCTGAGTGCTGAATGCTGAATGCTGTGCGCTCGCATTTGCCAGCTTCAGTTTCCGCCGCACGACCTCCACGATCCGCCGGTGCGTCACTTCCGGAGTACCGCGAGCGTCCACGACAATCATGCGTTGCGGTTCGCGGGCCGCGATGGCGAGATACGCGTTTCGCACTCGTCCAAAGAACCCACGGCTCTCCTGCTCAAACCGATTTTCATCGCTTTTTCCCCGGTCATTCTTGGCAGAACGAGACCGGTTGCGGCGGCGGGCGCGATCCACGCTCTGGGCGACGTCGGAGTCCATCAGGATCGTAAGCTCGGGCTGCATACCACCGCACAGGATTCGATGTAGCGCCAACACCGGTTCGGTGCCCAGTTTGCGCCCACCACCCTGATACGCCTCCGTCGAATCGGTAAAGCGGTCGCAGAGCACGACGCATCCGTTGGCAAGCCCCGGCTGAATCACTTCGGCAATGTGCTGCGCTCTGGCCGCGAACATGAGGGCCAATTCAGCCAGTGGCGCCAGCGAGGAAGTATTGGTATCAAGCAGAAGCTTGCGAATTTTTTCTCCCGTGGGCGTCCCGCCCGGTTCGCGCGTGACGACCACGTTCACACCCTGAGCGCGCAACGCCGCGGCCAGTTTCGCCAGCTGAGTGCTTTTGCCGCATCCGTCGAGACCCTCGAACGTAATGAACCTGCCGCGATGAGTATGGGAAGACACCGACAGCATGATAGCAAAGCGCGTTTGGAAGTTGCGCGTGCGTACAAATGGCCAGAATCAGAAGCTCGGGCGTGACGATACTGACACCCGGCTGTTATAGTCATTTGTTCTTCGCGTGTGTCGCCAAGTGTTCTGATCGATCACGGAGCCCCATGAAATCATCTTTTCGTTATCTCCGCTTGTGCGTAATTATGGTCTGCACGATAGCAATACCTGTTGCCGCACAAAAAACTAAAACCGCGCCAAAACTGTCGCCGCCCACGATCACCCTTGCGGTGGACGCGAGCGAAGCTCCCCGCAAGATCTTCCATGCTCAAATGACGATCCCGGCCACTCCCGGCACGCTGACGCTCTACTATCCCAAGTGGATTCCGGGCGAGCACGGACCGACGGGCCCGATCCAAGACTTGGCGGGACTGAAGTTCACCGCCAACGGCCAAGATTTGAAATGGCGGCGGGATTTGCTGGATGGATGGACCATCCATATCGAAGTACCGGCTGGAGCATCCGCGGTAAGCGCGTCTTTGGATTTCATTTCTCCCACTGGGGAAGAAGGCATCTACACCGGCGGAGCATCCGCTACGGACAAGATGACGGTGCTGAGTTGGAATACGGTATTGCTCTATCCGGCTGGATGGGGGTCGGATGATCTCGCCTATCAGGCAAGCCTGCGTCTGCCCGAGGGATGGAAGTTTGGTACGCCACTGCCCGTTGCTTCGCAGGTTGGATCTGTGATCGCGTTCAATCCGGCATCGCTGACCAGATTGGTTGACTCTCCCGTGATCGCGGGCCAATACCTGCGCGTAGTGCCGCTGAGCGAAAACCCACGCCAGGAAATGGACATTGCCGCCGATGCGGCTGGCGACCTGGATGCGCCGCAAGAGGTTCTCGAGCACTACAAAACTCTGACCGATCAGGCTCTGAAGCTTTTCGGAGCACAGCATTTCCGCGATTACCACTTTCTTTACAGCCTCAGCGACCACGTGGCGCACTTCGGGCTGGAGCACCATGAATCGAATGACAGCCGGAGTTCGGAGCGCGCTCTGGTGGACGAGGACCAGCGACTGCTGGCTTCTGGCTTGCTTTCGCACGAATATGTTCATTCGTGGAATGGAAAATATCGCCGTCCGGCGGATTTGGCGACGCCAGATTACGAGCAGCCCATGCAAGACGATCTGCTTTGGGTGTATGAAGGGCTGACCTCGTATCTCGGAGATACGTTGAGCGCTCGCAGCGGCATCCGCACCCCGGAGCAGTTCCGTGAGAATCTGGCCTCAGTCGCGGCCCGGCTGGATCACGTTCCGGGCCGCACATGGCGGAACCTGCAAGATACTGCGGACGGCGTGCCCTCCATGCAGGGTGCCCCACCCCAGTGGGAGTCCTGGCGGAGGACGGTGGACTACTACGAAGAGGATGTTCTGAATTGGTTGTGGGTCGACACCATAATCCGTCAGCAGACCCACGGCCAGAAGTCGCTGGACGACTTCTGTCACCTTTTCCATGGCGGGCAAAGCGGACCTCCGGAGGTGAAACCCTACACGTTCGATGACGTGGTGAGCACTTTGAATCAGGTTGCCCCTTACGACTGGCGCGGATTCTGGACGGAGCGGCTGACCAATCACGGACCGGGTGCGCCGCTTGCAGGCATCGAGGCCAGCGGCTGGAAGCTGGTTTATAACGAAACTCGTTCGGAACTGATAAAGGCGCGGAAACGCGAACGCAAAGAGATCAACGCCGAGTATTCAATTGGCCTGCTGCTCGAAGAAAGTGGAAATATCCTTGACACAGTCGAAGGAATGCCGGCGGCGAAGGCTGGGATCGGGCCGGGGATGAGAGTGGTGGCAGTGGATGGACATCGATTCTGCCCAGAGGTCTTGAGCGACGCGTTGAGGGAATCGAAAAACAACTCTGACCCAATCGAACTACTGGTCGAGAACACCGATTACTACAAGATCTACAAACTTGATTATCACGGCGGGGAGCAATATCCGCATCTGGTGCGGGACGAATCTAAGCCGGATGTGCTGACCGATATCATCGCGGCGCGGTGACTCGTGTTTATCGCGAGCGATAGCTCCGTGTCTTCAATGCGAGTTCGTGTCCCCTTGTATAATCAAGCTGTAAGCCTCATCTAAGCTATCTGGAAGGTGAATCTCTTGAATACGCCGATGTCTCCCCGTCCCGGACAACCGCCGCAAGGTCCACAGCCTCTT
This sequence comes from Terriglobales bacterium, assembly GCA_035604895.1. Taxonomy (GTDB): domain Bacteria; phylum Acidobacteriota; class Terriglobia; order Terriglobales; family Acidobacteriaceae; genus JABDBE01. The sequence goes on along the minus strand of DATNHO010000010.1, from coordinate 48,371 downwards.
CCGGGCGTAGAAACGATTATCGCGGTCGGCTCCGGCAAGGGTGGAGTCGGGAAGACCACGCTGGCAGTGAACCTCGCGCTGGCCATGGCCAAGCTGGGTCACAAAGTGGGTTTGCTCGACGCTGACGTTTACGGACCCAATGTGCCGCTCATGCTGGGCCTGAACACACAACCCAAGGTGCTCGCGGACAATCGTATTGAGCCGCTCGATGCCCACGGGCTCAAAGTGATTTCGGTCGGCCTACTGAATCCCGGAGACAAGCCGCTGATCTGGCGGGGGCCGATGCTGCACTCGATCATCAAGCAGTTTTTGGGCTCGGTGATGTGGGGACAACTTGACTATCTGGTCGTGGACCTGCCGCCCGGCACTGGGGACGTTTCCCTCTCACTCATTCAAACCGTTCCGCTCACCGGAGCTATCGTGGTTTCCACGCCGTCGGATGTTTCGCTGCAGGACGCACGCAAAGCCATCGAAATGTTTCGCCAGATGAAAGTCGATATCGTGGGCATGGTTGAGAACATGAGCTACTTCGTTTGCCCGCACTGCAATCATGAGATCGACATTTTTTCTCGCGGCGGCGCAGAGAAAACGGCGAAGCAGTTCGGCGTTTCGTTTCTCGGGAACGTCCAACTCGATCCCGACATCCGCAAAGCCGGAGACAGCGGCAAACCCACGGTTCTCGAAGGCGAAAGCTCTGCACATGCCAAGTCGCTCTACGATTTTGCCCGGAAAGTCATCGCGCGGATAGACGAGATCAATTCCAGCGCCGGGGAAAGCGTCATCCAGATCCAGTAGCGACATTGCTTGCAAGGTCCCTGGTTCAACGAAGATCCCAGTCGAGCGCCGAGATAGAGGACGAGGTACCAAGTATCTTGCGGAACGCAGCTAATGAACAAAATGTCCCTGCCGGTGGCTTGGGCACTGAAGCCTGCGCCTTTTGATGAGGAGTGAACCGCACGCTGGGCTTTCGGGTTTCAACTCCGCTCATCAATCCCTGGATTGAGTGAGCTTATTTCCTGAATCGCGCCAATCTAAAAATCGGCTCTGGCTCCTGGCCTTCCATCACCAACTCCGCAACCATTTCGCCCACGACTGGCCCGTGCTTGAAGCCGTGTCCTGATCCGCCTCCCACCAGCCAAACGTTCTGCGCGGCCGAATGACGATCAATGATCAGATGATTGTCTGGGCTGTTTTCGTATTGGCAAACCCGGGTCTCCACCAGCGGCGCATCTTTCATCGCAGGAAACCGGAAAGCCACGTAGTCGCGAATGGCCTGCAGCCCATCCTCACTCACTGCCCGTTCCCCCGCAGTCGGATCGAATTCGATTCCTCGCGTATCGTCGGCAACCTTGAATCCGCGCCCATCGGTCGCCGGGATGCCGTAGATAAATCGGTCCCGATGATCGGCCCAGACCGGCAGCCTCGCAGCTGATAAGCGATCATCTCCGGCGGGTGTGCCGAAGAAGAATACATCCTGTTTAGTCGGGTGAATGCGATTGCCAACGGTTTCGGGAAAAAGTTTACCCAGCCATGGGCCGCAGGCGAAGACATATTGGTCCGCGATTAATTTGGCACCATCCGAAAGAGTGAGGCCGTCGCGAATGCCGGTCTCAAGATCATGCGGTAAGACACTTACTTGTTTGTACTCGCCGCCTTCTGCCAGGAATCCCTCCATCACCACCTGGCACGCGACCCGCGCCATCAAGAAACCGCCGTCGGGTTCGTGAATCGCCCAGCGTACATCTTCAACATTGATCTGCGGCCAGCGTCTTCCCAGTTCCCTTCCCGACAATTCTTCATAGACGATGCCAGCTTCGCGCAGCATAGGTAATGAAGCCCGTTCGAACTCGTCATTGCTAGACGTTGCCATCCACAAAACGCCAGTACGATGCAGAAGCTGCCGTCCCCATCGAGTCTCGTGCTCCTTCCACAACTGCAAGGCGCGTGCTGCCATTTTTGTGTAAGGCTGGTTCGGCCCGTAGGTGCCACGCATGATGCGAGTTTCGCCACCCGAAGACGATCGCGAATTGCCCGGACCCCAGGCGTCCAGCAGCGTGACCCGCGCGCCGCGGCGCAACAAATACAGGGCTGTCCATCCGCCGAACGCGCCCGCTCCGATCACTGCGATATGGGACTTCGGCCGCATGCTTCCCTTTGATCCTCCCGAGGCTGTCAGCATACTAGAAGAGCCGGCTACGCTATCCGTAGAATGGACGGCAGCATGAACATCCTGGTCTATGGGGCCGGCGTGATCGGCACGTTATATGCGGCACGGCTCCAGCAGGCTGGGCATCACGTCACCCTATTGGCTCGCTCCAAAAGGCTGGCGGACATTCGACGCCATGGGCTTGTGCTGGAGGACGTCGCAAGTGGAACTCGTTCGACCACTTCTGTAGCGACCGTCGAGCGGCTTCGTGCCCAAGACAATTACGATATGGCCCTGATCTCGGTCAGAAGGGATCAGCTCGACAGCGCTATGCCGGACCTCACGGCAAATCACAACATCCCAACCATACTTTTCATGCTGAACAATCCTCTGGGGTCGGCCCGGTTAGTCAATGCTCTGGGCGAAGATCGCGTATCGCTTGGGTTTCCGGGAGCCGGCGGAACGCTTGAGGGCCACGTCGTCTGCTACGCCATGATCTCTCAACAGCCGACTACCCTCGGCGAACCGAGTGGTAAACAGAGCACTCGTCTGCGAGCTATTGCTCAGGCACTGCGCGCATCGGGTTTTCGCACCAAGACAGACAATGACATGGATGCATGGTTATTGGCTCACGCGTTCTTTGTGACGTCGGTAAGCGGCGCTATCTACCTGGCGGGAGGCAATTGTGAGCAACTGAGTCGCAATCGACCCTTGTTAGAGCTTATGGTCGGCGGCGTGCGAGAAGGATTCTCGGCAGTGCGCGCCCGGGGGCAGCCCGTTCACCCGTTCGCTTTGATGGTGCTTTTCACCAAGCTCCCGCGCCTGTTTGCCGTGTTGTACTGGCAACGATTCTTTTCGCATCGGATGGCAGAGTATGTCTTCGCCCGGCACGCGCGCCACGCCGCAGCTGAGATGTGGATGCTGGCTATTGAATGCCGCGTGCTGCTGAACGATAGCAGCGTCGCTACTCCCGCGTTGGATCAGTTGTACCGTGCCATCCGTGATTACGCAGCGCTCCAACGGGACAATTTACCCAATTCATCGTCTGAAAGTCGCATCCTATAGTAAGGGTGCTAATGCTTGACAGGCTTTGCAGCGCTTCCTAGAATCCAAACAGGCCATTTTGTGTCCTCCAGTGTAAGTGTTGCATCTAAATACCTTAGTAGTTGATGGACGGCGAAGCCGGCTGGCCCCGTCGGCTCAGTGTGATACAAGGAGAGTATGCCTCCGGGACCGCCAATAGGCGAGCGCGAACGCGAAATCCTGACCGCGATTGTGGAGACTTTTATCGCCACGGGCGAGCCGGTAGGCTCGCGCACTCTTGCGCGTGCCAATCGGGAAGGATTGAGCCCGGCAACCATCCGCAATGTGATGTCGGATCTAGCGGATTCCGGTTACCTCGAGCAGCCCCATACTTCGGCCGGCCGCGTCCCGAGCACCGAGGCTTATCGATATTATGTGGAGCAGCTTACGGGCAAAGCGCGCCTTTCGAACGATGACGAAAATATTATTCAGGAATCGTTTCACGGCGTCTCGGACGTGCAGGAATTCATGGAGCGCACTTCGCATGTGCTCTCGCTGATCTCGCACAATGTTGGGGTCGCGGTAGCCATCGGCGGACCGAAGAACGCACTGGAACACGTTTATTTTTCCCGGCTGGGCGACCAGAAGGTGCTGGCAGTGCTGGTCACGCGGTCGGGCCTGGTGCGCGACCGTGTGCTGCGGCTCGATCTCCCGCAGGCCGATCTCGATGCCGCTGCGCGTTTCCTCAACGAGAACTTCCGTGGCTGGACCATGGAAGCGATGCGGGTCGAGTTGGCTCGCCGGCTTGAGCAGGAGCGCAACGAATACGACCGCTTGATGACCTCGGTCGAGCAGCTCTATAAGCAAGGCGCACTCGCCGCGGACGATAACGCCCAAATGGTTTACGTGGAGGGCGCCGCTAATCTGGTGGCAGGAGAGCAGGACCGGGAACGCTTGCAGGAGTTGTTGAAGACGCTGGAAGAGAAACAGAAAATCGTCGGCCTGCTGGGCGCGTATCTCGATGCCAAGCAGGAAGCCGTGCGCGTGGTGATAGGACTCGATCAGACGCTGCCCTCGATGCGTAATTTCGTGCTTATCGGCGCGCCTGCCCGGGTCGGCGGCGAGGTTATGGGATCGCTCGCGGTCATTGGACCGACCCGCATCGACTATGAACATACGATGACGGCGGTTTCCTACATCGCGCGCATGTTTGACAAAATCTTGAATGAGTCTGAGTAAGGAGTCCCTAAGCAAAAGCTTTATGGCAAGAACAAACGGAAAATCGGATGTAGATCCCCAGGAACTTGATGTTGAGCATGAACTGCCTGCTTCGGAGAATGCTGCGGACGACTCCGCCACCATTGGACCCCGGTCCCTATCCACGGAAAGCGGCGAGTTGCAGAAACTGAAAGTCGAACGGGATACACTGATCGACCGCCTCGCCCGTCTGCAGGCTGAATTCGAGAACGCCCGCAAGCGCACGGCCCGCGAGCAGCAAGACTTTCGTGAGTACGCCTTGGCGGACACGATTAAGTCATTGCTGCCTATCCTCGACAGCTTTGAGCGCGCGCTGCAAACCGCCCCGGCGGGGAAGTCCGAGTTCCGTGGTGGGGTCGAGCTTATCTACAAACAATTGCAGGATGCGTTGCTGAAATTGGGGTTGCGCGCCATCCCGGCCAAAGGTGAGCCCTTCGATCCCCATCTTCACGAGGCGATCGAAATGGTGGAAACTACCGATGCCCCGGATCATCAAATATTGGAAGAGCTGCAGCGCGGCTACAAGTTGAAGGACCGTCTGCTGCGGCCCTCGATGGTCAAGGTTGCGCGCAACTCGAAACACTAACACTCAGGAAATTCGAAAGGACTTGGAGCTATTCTGGCCAGCAACGTAAAACGCGACTATTACGAAGTGCTTGGGGTTGCCCGCGAAGCCGGTGAACAGGAGATCAAGAGCGCCTATCGCAAATTGGCGCTGCAGTTTCATCCCGACCGCAATCCGAATAATCCTGACGCTGAAGAGAAATTCAAGGAATGCAGCGAGGCGTACGCGATCCTGGCAGACTCCGACAAGCGCGCCGCATACGACCGTTTCGGGCACGCTGCAGTAAGCGGCGGAGGGTCGGGTGGATTCGATCCAACTGTATTCCAGGATGTCAGCGAGATCTTCGGCGACTTTTTCGGCTTTGGAGATCTTTTCGGCGGCGGTTCCCGCCGCGGCACCCGCGCCCAGCGCGGTCCCGATCTGCGGGAAGATGTGACGCTGGAATTTGAAGAGGCAGTGTTCGGCACGGAAACCAGCGTGACCGTTCGCCGCCACGAAACCTGCGAAGATTGCCGCGGCTCTGGCGCTGCAGCGGGCAAGGCTCCCGTCCCTTGCCGATCCTGCGGAGGGCGCGGCCAGGTGCGCTACCAGCAGGGATTTTTCAGCATGGCCCGCACTTGTCCCACGTGCCAAGGCGCAGGCAGCGTAATTACCGATCCATGCCCCAAGTGCAAAGGCGAAGGCCGCACTCTGCGTCAGAGGACGGTGGACGCAAAAGTTCCTGCTGGAGTTGAAGATGGCACCCGCATACGTTTTTCTGGGCTGGGCGAAGCTGGAGCGCATGGCGGACCTGCGGGCGACCTCTACGTTGTGTTGCACGTCAAAGAACATCCGTTTTTCGAGCGCGAGGGCAACGACCTGCACTGCGTAATCCCCATTTCATTCGCGCAGGCAGCGCTAGGCACCGAGATTCAGGTACCCACGCTCGAAGGCGAGCAAACCCTGAAGGTGCCGGATGGAACGCAATCAGGCGCTACGATACGCATCCGGGGCAAGGGCGTGCCCGTGCTGAATGGTCACGGCAAGGGCGACCTGTTCGTCGAGGTCCGCGTGCAAACTCCCGGCAAGCTCAACAAGCGTCAACGCGAACTGCTGCAGGAGTTGGAAGGAATCACGCGGGTAGAAAACAAGCCGCAGCGGAGGACGCTACTGGGCAAAGTGAAAGATATTTTCGGATAGCCACCCGCGCCTGGCTACTTTTCCAATTCCCTTCCCTCGATTTCCTTTGTGTACCTTGGTGTCCTTTGTGGTTTAAGCTTTCTGACCAATGACCCGCCGACGCTGGATTGCCGACGAAGTCTCTGGTACCCGCGCGACCCTGGTCGGAGCACACGCTGAGCACCTATCCCGCGTGCTTCGGGCCCGCGTCGGCCAGGAATTCGACATTGTTGCCGAAAACGAAGTTCGCCGCGGACGCATTACCACCATCGCACCTCAGCGAGTTGAATTTGAACTGGGAGACGTGATTTCCACTCCGGCTCCTCTTCAAGTAACGCTCGCACTCTCGATTTTCAAATTCGACCGCATGGAATGGGCAATCGAAAAATGCACAGAACTCGGCGTGGCTCGCATCGTCCCCATGATCGCCCGGCGAACCGAAGCTCATCTTGCGATTGCCGCGGCTAAACGCGTCGACCGCTGGCGACGGATCGCGCTCCAATCCGCGGAACAGTCCCGTCGAATTTCGCCGCCCGAGATCTCCGCGCCCTTCAAACTGCAGGACGCCGCCGCCATCTCAGGAAGCCTGCGGATTCTCCTCTCGGAAACCGAAGCTGAAGTCATGCTGAAAGACGTTCTTCAATCCCACTCTGGTGACAACGTGGTTATTCTTGCGCTCGGCCCCGAGGGCGGATGGACGGACGAAGAACTTAAGCTGTTCGAGAACGCAGGATGGATCTCCGCCTCTCTCGGCAACACAATCCTCCGCGCTGAGACCGCAGCAATTGCGGCCATGGCTATCGTCCAGTCCGAATTGTCCTGACCTTTGTGATCCTTACCGGCCCTTGGCGGTGGACGATTCCTTCATCTCAGCCAGACACACGATATCCTCACCCGAGCTCTGATATGCTCCTGCTCAGTGGCTGCTCCGAAACTCATCCCGGCCGCGCGAGCCTTCGAACCTGACGAACGTCAGCGCGAAGCGATCGAGCATGTGCACGGACCAATGCTCGTGGTCGCCGGCGCCGGCACTGGCAAGACCACAGTGCTTACCCGGCGAATCGCGCACCTCGTCCAACAAGGGCACTCGCGGCCTAACGAAATTCTGGCGGTCACCTACACCAAGAATGCGGTTCAGGAGATGCGCGAACGAGTGCGCGACGAACTGCGTGGAACCGATATATACGGCCTTCAGATTGCTACTTTTCACGAATACTGCAACGAGCTTCTCATCAGGAGCGGCCAGCAATTCGGCGTGCTCGACGACCAGGATCTTTGGATCTACTTGCGCAAGCGCATTCCCGAGCTTCACCTGAAGCATTTCATTCGCCCCGCCAACCTCGGCCAGTTTCTTCGCGACCTTCTCGATTTCATGCGGCGTTGCCACGACGATCTTGTCTCCCCGGAAAAATACGCAGAATACGTGCGCCAGCTCGAACGCGGCGAAGTCGCTGTCCCGCGGGTGAGTAAGTCGAAAGACGTCGCCGGGTTGTCGGATCAGGAAGTCATCGAGCGCTGCCAGGAGATCGCACGCGTGTTTGCCACCGTCGAGCACATGCTGCAAGCGGACAACCTGGGCACGTTTAGCCACATGATCACCAATGCCCATGCGCTGCTGGCAGAGAATTCGGAATTGCTCGCCAATGAGCGCGCCCACGCTCGTTTTATTCTCGCCGATGAATTCCAGGACGTGAACTTCGCCCAGGTAAGAATTCTCAAACAACTAGCAGGAGAAGAACGCAACATCTTTGCCGTCGGCGATCCCGATCAGGCAATCTACCGTTTCCGGGGCGCATCGAGCGCCGCGTTCACTCTTTTTCACCGGCAATTTCCTGACGCGAAGATGGTGGTGCTCGAAAAAAATCGCCGTTCGACCACTCCCATCCTGAGAACCGCCTTCGCGCTGATTTCACAAAATCCGGATGTCTTTTCTCGCGGTCTGGACGCGGCGTCCGCGTACCAGCGTTCCCCGCTGGTCTCGGCTCGCGACGAAGAACCCCAAGCCGCTCCAAGCCGTCCGGTCGAGACCGTGGTGCTTTCGGCCAACGATATCGAGTGCTCCGAAGTGGCAACAGCAATTCGCCAGCGGCAACGCCAACTGCGCTGCCGATGGAAGGACTTTGCCGTTCTCTACCGGCAGCATTCTCATCGCAACGAACTGCCGACGGAGCTGGCTGAGCAGGGCATTCCGTTTTCGATCGAAAACATGGATGTCATGGACACTCCCGAAGCCCGCGACCTGCTGGCTTGTCTCGGAGCCGTCGTCGCCGCCAACGACAATGTCAGTTTGTTTCGTGTCGCCGCGTTGCCGCAGTTTTCCATCGACCCGCATCAGTTGCGCGCCGGATTGAAGGCGCTTCCGAGGGAACAGACCAACACGGGAATCGAATCGGTGTTGAAAAACATCGCCGGAGGCCCCGCCGTCCTCGAGTTGCTGCAGCAGACTCGCGATGAAATTACCGAGGCCAACGCCAAGGCCAAAGCCGCCTTGGAAATGATCATTCGCCGTTTTCAACTCAATCGTGCCACCTCTCCGGTCGCAGCCGTGCTTGATTTCGTTGGCGCGTGGGAGGCCAAGCCGAAGCCCATCACCAAGACTGGCCAACTTGGCGAACTGCTCGAGTATCTCGACTATTTTCGCGAAGCGGGCGGGGTGATTTGTCTCCCTACGCGCGACGAAGACGCGGTTCGACTGATGACCCCGCATGCCGCGAAGGGACTTGAGTTCAATCACGTTTTCATCATCCGCGCCGTTTCCCCGTCGTTCCCTGCGCCTTTCAAAGAGCCGCTCGTCGAATTCCCTCGCGAGTTGCGAGCGCCAGATTCTGTCGGCCAACAGGATGACAAAGTCGTGAACGAACAAGAGGAGCGGCGTCTGTTTTACGTTGCCATGACCCGTGCCCGCGACTCGCTGACCATCTATGCTCGGAAAGGGAAAGGGAAAAAAGATCCCACGCCTCCCGGATTCCTGCGTGATCTTCTGAAAGACTCCAGACTGGCGCAATGGTTCCGCCAGGTTGAGCCGCGCGGATTCCAGACCGACATGTTCGCGGAAGCGCACGCCCCGCTGATTCCTTCCCGGACCACGCAATGGCTCGATCTGCCGCCGGCTTCCGATCTCGCAGCCAGACTCAGTGCCAGCGCGGTTCAACGATACGACATCTGTCCGCTGCAGTTTAAGCTGGAGCGCGACTGGAGAATTCCCGGCGACGTCGGGGCCGCCATGCAGTACGGCGCATCCATGCACCGCCTGCTGCGCACTTTCTATGACTCCGTCCGTTTCGAGCGGCCGATTGCTGACGACGCTCTGATCGATTCCTTCCGCGCCGATCTGTCCGAGGCCGGACTGCAGGACAAATACCAGCACGATCTTTATCAGCGCCAGGGAGTCGATCAGCTAAGGGAGTTTCTTGCCCTCTTCCGCCAGAGTCCGGCCCCGGACGTGTTGCAGACGGAAGAATGGTTTGAAGTGAAGATCGGCGAAGTAACCGTGGTCGGACGCATTGATAGAGTCGATAGGCTTCCCAATGGCACCGTTGTCATCACCGACTACAAGACCGGAAAACCGCAATCCCAGGACGACGCGGACGACAGCGTGCAACTGTCTATCTATGCTCTCGCCGCGCGGGAAAAGTGGAACTATCGCGCCGATCACTTGGTCTTTTACAATCTCCGCGAAAACAGCTCGGTCATCACTCGCCGCAGCGAAACTCAAATTCAAGAAGCCAAACTGAAGATAGAAGAAGTTGCGCGAAATGTTGCGGCCGGACATTTCGAGCCCAAGCCCGGCTTCCATTGCGCATTCTGCGCGTACCGTTCGCTTTGTCCAGCAACTGAGAAGCGGCTATTCACAGCCGACAAAAACGCGAACCGCCGAAACCAGCCCACAAAAACTTAGGGGACGCTTTTAGCGTCCCCGCGGTTCTTACTTTGTCGAAGGCTCTTAGTGTTTCTTCTTTGCGGCCTTCTTTGCTTTCTTTTTGGTTGCCATTTGATCTATTCTCCCTTTCCATTTTTCATGGACTTGAATGCAACGGTCGTTTGTTGCAACTGATTGATGTATAGAGTCAATGAAAAGTGAAGTCAAGAAAAAAATGATGTTGGATGAGCTGCAACTCATACACCAAAGTCACTGAAGCGGGCTCAAGTAGACAATTCTCTTCGGGCGCAACGTGTTCAATCTCGTGCCCAGGCGACTTCGACTCGCGAATCATAACGAAATTCTTTCCGCGACGATCTCGAATCAACTGGCGCCTCCGAAGCAATGCGAACACACAAGTAAGCAGCGCGCCGCAACGGAATTCATCCTTTTCCGCCCTGGCACATCTATAATTGGTAGGCAAGAAATAATCGCAGGAGCAAGTAAATGGCTGCTTTCGACGATGTCGTCATCATTTCCGGCTGTCGCACGCCGGTTGGAAAATTTCAGGGAAGCCTTTCAGACTTGAGCGCCACGCAACTGGGAGCGATCGCGGTTCGCGAAGCAGTGAAGCGCGCTGGCATCGAGCCCCGGCAGGTCGACGAATGCATCATGGGCAACGTAATCTCTGCTGGCCTCGGTCAGAACCCCGCGCGGCAAGCCGCAATCTTCGGTGGTCTCACTCCCGAGGTAGGTGCCATGACCGTAAACAAAGTCTGCGGCTCCGGACTCAAGGCGGTTGCGCTTGCGGCGCAAGCGATTCAAACCGGAAACAGTTCTGTGGTCGTCGCCGGCGGAATGGAATCGATGACTAACGCTCCCTACCTGCTCCCGCAAGCGCGAAAAGGTTATCGCCTCGGAAACGCGCAGATCGTCGACTCCATGGTGAACGACGGCCTCTGGGACATCTACAACGACTACCACATGGGAATTACGGGGGAGAATGTCGCAGAAAAATACGGCATCACCCGCGAGGAGCAAGACCAGTTCGCGGTCAACTCACACCGCAAGGCAATCTCCGCGATCAAGGAATGCCGTTTCAAATCGCAAATCGTGCCGGTTGAACTGCCCACAAAGAAAAAGGGCGCAGCGCCGGTCATCTTTGATAAAGACGAATCACCGCGCGAAGATACCACGATCGAAGTTTTGCGTTCTCTGAAGCCGGCATTCAAGAAAGACGGCACGGTCACCGCCGGCAACGCTCCCGGAGTAAACGACGGCGCAGCCGCCCTCGTGGTCACGAGCGCCACGCTGGCTAAGGAACTTGGTGCAAAATCGATGGTGCGCATTATGGCGCAAGCTACCAGCGGAGTCGAGCCCAAGTGGGTAATGATGGCTCCGGTGGGAGCTGTTCGCAAGATTTGGGAAAAGACTGGCTGGAAGAATGAAGACGTCGATCTCTACGAACTGAACGAAGCCTTCTCGGTGCAAGCCTTGGGCGTGATGCGCGAACTCGGCCTCGATCCCAACAAAGTAAATGTAAACGGTGGCGCCGTCGCAATCGGACATCCCATCGGAGCCAGCGGGGCGCGCGTTCTGGTCACACTCATCTATGAAATGATCCGGCGTGACGTTCATCGCGGTATCGCTGCTCTTTGCCTGGGTGGCGGGAACGCAGTGGCGATGGCCGTCGAAAGATAAGCCGTCTGGATCGACGACAACACCCGAGCAGCTCACTCCGCCAGCGACTGAACTTCGCGCAGCCGCCGTTCGAGATATCGGCGTTCGCTATCGTTAGTCACCAGGGCGAGAGCCTGCAGGTAGCTCTTCGCCGCTTCGACCGAAAACCCAAGGCGGCGCAGCAGATCGGCACGTGTGGCATGGAGCAGATGATAGTTGGCGAGATCTTCGGTTGCCGCTAACGCATCAACCAGCGCGAGCCCTGACTGGGGGCCATCCGCCATCGCTACGGCCACCGCACGATTCAGCGACACAATCGGAGACGGCTGCACACGTTCAAGAAGATCATAGAGGCGCACGATCTGCCGCCAATCCGTGTCTTCAGGTCGCGCCGCCTGACAATGAACGGCCACGATCGCCGCCTGCAGGGCGAACGGACCGGGCCTGCTACGAAACGCCTCCTCGACCAGTGGCAAAGCCTCGGCAATCTGCCGCTGATCCCAGCGACTGCGATCTTGTTCCTCGAGAACGATAATATCGCCGGTCTCATCGGTACGGGCATCGCGCCGTGCGTCGTGCAGCAGCATGAGGGCGATCAGAGCAGTTGCTTCCCCCGGAGGCTGCGGCGACATCAGCGATCTCACCAGACGCCCCAGGCGGATGGCTTCATTACAAAGATCGGCCCTCACCAGCGGCCCGACTCGAGTCGCCGCATAGCCTTCGTTGAAGACGAGATAGATCACGGTCAGCACTGCTTCGAGCCGAGCGGCCATGTCGTTCGTCTCGGGGACGATATAAGGAATACCGGCGTCGCGAATCTTGCGCTTCGCGCGGACAAGCCGTTGTGCCATGGTCGCCTCAGGCACAAGAAATGCGCGCGCAATTTCGTCCGTCTCCAGACCGCCCAACGTGCGCAAGGTCAGTGCCACTTGCGCCTCGGGAGCGAGCGCCGGATGGCAGCAGGTGAAAATCAAGCGAAGGCGATCGTCGGGAATTTCGCTCGTGTCATAATCAGGCTCCTCGGACTCGCGGACCAAGCCCGAGGTGGCGTACGATTCAAGTTTTTCTTCGAACCGGGCCTTGCGCCGGATGCGGTCGATTGCTTTGTGCCGGGCCGTCTGAATGATCCATGCGCGTGGGAACTCCGGAACACCAGAAACTCGCCATTGATCGACCGCAGCCGCAAAAGCTTCCTGCGCAGACTCTTCGGCGAGATCGAAGTCACCGACGAGGCCAATTAGTATGGCCACCACGCGTCCCCAATCGGCGCGATAAACTGCTTCGACGGCTTCGGCAACGTCAGGCGACATACCTGATTGTAAATATATTTTCACGGGAGCGTCGATCTGGCTGGTCGTCGTTCGATTTACTGTTAGAAGCGTATAAACGCGGTGGTTCAAATCAAACTAATAGAGGAGACATAACATGCGATTCATGGTGATCGTCAAGGCCAACAAAGACTCGGAGGCAGGTGTTCTGCCGAGCACGGAGATTCTAACTGCGATGGGAAAATACAACGAAGAACTGGTGAAGGCCGGCATCATGCTCGCCGGCGAGGGGCTTCATCCCAGTTCCATGGGCAAGCGTGTCAAATTTTCAGGAAGCAAACCGGCCGTGATCAATGGGCCTTTCGCTGAAACCAAGGAACTCATCGCCGGCTTCTGGCTTTGGAAGGCAAACTCGATGGAAGAAGCGGTTGAATGGCTCAAACGTAGCCCCTTCGGAGGCGGCGTCGAGATCGAGATTCGCCAGGTGTTCGAGCCCGACGATTTCGGCGATGCCTGCACGCCTGAGATTAAGGAGCGGGGCCAGCGTCTGCGCGCGCAGTTGGCTGGGAAGAAATAATAAGGAAGCGTCCGGACTCGTACCGGGGGGTCGCGCGACAGGCGCGAGGACAAATATATTTTCCTGGGGATGTCGATTTGAGCATCCCCGATTCGACTTACCAATGGAGGCAGCCCAAATGAAGTACATGTTGCTGATTTACGCCGACGAAAATGGCTGGACCGAAGCCGAGCGGCAGCAGTGTTACGGCGAGTCCACCCAGCTGGCGCATACCCTCAAGGCCAACGGCCAGTTTCTTGCGACTGCTCCGTTGCAGCCAGTCTCGACGGCGACCACCGTTCAGGTACGCAACGGCAAACGGCTGGTAACCGACGGCCCGTTCGCGGAGACGCGCGAGCAACTGGGCGGTTTTTTCATGGTCGAGGCCAAGAACCTCGACGAAGCCATCGACATTGCCGGACGCGTTCCGGGCGCACGCAAGGGCACCGTTGAAATTCGACCGGTGGTGGAGATCCCGAACTTGCCCAAAGATTAAGACGCGACAAAGGAGCCGTATTCGACCCTCGACGGAAGGCATCCGCTTGGCAAACGCCGATGAAGCCGGTACAGAGTTCGGGAGCAAGTCAAAAGGAGAGAACCATGCGATTCATGATGATAGTTAAGGCGACCAAAGACTCTGAGGCCGGGACGCCTCCAAACCCTAAGTTGATGGCCGCCGTCAGCAAGCTTGCCGAAGAGGCGAACAAAGCCGGCTTGATCATAAGTTCCGGGGGGCTTCTGCCAAGTTCGCAAGGCGCGCGCATTCGCGTGTCTGGGGGAAAGACGTCCGTCATCGACGGCCCTTTTGCCGAGACCAAAGAACTGGTGGGCGGCTACGCGATTTTCGACTTGAAGTCGAAAGAAGAGGCGATCGAGATGGGGGCTCACTTCATGCAAGTCCACGGGGACATTATGGGACCGTCCTACGAAGGTGAGTTGGAAATTCGTCCAATAGTCGGCGGCTCCTCAAACGGCGCGAAAGAGGTGAACTCCTATCTTCATTTCAAAGGCCAATGCGAGGAAGCATTCAAGTTCTACGAAGAATGCCTGGATGGAAAAATCGACTCTATGTTTCGTTATGAGGGTTCCCCCGCAGCCAATCAAGTGGCTGCCGAATGGGGCAACAAAATCATGCACGCCCATATGACTGTAGGTAAGCAGGTGCTGATGGGTATGGATGCCCCACCCGAGCGCTTCTACCAGCCGCAAGGCTTCAACCTGAACATCGGCGTTAAGGATACGGTGGAGGGCAAGCGGATCTTTGACGCTTTGGCCGATGGCGGGAATGTGGTGATGCCGTTTGGCCCGACGTTCTGGGCGGCAGGCTTTGGTATGCTCGTCGATCGCTTCGGCATCCCGTGGATGATCAATTGCGAGCAGGCGGCCTAATCCTTGCGCCCCGATGTGGTCTCTCGCAGGAACCGCTGGCGGCGCAAAAAATCGAGAGAGACGTTGTAGGATTAAGATACTCGACTCACAAAAAACATAGAAAGAGAGAGAAGGAGACAAAAATCATGGAAACAAAACCTACCCACGAACAAGCACAACTACACCTGCAGGTTTTTGAACAGCGCCGTGAAGCCCGGCTTCGGCAGGCCCGTGACTGGTTCTTTAAGAACTATTTTGCAGACACCTGGAGCGACGCCATGCGAGTCGCCGCGCCCGGCACCGAAGGCGGGACGAACTTCATGATGGTGGTCAGCTATTGGGAGCAGGCCTGCGCGTTGCTGAATTATGGTCTGCTTCACGACGATCTGTTCTTCGAAACCAGTGGTGAATTCTTCGGCGTCTGGGAGCGGATCAAACCCACACTCGCCGAAGGACGGGAACAATGGGCCAATAAACAATTCCTCGCGCATCTGGAAAAGGCCGCGCAGCGCTTCGAGGTCTGGATGGACAAGCGCTCGCCCGGTCACATCGCTAAGATGCGCGAGTTCATGAAGCAAATGCGTGGCCAGACGCAAAAGGCCGCCTAAAAAACTATGGAGCGACGAGCCTGTGCCGGGTGAAATACCGTGCTCCCCGAGCGCAGGCTCATATTTCTCCGTCCTGATTTTCGGGAGGGGCGCCGTGCTGGGCGACGAAGACCGCCATGTGACCGTCTAAGCAGGCCGGCAGGAAAAAAAAACAGAGTGTGAACGAAACGAGGAGAGCGTCACGATGAGCAAGGTACGAGTTCTGGTGGGCACACGCAAAGGCGCATTCGTTCTGACGTCAGACGGCAAGCGCGAACAATGGGATGTCAGCGGCCCCCACTTTGCGGGCTGGGAGATTTATCACGTCAAGGGATCGCCCGCTGACCCGAATCGCCTGTATGCGTCGCAGTCGAGCGGCTGGTTCGGGCAGATCATTCAGCGCTCCGATGACGGGGGCAAAACCTGGCATCAGCCGGGAACCCCGCCCGGAGAACCGCTCCCACAATGGCCTGCTAAGGCGAGCAACAAGTTCGTCTACGACACATCGACCGAAAGCGGCAAGCCGCTCACCACGCATCAGTTTTATGACGGGACCCAGCATCCGTGGGAGTTCAAGCGCGTGTGGCATCTGGAGCCGTCGCTCACTGACCCTGAGACGGTTTATGCTGGTGTGGAGGATGCCGCTATCTTCCGCTCGACCGACGGCGGCGAGAGTTGGGAGGAGCTTCCGGGTCTACGTGGCCACGGCACGGGTCCGGAGTGGCAGCCCGGTGCGGGCGGCATGTGTCTCCACACCATCATTCTCGATCCGAGCGACCCGGGCCGGATGTTCATTGCCATCTCAGCTGCCGGGGCTTTTCGCACTGATGACGGCGGCAAGACCTGGAAACCGATCAACCGCGGACTGCGTTCCCAATACATCCCTGACCATGATGCCGAGGTTGGCCACTGCGTTCACCACATCGCCATGAACCCGTTGCGTCCGGGAGTGTTGTTCATGCAGAAACACTGGGACGTCATGCGCAGCGACGACGCGGGCGAACAATGGCACGAGATCAGCGGAAATTTGCCAACCGACTTCGGATTCGTCATCGACGTCCACGCGCACGAGCCGGAAACGATTTACGTTGTGCCCATCAAAAGCGACTCGGAACACTACGTGCACGAGGGCAAGCTGCGCGTCTACCGCAGCCGCACCGGCGGAAACGAGTGGGAGCCACTGACCAAAGGGCTGCCGCAAAAGGACTGCTACGTCAACGTGCTGCGCGATGCCATGGCCGTCGACTCGCTCGACAAATGCGGCATCTATTTCGGCACCAGCGGCGGCCAGGTCTATGCATCAGCCGATGCCGGAGACAGCTGGGCGCCCATTGTTCGTGATCTGCCAGCGGTGCTTTCGGTCGAAGTCCA
The DNA here is from genome assembly GCA_035604895.1 of Terriglobales bacterium. Classification (GTDB taxonomy): domain Bacteria; phylum Acidobacteriota; class Terriglobia; order Terriglobales; family Acidobacteriaceae; genus JABDBE01. Next base: position 31,533 of record DATNHO010000010.1, on the reverse strand, counting down.
GACGCTGGCGTAAGATCGGCCCCAACTCAGTAGTGGGTCCGTTTGCCCCTTCCTTTGAGGGGCGTCATTCCGAAGCCCCGCGCTTTCACCAGCGGCGCGAGGGATCTCGCGCGCTATTTCCGGCTGTCCCACCCCCAATCAGGTTATTTGCTTCCCGTCGGCGAAAGATATACAATGACGATGTAGATCATTATTGACTGGAGGCCTGATGCAAGTTTCCAAGTGGGGTAACAGTCTCGCGGTGCGGCTACCGTCGGAAGTTGTGGAAGCTCTCAATTTGAAAGAGGGCGACCAGATCGAAATCAGGATCGCTAACACGCGAGAATTTGAAGTGCGCCGCGATCCCGCCCGGAAGCGGGCTCTCGATCGCTTACGCCGGCTGCGTCGTCCTTTGCCGGCTGGGTTCGTATTCGACCGGGCCGAGGCCAATGCCCGCTAAACATTTCCTCGACACGAATGTATTGATCTACGCGGTGGCGAAGAACGATCCTCGCGCGTCCAAGGCCGAGGCCCTGCTGGCAAACGGCGGTATTGTAAGTATTCAATCATTGAACGAGTTTGTCTCGGTGGCGCGCCGCAAGCTAGGGATGTCCTGGAAGCAAGTAAATGAGTGCTTGGACCTCATTTGCATTCTGTGCCCCGACCCGGTTCCAATCTCGCTCGATATGCACAAAGCAGCAATGGCCATTGCGGAAAAGTATGGATATAGCATCTACGATGCGCTAGTAGCTTCCGCCGCTCTGGAGGCTGGATGTAAGACGCTTTATTCCGAAGATTTGCAGGACGGACAGGTCATCAATCGGCAACTAATAATTCGGAACCCCTTTCGATGACGGTTGATTTTCGCAATTTACTAGGCATGTTTTCATTCGAGGCAGCTAGTCTGCCGATCACCATGAGTGCAATAGCCCTGCAATTCGGAGAGCACCTGAGCTGAGAGGAAACCCGTAAACGATGACGGTCCGCGTCATACTTCCGCAGCATCTGCGAACCTTAGCGCACGTCGGCTACGAGGTGATGCTCGATGTCGAGGGTGCGGTCACGCAGCGCTCGGTCCTGGACGCTCTCGAAGCTCGTTATCCAATGCTCCGTGGGACGATTCGTGACCATTCCACCCAACAGCGGCGACCGTTCCTGCGATTCTTCGCCTGCGAGGAAGACTTATCGCACGACCCTCCAGACTCGCCGCTGCCCGACGCGGTGGCATCAGGCACCGAGCCGCTGGTTATCCTTGGAGCCATTGCCGGAGGTTAAGACGCTGACCTTTTTGTTTGCAACCTTGACGAGGGGTTAGGACGCGGGCGTACCAACATCTGCCACCGGCAGCGTGACCGTGAACACCGCGCCGCCGCCGGGGCCGGACGCCGCCTCGACGTTGCCATTGTGTTCCCGCAGAATCGCTTTCGATATGCTCAGGCCGAGACCGGTCCCGCGGCCGGGGCGCTTGGTGGTGTAAAAGGGATCGAAAATGTTGGGCAGGATGTCGGGCGAGATTCCAGGTCCATCGTCCTGAAAAATAACAGAGACCGATTTCTCGTGCTTCTCAATGCGGATGCGCAAAGTGCCGCGATCGCGCACCTCCCGCATGGCCTGTTCCGAGTTCAAAATCAGATTCAAAAACACTTGCATCAATTGGTGTGCGTCTCCGCTGACCGCCGGGATTGATGTCTCCTTCAGGAAATCTACCGTGATGTTGCTCTTCCGCAGGGAATACGCGTGCAGGTGCAAGGTTCGTTGCATCAGTTCACCGAGGTCGATGGGAGTCTTGCCCGGCGCCGGAGGCCGCGAAAAGTACATCAGGTTCTGGACAATTTCTGCCGCACGGCGCGCTTGCTGTTGCAGAACAACCATCTGTTTCCGGACGGCCTCGGAAGCCTCGCCCTCCTGCAGCAATTCCGACATCCCCAGGATACTGGTGAGCGGATTGTTCAGTTCGTGGGCAAACCCGCCAATCATCTGTCCCATAGCCGCCAGCCGCTCGCTCTGAATGATCTGCTGCTCCAGTTTTTTCTCCACCGTAATGTCGCGCACCGACACGATCGCGCCGCTCAGCTTGTTTTCGGCATCGAACAGCGGGCTGGCAGAAGCCCGCATGGTACGCCAGCTTCCGTCACGGTGACGCGCATTATAGTCGCACGACCCAAACATCTTCTTGCCCGTGATCAGATCGCGATACAACGCAAAAAGTTCGGGAGAGTAATCCTGCTCTTCTTCGACTTTCTTCCCTAGCAGATCTCCTGGCTTGTAGCCGCGCAGGTCGTGAATGCGCGAGCTTACGAAACTGTAGCGTCCGTTCAGATCGATCACCAGAATCAGGTCAGGAAAGCTTTCCAACAGGTAACGCTGGAACTCTTCCTGACCACGCAACGCCTTTTCCATCTCCCGGCGCTCGGTTACGTCCACCAGTGTGCCCTGATAGCGGACGATCTTGCCGCCCGCGTCCCAAACCGCGCGGGAAGTATCGAGGAAAATGCCTAGGGTGCCGTCTCTGCGCCGCAACATGATTTCTCGATCGCGGACACCGCCCTGATCGTCGGCAGTCCGCCCCAGCACTGGGCTTTGATTAGGATCGGAGTTCAATGCTCTGGGATCGAGTGCAAGCAGTTCTTCCTTGCTCCCGTGCCCTAGAATCTGAACCAGCGCGGCATTGCCGTCGAGCAACTTGCCTTCCGGCGTGCTGAAGTAAACACCTTCCTGAAGAGTTTCGAACAGTTCGGTAAATCGCCGCTCCTTTTCGCGTTCTTCAGTGACGTCACGGGCAAGCGCGCTGACGCCCACAACCTCGTCACCCTTCACAATCGCGTTGAGCGCACAGTCAAAATAAAGTGCTCGGGCGCTCGTCTTCAGCCGAACGCAAACCACGCCCGACCAGCGGCGTTTCTCGAGAAACCGAGCCAGCCCGCGATCCAGGTCTTCACGCTTGGGTTCGGCCAAAAACTCATCTCCCCGATGACCGATCACCTCGGTGTAGGGGATTCCGAGCAATTCTGTCACGCGCCGGTTTACGGTCTTGATCTTTCCGTCCAAAGAAGTAGCAAAGGCAATGTCATCGAAGGAATCGATCAGTTCTTTGAAGCTGCGCTGGGAACGCGCAATGAGCTCTCCCAGTTGATTGAGTTGCTCATCGGTGGGCGCGGTTACGCGCTCTTGCAGGCCGCGGACCAGGTTTCTTAGCTCTGTGACTCGCTTTCTCCGTCCATAAGCGAATCCCGCGAACGCGATGGCGACGCAGAGCACGCCGATAGAGAGTAAGCCGAGGTGATAGGGGAGATTTTGCAGCCGCTCCCAAGACTCGACGGCGAGTCCCGCGGCCAGCAGAACCACAAACAGGAGCGCAACCCGCCACAACCAGGCTTCTTCCTGCTCCAGGTTGGTTGACGCTCCGCCAGCACGCGCCGGATGCTTTTCTGGTTCTGGCATAAAGGCTCACCCAACTTGCCCGCATGCTCCGCATGTTGACGAGCCCGGGGTCTACGCGAATCCTAGTCCACGGGGCGGGTGCAAACAACCTAAAGCGTGTTGGGTAATTTGGTTCACAGACGAAACGCCCGCCAGCTGTTCACTTGTCACAGGCTCAATGTGACATCGGTCACCATTCATTCGAGTCGGCCAAGCGTAGTGTGAAGCTTTAGGCTGACCTGTCGTTCGGCCCACGACAGGTCTGGACCAATCGGTTTACCTGAAGCGCAGATCCAAATTGCGCAAGCTCCATGCTCTATAAAACCCTGAGCGCCGCCGTCTACGGCATCGATGCCAACATCATCGAGGTCGAGGTCGATGTGTCTGGAATCAAGACGATGGAAGATCACTTCCATACCGTCGGCCTGCCCGATGCGGCCGTGCGGGAGAGCCGCGACCGCGTACGAGCCGCGCTGAAGAACTGCGGGTACGACATTCCTCCCACCCACATCACAATCAATCTTGCCCCGGCCGATATTCGCAAAGAGGGCTCCGGTTTCGACCTGCCCATGGCCCTCGGAATTCTGGGTGCCTACGGTGGCCTTAATAAGAAGGAGGTGCCCGATTGCCTTTTCGTGGGCGAACTGTCGCTCGACGGCGGGGTTCGCGGGGTTCGCGGCGCGCTGCCGATTGCCATCGAGGCGCGCAGCAGAAAAATCGCGCGCCTGGTAGTGCCTGAACTGAATGCCAAAGAAGCAGCCATGGTCGAGGGGGTGGAAATCTATCCGGTGAAATCGCTGCTCGATGTGATCCGCTTCGTGAACACCGGTAACGGAATCCGGCCCCTCAAGGTCAACAGCGAAGCCCTGCTAAGCGAGGCTCAGCAATTCCTGGTGGACTTCAAGGACGTCCGCGGCCAGCACTCCGCCAAGCGTGCCCTCGAGGTCGCTTGCGCTGGCGGCCATAACATCCTCATGATCGGCCCTCCAGGCTCTGGCAAAACCATGCTGGCCAAGAGAATGCCGACCATCCTTCCGCCGTTTACGTTCGAGGAAGCTCTGGAGACTACCAAGATCCACAGCGTTGCCGGCGTGCTCGACTCCGGCGCGGGATTGGTTGGCGTGCGGCCTTTTCGTTCGCCCCACCACACCATTTCCGACGCGGGATTGATCGGCGGTGGCGCCGTTCCTCGCCCTGGAGAGGTTTCACTGGCCCACAACGGTGTCCTGTTCCTGGACGAACTGCCTGAATTCCCGCGCAATGTCCTCGAAGTCATGCGCCAGCCCCTCGAGGATGGAACCGTCTGCATTGCCCGCGCTGCCATGTCGCTGACTTTCCCCGCACGCTTCATGCTGGCTTCGGCAATGAATCCTTGTCCGTGCGGTTATTTCAATGATCGTTCGCGTGAGTGTCATTGCACGCCGCCCGTCATTCAACGCTACATGTCCAAGATTTCCGGGCCGTTGCTAGACCGCATCGACATCCACATCGACGTGCCCGCGGTGAATTATAAGGAGATGCGTGCGGGAGCCGAGCCGGAGAGTTCCGCCAAGATCCGTGAGCGGGTGATGCGAGCCCGCGGTTCTCAGCTGGAAAGATTCTCTTCTGCGCCTCGAGAAAAGCTTTACTGCAACGCACAGATGGGGCCGCGGCACATTCGCGCCTTCTGCGAACTCTCAGCGGACTGCGAAAAACTGCTGGAACGGGCCATGGCCCAGCAGGGTCTGACCGCCCGCGCCCACGACCGCATTCTCAAAGTTGCCAGAACCATTGCCGACCTGGAAGGAGGAAAAGCAATCGAGCCAAAACATATCGCCGAAGCCATCCAGTACCGCACCCTGGATCGCACATTCTGGGCTTGAGACTCGAACCCAGGGGACATATGAAGAACGACGGACTCGCCATTCCGCTTTTAGGAATGGGCAGATACCAATACTAAGTCATTTAATATCAGCAAATTAAGACTTAGTGTTGACTGCACTAAGACAAGTAGATACGACACTCTTGGTCACAAATGGGCCGGGATCGCAAGAAACACTTGACGGCGCGTTCATTCTAACGTAGGGTGTACAGTTCCGAGGGCTTACTTATTCAGTTGGTCTGACGAAGCTCCGCTGGCAATCGGACATAATCCTAAAACCGAGAAACTTTCGGGCCAGACGAAGCATCTATACGAGTAACCAGAGATTTCCCGTACAACCCATCTGAATTGAGTAGCTTAGACACTCTGGTCAGGTTTCGTCTTGCCAGGAAAAGGGACGTGCGGCCAGTCAGGAGAGTGACATATCATGCGGTCTGATCGCGTTTTTGATGCTTTACATACTTTGCGGAACCGTTATATGCTTTGCCAGCTTGCGTCGAAGGCGACCCGTAAGTTTCACAAGCCCAATACGAGAATCCAGGAAACCATGAACGAAGTCCTGGACAAGATAGCAAGCTCGGAACGGCAGACGGTCCTGTCGGAACCTGAAAATTTTGCCGAGGCACAACGGCGGGCTGCGTAAAACCAGCCCCGCCCTGCCCCGCGATTGACCAAGTCTTTTCCGAGTAACCCCCCTTTGAAAAATTCCCTTCGCAGGTGATATCGAATAATGACCATCGCAGAATTGAAAGAAAAAAATATTACGGAGCTGACCAAGATCGCCCGATCCTTGGATCTGCCAGGCGCCAGCGGACTGCGCAAGCAAGACCTGATCTTCAAGATCCTTCAGGCCCAGAGCGAAAAAGAAGGCCACATCTTTGCCGAGGGCGTGCTCGAAATCCTGCCCGACGGCTACGGCTTCCTGCGCTCGCCCGACTACAACTATTTGCCCGGCCCCGACGACATTTACGTCTCGCCGTCGCAAATCCGCAAGTTTGACCTCAAGACCGGTGACACCATCAGCGGCCAGGTTCGTCCTCCGCACGAGGGCGAAAAGTATTTCGCACTGGTCAAGATTGAAGCCGTCAACTTCGAATCGCCCGACGAAGCGCGCAACAAGATACTGTTCGACAACCTGACGCCGCTCTATCCGCAGGAACGCATCAAGCTTGAAACTACGCGCGAGAACGTCAGCGCCCGCGTCATGGACCTGCTCACGCCTCTCGGCAAAGGACAGCGTGGCCTCATCGTCTCGCCGCCCCGCGCCGGCAAGACCATGCTGCTGCAGAACGTTGCGAACTCGATCACAACGAATCATCCCGAAGTCGTGCTGATGGTTCTACTGATCGACGAGCGTCCAGAAGAAGTCACTGACATGCAGCGCTCGGTAAAAGGGGAAGTGATTTCCTCGACCTTCGACGAGCCCGCCGCCCGCCACGTGCAAGTCGCGGAAATGGTAATCGAGAAAGCCAAACGCCTGGTCGAGCACAAGCGTGACGTTGTCATTCTGCTCGATTCCATCACTCGTCTCGCGCGCGCTTACAACACGATCGTTCCGCCCAGTGGCAAGGTGCTCTCCGGCGGCGTCGACTCGAACGCCCTGCAGCGTCCGAAACGATTCTTCGGCGCGGCCCGCAACATTGAAGAAGGTGGATCGCTCACGATCATCGCGACGGCCCTGATCGATACCGGCTCCCGCATGGACGACGTGATCTTCGAAGAGTTCAAAGGCACCGGCAATTCCGAAATCATCCTCGACCGCAAGCTGGTCGACAAACGCACCTTCCCGGCCATCGACATCCAGCGCTCCGGCACGCGTAAGGAAGAGTTGCTGATTCCGAAAGAAGACCTGACCCGAATCTGGGTCCTTCGCCGTGTGCTGAATCCACTGTCGCCAGTGGAAGCCATGGAACTGCTAATCGACAAGCTGAACAAAGCCAAATCAAACGGCGAGTTCCTGGCGAATATGAGCTCGCTGTAAGCAGACGTCGTGGAGGACGGGCGTCCCGCCCGCCCTGTCCGCCACTTCTTCGCTTCTAGATCCCGCTTCCCTCAAGCCGTCAACTGGTATCCGAGTTCGCGAAAACTCGTATAATTTCCTTATTCCTCTGTTGACGAGGTCATTGTGCGACTCAATCCTTCTGCCCTGGCCATCTTGCTCTTGCTGATCACGCCGGTACTCTCCACACCCTCGTTTAGTCAGAGGGCCACTCAACCCTCCGCGCCGGTTCCGCACTTAAGCCCGGATCCTGGCCTCGCTCCCGACGATCACGAAGACCAGGGGCGGGTTCAGATGGAAAAAGACATGGCCAAGAAAGCGAACCAAGAGCGCCAGGCTCAACTGCAGCGCGATACCGACAACTTGCTGAAACTCGCCAACGAACTGAAGCAGTCTGTGGACAAATCCAATGAACACACCCTGTCACTGGACGTCGTGAAGAAAGCAGAAGAAATCGAGAAACTGGCGCACAGCGTCAAAGAAAAGATGAAAGCGAACTAACCGTGCAGGGCGGACACTCCTGTCTGCCGCCGTTGCCCTCGTTAGCGTCCACTCCATTCCATAAACCTTGAAACCCAACGCGAACCATGAACCAGGGGTGCGCCTAATTTCAGAGCCCAGTCGTCTGGTAGCGCAGGACCGCCAGAGAGAGCCGGTAGTCGTAACCGGCCTGAGCATTGCTGATCTGCGCTTGCGTCTGCTGAAGCTGCGCCTGACTCAACTCAACAATCGAACTCAATCCCAGGCTGTAACGCGTCTGCGCAAGATCAAGCGCGAGGTTTGCTTGATCCACCAACTGTTGCGTAACGCTGACGCGCTGATAGGCGGTATTCGCGTTGAGCCAACTGGCGCGCACATCGCGTGAAATCCGATTGCGCAGCTCAACCAGGCGGTCTTGCGCAGCCTGCTCTCGCAGGCTCGCCTCCTTGGACCTTGCCGTATATTGAAAACCGTTAAACAGCGGGATTTCAATATTCACACCCACCGCGCCGTACCAATTGGAAAGAACCGGATTGCGCACGGGCGTGTCACCGATAACACCCATGGCGCGGACGTCTGGCAAGAGCAGATCACGCTCCGCCGCGTGGAACTTCTGAGCCGATTGATGCTGGAACTCGAGCGACAATATTTCCGGCCGCATTGCGAGTGCCTGAGAGATGAGATCGTCGACATCTCCGGGAGGCGAAGCAATCGCGGTCGTGTCCTCAACCAGCTGAAAATTCTGCGCCCGCGGATAACCCAGCACCATGGAAAGCGTTGCCAGCGCCGCGTTCTCATTGTTCTCTGCATCCAGCAGAAGAAGTTTCGCCTGAGCCAGATTAACGTTGGCAAAACTGAAATCCAGCTGAGACCTGAGTTTGCTCTTAAACAAGGCCTCCACCTGGTCGGATAGCGTCTGCCGCGCGCTCACCGTCTGCTGAGCCACCGTGAGCACCGCATGCGCCTGCAACGCACCATAAAAGGCCTGATCCACGGACAGAAGGATTTGCTCCTTGGTAGCCATGGCATTCTGGTTCTCGGCCTTCGCCGTAAAATTGGCGCTGGACACCAGATTCGTGGTGCGCCCAAAATCTGTGATCAACTGGGTCACGGTTGCGCCCACGGCGGCCCGTTCATACACAATCGGATTGTTGAGTCCGCCGGCAGTGATTCGGCTGTTCTCCTGCGAATCGACTCCAGTCACATCGGCGTAGGCCTGCGGCCACAGGTTGGATCGCGCTTCCCGCACCGCCTGTTGCGAGGCCAGCGCGTTAAGTCGCGCAACAGAGATTGTCGGATTATTCTTCAGCGCAATGGCTTCCGCGTCTTTCAGCGAAAGGCTCATAGCGTTCGATGGAGGCTGCGCACTCTGCGGGCCGGGCACGCTCGACGACGAGGCGGCAAAGGAACCCAGTGGTGAGGCCGCCGGGTGCTGCAAGATCATTGTCGTTTGAGCGACACCCACCGCCGACAGCGCAAGGCAGCCCAGCAAACCCATCCCTCTCCACGTCATGCCGACTGTTCCTCCCGCCGATTGTCTTCTTTGCCGTGAATAATGAGATAAACCGCCGGGACAAGAAACACCGTGACCACAACCGATACTGCCAGCCCGCCAATCACGGCTCGGGCAAGCGGCGCATATTGCTCGCTACCGGTTTCGATGCCCAGCGCCATCGGAAGCATGCCTAACAAAGTAGCCAGCGATGTCATGAGAATAGGCCGCAAGCGAATCTTGCAGGCCCGCACCAGAGCATCCTGCAGCGAAAAATCCTCTTTCCGCAACTGCCGCGCAAATTCAACAATCAGGATGCTGTTGGAAACCACGATGCCGGTCATCATAATGACGCCCATTAGCGACATGATGTTGAACGTGCTGTGCGTAATCCAAAGAGTCAAGACCACTCCCGCCAACCCTGGGGGAATCGCCATCAGAATGATCAGGGGATCGATGAACGATGCGAATTGCGACATCAGAATCAGATAAACCAGCAGGATCGCTAGCACCAGCCCGACCGAAAAGCGCCTGAACGATTCCTGCATTCCAACCACCGACCCAAGCACGCTCACCCGCATGTTTTCGGGCAACTGCAGACGGCCGACAATATCGTTGACTTCGCGATTCACTCCGCCCAGCGCCTCCGTCGATGGCATTACATAAATGTCGATCACGCGCTGCAGTTGGTAGTGATCGACCTCAGTCGGTGTATTGATGCGCTTGATGTCAGCCACCGATTGCAACGGCGTGTAATTCGATACGCTCGCGCTGCGCAACGGGATATTCTTGAAATCCTCCATACTCATATTCTGGATCTGCTTGTCGAAATACTGCACGGTGAGCATGTAGTTGTTCCCGGTCTTCGGATCAATCCAGTAGCTCGGCTCGATCATCCCGTTAGATGTAAGCGCGGTAATCACATTGTCCACCACCTGCTTGGGGGAAAGTCCAATCAGGCTGGCGCGTTCGCGGTCGATATTGAGCTCCAACCCTGGATAAAGCAAATCCTGCGGAATGAGAACACTGCTTACGCCTTTCTGCTTTCTGATCTGTCCGGCAACATCGGTCGCAATCTCAAATGCTTTGTTCAAATCATTACTTCGCACCTGCACATCGATCGGCGCCGGCAACCCCAGATTGATCACCGAATCGACCAGCCCGCCCGCCTGAAAATACGTATTCAACTCCGGCAGATCCTCCGACAATTTCCGGCGCACACGCCGCATGTACTCATAACTCCCAATCGAGTGATCTTCCTTCAGGCTCACCTGCACGAATGCGGTATCCATGGACGAGTTACTGGTGTACATCGCCGACAAATCAGGCGTAATCCCAATGTTCGAAACGATCATGTCAAGATCATTCGGCGCCATCACCTGCCTGATGTCCTGCTCGACTCGCGCGATGTATTGATTGCTGACCTCAAGCCGCGAGCCGCTTGGAGCTTTGACATTGATCACGAACTGGCCGGGATCGGTTCGCGGAAAATACGCCGTGCCGACAAACGGAAAAACTGCAATCAAGACAACGGCAATGCCCCCAAGTACCCAACCCACCGTCCTTCCGGGTCGCACCAGCGCGCGCGTCACCCAGCGCTCGTAAAGATCCAGCAGTCTACGAAACAGCTCATTGAATCGGCCAAGGAATCTGCGAAAGAGAGATCGCGAGGCAGACTTCTTTTCTGATTCGTGTTCAATCTCTTCCTCCACGTCCTCGAGATGAATGAAGTTCGCACAATAAAGAGGCACCACCGTCATGGCAAAAATGTAGGAGGCAAAGATGGACAGAACCACGCCCAGCGCGAGGTCGATAAAAAGATATCGGCTGACCCCATAGAAGAACGTCACCGGGAAAAACACGATCGAGGTTGTTGTGGTTGCAGCCAGCACCGCCAGCGAAACCTCCATCCCGCCTTTCTCCGCCGCCACCCTCGGCGTTTCACCGATTTCCATGTAGCGGAAAATATTCTCCAGCACCACCACCGAGTCGTCGATAAGGCGTGAAAAAGCCAGCGCTAGGCCGCTCAGCAACATCACGTTGATCGAGCCGCCCATGGCATTCACTATCAAAAAGCACACCAGCGCGGAAAGCGGGATGGAGAGAAGCACAGCCAGAGTGGCTCGCGGGCTTCCCAGGAAGACGAGAATCATGATCGCGGTCAACAGCAACCCGATTCCACCTTCCTTTAATACGTTTTTGATCGCACTCTTGACGAACAGCGACTGATCAAACACCACCGCTGTCTTCAGCGATTTCGGAACATCGAGCAAATCCTTAATCGCGGCCCTGATTCCATTCACAATCGTGATCGTGTTGCTGTCACCGCCCTGTTTGAGCACGGGAATGTACACCGACTGCTGTCCGTCAATCCGAACGATATTGGTTTGAATCGTGCCCGAGTCTTTCGCCTCGCCCACATCGGCGACCATCACCGAAGCGTTGCCCACCGTCTTTAGCGGAATGCGATTGATCTCTTGCGCGTCGGGCAACTGCGCGTTGGCATAAATGTTGTAATCCTTGGGACCGATGCGCACGTCCCCGGCGGGAAGAATCAGGTTCGAATCATTCACCGCGTGAACCACATCCATCAAGCTGAGCTGGTGCGCCTCCAGCTTCACCGGATCCACATACACCATGATCTGCCGATACCGTCCGCCAAACGGTTGCGGCACGGAAGCGCCGGGAATATTCGCAATCTGGTTGCGCACCTCGAATTGCGCCAGGTCCTTCAGCCGAGTTTCATCCAGGCCTTGCCCCTTCAGCGTAACCAGGCACACTGGCAAGCTGGAAGCGTCGAACTTCAGCACCACCGGCGGCAGAGTTCCTGGCGGCAGGCGCCGAAGGTCTGCCATAGCCAGATTCGCAATATTACTGAGCGCCGCATTCCCGTCGGTCCCCGGCTTGAAATAAATTTTGATCAGGCTCACGCCGGTCAGAGAGCGCGATTCGATGTGGTCAATATTGCTTCCCAGCGTGAAGAACCGCTCGAACGTGTCGGTAATGTCAGCTTCGATTTGCTCCGGTGGCATTCCGGAATAAAATGTCGCCACCACCACTACCGGAATCTTGATCTGCGGAAACAGATCCACCGGCATGCGCACCACGTTGGTGACGCCAACCACCGCGATCACCAGGCAAAGCATGATGATGAAGAACGGATACTTGAGAGCAAATCGCGGCATTACTTTTGCTCTCCCGTCTGGCTCCCGTCCGCAGCCGCTGAATCCGGCTCCAGCCGCGGCTTTACCACTTCGCCGACCTGATAGTTCGACTGCCCGCCGACGATCACTCGTTCCTTTTCCGAGAGTCCATGCAGGATTTCCGCGGCGTTCGAAGTCTGCTCTCCCAAATCAACTTGTCGTTTCCGCACACGGTCCTGATCGTCCACAACCAAAACATAGTGCTCGTTCGCATCCTGGACCACCGCCTGCACCGGAACGCTCAGCGCATTCTCTTTGTGCTCCAACTCGATCGTCGTGTCGGCGTACATTCCCGGAGTAAGCGACAGGTCTGCATTGTTCACATCGATTTCCGTCTCCATGGTGCGCGTATCCAGGCTGACCGAACGAGTGAACCGCACCACCTTTCCGTCAAAAGTCCTTCCAATGGCCTTCACTTGCACTTGCACCGGAGCGCCGGTATGGATGTAGGCAACCGCCGACTCAGGCACCGGCAACCGCAGCCGTAGAACGTCGCTTTGAGCTAGCTTCACCAGCGGCATCGACTGCGTATTGGACGCCGTTCCCGCCTGGATCAGCGCGCCCGTGTCCGCATAGCGCCAGGTGATTACGCCAGTCAGAGGTGCGGTAACATTTGCGTACGCGGCCAAAGCGCCTACGCGCATCCGGTCCGCGTCCGACACCGCGGTTTGCTGCCTGGCCGCCGAGAGTGCGGCTTTCGCTGCGTCCACTTGGGCCGCGGTCGCCAGGTCCTTGGACTGCGAATCGTCAAGTTCTTGCTCGGCAATCAACCCTGGGCGAGCCTCCGCGGCCTGCCGCAATCGCTCATACGCCGCGTGCAGCGCCGCGTGATCGGACTCCGCCCTGATCACGTCGTTCTCCGCCCGAACCACCTCATCCTTGCTGTGAAGAACTTCGGCCTGCGTTCCCTTTAGCTGGGCATCGAGTTCGGGAATTTCGAGCACCGCCAGCGTCTGCCCTGCGCGCACCCGGTCGCCAATATCCACATAAATACGCTGCACGTATCCGGAAACCTTCGCATGCACATCGATTTCCTGATACGGCTGAAACTGGCCAGCCAGGCTGAGCGTATTCGAGAGCGGACCGCGCGTGACGATAGCTACGGCAGCGGTCGGAATCTCCGCAGCTCTGGGATCGGAATCCCGATCTCGCGCGCGATACTCGACGACGACCACCAACGCAACCAGCGCCAGAATCCCCACCGTAATCACGACGAAACGTTTACGCATAGGTAGCTTCCTCAGTTGAACAACCACGACTGACAACCGCGAACTGAGAACCGCAAATCGACAACTGATGCTCCCCAGTTTTCACCACGGCAAAGCTTGGCGTGGGAACGGGCGACGCACCCGTCCCCACTAACCTTTCTTCTCATTCCTGATCAGCTGCCTTACAGTGCTTCGCAATCGTTCGCACATCGGTTTGCAGGTCCGCTACCTGGAATGGGACACCGTCAATCCCGTGCTCCGTGTCACTCGGATTGCTCCCCGCTTTCGCCGGATTGACTCCCGTCTTGATCGTGCCCGGCAGGGTTCGCCCCTTCACTTCGACTTCATGATTTAGATAACTGTCGAGTTTGTTACCGACACCCTTCAGCACATATACGAGGTTTGTATTGTTTTCGATGAGGATATAGTTCCCGCGTTGCCCGTTGAGGCAACCGCGGACCGTCGAAGCATTACGAACCGGCATGGCGCTGGCGCCAGAAGCTGGTGGGTTAGAGGATTGCTGCGCGACTGCTCCCAACCCGGCAAGCAGAAATAGATACACGGCGACTAAAGTCTTGAGACTCTTCATTTCACTTCTCCTTTGTAGAATCTGTCTGTCCGGCCATTTATAGCGTGTCTTCCTGAGCGGAGTATCTGGTTCGCGAAGCGAATCAGATGCGGAGTCGAAGGACCCCTGAAATGCCACTCCTCGACCCCGCGCTTCAAGGCATTCTCTCCGCGAAGCCTTCGCAGTAATGCTTTGCGCAATGTTCTACAACCCCGCCACACATGCTTCGTCCTTCACCCGCCGATGTCCCACGACGCCCATCTTCACGTCCCAATCGTCGTCGGGCAGACTGATATACAGGACGTTCTTGTGAAGACGTACGTCCACAGACTTATTCGGAGCAAAAGCGGACGGAAGGTAGTTAATCGCGGATTGGTAGCGCCCGACATAGACCTTGCAGTCGAGCCGGATCCCAATGTCGTATGCATATTCCCGCGCCTGCAAGGGCGCGTCGGCAGGGTTGTCACCGAGATAGTTCGAGACCGCGTGATACCTCTCGACGCTGACCACGGTCGCGGGTTGGTAACCCTGCTCCGCAGCCTCTTTCGAATAGGCAGGCAAACCGATCAACAGCACTCCGGACATCACTCCGAAGAACAACAGTCTTCTTTTCATGATTCCTCTCCTCTGCTTGGAGACCCTTTTACGCGAGCGCTCGCGCAAACCGCTTTTGCCCGCGTCAAAACTCGTGCGTCAACGACCAAACCCTGTCAAAGACCGGGGTTCAAATCAATTAATACGAACGCGCGGAATTGTTGTTAGCAGGAAGGAGGCGGACGATTGTAAAGACTCTCATCCAGAAGAAGAACACCGAGCGGTGGTCCAGCCGGCGCTACACGTGGATAGAACGAAGGCGCTTGAAACGTACTAAAAAGCGGGACAGGAGGTGTCCACAGCGCGGCGTCGCGATTCATGTGTTGCCGTATCGCTTGCGCATCCCCGGACTTCACGGCAACCCCGTGCGGGATCGTCAGCCGGAAAGTTCGAGTCGCCAGGCTCCCAACCAGAGAACACATAACCACGCCGATCAGCACCCAGCGCCACCAAGGCTCCCGGGCCACCGCAACGCCTGTAATTTCTGGCTTTTCCATTCAACCTACAATAACTTGGATGATCATACACCCAAAAGGGTTCCCAGCAAGATTACCGGCGGCTGCCTCGATCCAATGGAGGTAACCTTTCCCCGCAGGCCCTCAAGCAATCCTCGCCATTGCAAACACATGCCTCGAACCCTCGCTGACCGGCTTCTCTGCGACCGATCTTTGCACAAATGTGCCAAACTCTTGGCATCGAAGACACCGTTGCTTCGAGCTTGGCTCGGGATCAAACCCCATCCTCCAGCAACCGCTCCACTATGTCTGACTGCCTCGGACATCCCTGAGAGTTCCCGAAAGCCGCCATTTGACGACGTTTTGCGCGATCAGCGAATAGCCTGCCAGACCGCTTCCGGCGGGACTCTGCGGCATTCACCCGCTAGGCTCGTGTGGCACACGTCTTGCAGCATGCATCCATGCTTGGCTGAGCGTAATCTACTATAACGAACCGGTAAAGTGGGCGATCTCAAATGCGGGAACTTCAATATCGGAAGGGCATGTGGCTGGTTTTGGCCGCGATTTGCCTTGCGCCGCCGAACCCCGCCCACGGCCAGACGGTATCGCTCCTGGCAGAAACCGCCATGCACGGCGCTACCGCCCCCGCCGCGAATATATGCGCAGAAACCGCTCCGGCTTCACCGTTGAAAGACGCTCTCCGGCAAGTTTGCCTTCGAAAACGTCCTGTCACCGCAGACTCTCCAGCTCGCAAGACCATCGTGATCGGGTTTGTCGGAGGTTTCGTTAAACACGATAACGCGAAGCATCCCGAAGTGCAGTTTGCCGCTTATCTTCGCGACCGCTACCCCTCTGCCATCCACGCGGAAGTGTTCTCAAATCACGAGGGGCAAAAAGCTCTTCATCAGGTCTACCGCCTCCTCGACGCCGATGCCGACGGCGACCTCTCAACCGCCGAGAAAGAGCAAGCCAGAATTATCATCTACGGACACAGTTGGGGTGCCTCTGAAACCGCCGCCTTCGCCAGGGAGCTGGGGCAAAAGGGTATTCCCGTCCTGCTCACTATTCAGGTCGATATTATTGGTAAACCCGGCCAGAACAGTTCCGCGATCCCACCGAACGTCGCCAATGCGGTCAACTTTTATCAGCCCAGAGGTTTTCTGCACGGCCACCCAGAAATCCTTGCGGACGATCCCGCCCGAACCAGGATCATCGGAAACTTTCGCATGACCTACGAGCACCGTCCCATCAATTGCGATAACTATCCGTGGTTTGCGCGGACCTTCAACAAGCCTCACCACGAAATCGAAAACGATCCCCGCGTCTGGGACCAGGCCGCATCGCTGATCGATTCCGAGATCTCAAGCCCAACATCAACCGCCCAAGCATCATCGCCCTCCGAGTAATCCGGAATGGCTGGTACCGATCCTCGACCGTGAGAACAAACTCATCGGCAGGCTCGTATTTGGGCAGCGGCTTTCAGAAGAGGTCCGCTTTGCGACTACGGGAAAAGCTCGAAAACCACGCCGCAGCCGACTGGACAACTTTTCGCTCCTCCGCCCAGCGACGTGGTTCCATAGATGTTATCTTTAGCGTCCCGTAGCAAGCTGGCTTCGGGATTTTCTCCATCGCCGACGCCACGGCCATTAAAGTGGTAGAGCACCGTCTCTTGCCAAGCACCGCCCGATTTCGGCGTCAACTTGAAGATAGTGCCGCAACCGACAAAACAATAGCGCCAGCCCCCGTTAGATGTAGTCCCGTACAGGTTCCCTGATTTGTCAAAGATCACTCCAGCTTCCGGGCTCGCCCCGTCCGGATGTCCCTTAAAGGTGTAGATCACGGTTTCGGTCCATCCACTCGATCCTGGCTGGAGCTCGAATACCACGCCTGCGCCGATGCCTCCAGACACGGTCGTACCATAAAGCTTCCCGTCGCGGATAGTTACGCCCGCGAAGGGCCGCCCTCCATCCGAACCACCCGTGAACGTATAAAGGATGCTCTCGGTCCAACTACTCCCGCTGTGCTTGAGCTCAAAAACGATGCCATTAATTGAAGAGCTGTTGAATCCAGTCTCTGTCGCGCCGTACAGGTTCCCAGCGTTGTCCATGACCACGCCACCCACGGGTGTTGCTCCGTCCCCAGAATTGTTGGTGAAGCTGTAAAGAACTTGTTCTGTCCAAGTCCCGCCAGAGCTCGGTATGAGCTCAAAGACAGCGCCGTTGCCATACGTTCCGCCGTTGGTTGTAGTCCCGAAAAGATCGCCATGAGAGTCGAAAATCAAACCCCCTGTCGGGTATTCTCCGTCGGTTGCGGTAAAACTATAAAGTACGGTCTCCGCGCCACTGGGATCCACCTTGAACACAACTCCGCAGCCGCAGGAACTGCTGCCGCCCTGCTGCGTGGTGCCGTAGAGGTTTCCAGCACTGTCCCTGATTAGGCCGCTGGAAGGCTCTTTCCCGTCGGAACCCCCGGTGAATTTATAGAGGATGGTCTCGCGCCAATGACCGGATACCGCGGAAAGCTTAAATACAGTACCGTTCCCGTAGTATCCGTCACTGATCCCGCCCCGCGCGGTAGTGCCATACAGATTGCCGGCGTCATCGGAAATCAAGTTCGAGGTCGGGATAGATGCGTCGGGCGTGCCGCGGAAGGAGTACAGCACTTTCTCGGTGCCGGCAGCTTTCGCGCCGCACACCCACGTCAAAACCACCGCCATGCTGATGACCGAGTTGAACACAGTGCGCCACAATTTGTGATAGTCGAACCGTAGCTGAGTGAGCTTTATTGCCATAATGCACTCCGTTTGCGGCCGGTTGCCGCCGCTCCTAGAGCCAGCACGCCCAGGCTCGCGGGTTGGGGAACGACCGGGCGCATACCTTGATCGGCCATTGGTTCGATCTGCTCCGCGTCCGGGCCCTTCGTCTTCCCGGTAACGATCGCTTTGTTGGGCACGGTTTCATAGGCGTAGCCGGTCAAAGTTGCCGAAATGGGGAACTTAACAGTGACGGTGAGCCGTGCCCATCCGTAGTGGACTTGGCCTTTGATCAGGAATTTCAGCCCGACATACCGATTCTTGACCGTCCGGTTGCTCTTTGTGCCTTCCCACGGACCATAGTAAGCGCTCAACTGGCTATTGATTCCCCTGACCCCGGCCATCGAAAAGCCACCTTGGTGAAACTTAGGGCCGACGCGAACTCCCGGCTTGAGTGCCGAAGCGTAGCTGCTATGTCCCCAGATCTGGTTGCGGGTCCCGACAGGGTAAACGCGCAACTGCGCGGCTGACGTTCTGAAGAAGGTTCCAGCGTGAGCCGCTCCTGTCCCTGAGTGATGCGTCGTCGAGAAGCGGAAGTCGTGGATGCCGTCGTGGTTGAGATCAAGATAAACGTTGCCCACGATCTGCACGTTGGCGGGCGTATACACAATCTTGGCTTCGGCTGCCGGAGTTAGCGCCATTAAGGAAACGCCCGCTGCACTGGCAGCAGCCGCGTAACCCAATAGGCCCTTTTCCAATTTGGGGTTGAGCCGCATTGTGATTTTCTGCGAAATGCGAACCTGGTCGGGTAGCTTGCGTGAAGTCATGGATGTTCCTTTCGCCTTTGGTGGACTTGGGGGTGAGCAAGCCAGAATTCAGAGCACAATAATCCAAAAGGCTTCGCCGAGCAAGCGAAAAAACAAGCGGTCGTTGCTGCGCATTATCGCAAATAATTGCGGCGTTACTCCTGACCCTTCTTCAGGTCGAAGGCGTAAACCTTCCCGTCCATCGAGCCGACATAAAGTACCCCGTTCGCCACTGTAGGCGAGGAAGCCACCCCGCCATCGGGGAAATAGCTCCACAGCAGGGCGCCGGTGCTGGCATTTAGCGCGCACACGTTGCCGGCGATCGAGCCGATATAAACCACCCCATTCGCCACGGCGGGCGAGGACTCGACGTAGTTGCCGGTGGTGTAGCTCCACAGCAAAGCGCCGGTGCTGACGTTCAGGGCGTATATGTCGCCGTCGTAGGAGCCGACATAAACCACGCCATTCGTCACCGCGGGAGAGGAATCCACGTTGCCCGTGGCGTAGCTCCACAGCAGGGCGCCGGTGCCGGCGTTCAGCGCGTACAGGTTGCCATCCCACGAGCCGACATACACCACCCCGTTCGCCACAGCGGGAGAGGAATCTACCCAGCCGCCGGTGGTGTAGCCCCATAGTTGCGTCCCGGTGCTGCCGCTCAGGGCGTGAACGGCTAGGTCCGTTGAGCCAACATACACCACTCCATTCGCCACGGTGGGCGACGAGTTAAAAACCTCGCCGATCCTAACACTGAGAGAGGACGCTGGATGGAGCTTGACTCCTGTGCGAGTTCCGATGCCCTGCTGATGAACATCTTCTGCCATCCTAGCGTGAAACGAGATGGCAGGCTTGCAGCACTGCTGGGCGCTGAGCCGGACACATCACCGTGTTTTGGTTACAAGGTTCGTGTTCCCTTAGCCAATGGGCGATTTGATCGCACGGAAGTTGATCTGCAACTGGCGGATCTGTTGGTCGAGGCGAAACTCACCGAGAGTGACTTTCAGAGCGCCGAGAAAAAGGTTCTCTTGGCGTATCGCGATTTCACGGAAGTTTTCGATCGGCAGGAACTGCCTCAGACAGCCGACCACTACCTTCCTACCAGCTTCTCCGAAATGTACTTGCGGCCTTTGCTCTGCAATGTTCATTCTGCGTTCTAGTCGACGCCCGAAGGCCAGATTTGTCCGATGCTTGGTATGCAGTCATAAAGTGTGTGAAACCGGTTGAACTGCGGACCAAACTGAGAATTTCGACTTGGCAAGAAGTCGCACGGGCCGCGCCACCAAGGGTTCGAGCCTTCTTGGAGGCAAAGTACGGAATCAAATCTGCGAAGTGTTGAACGTCGAACAGCCATCGCCCTTTTAGCTCGAAGATCCGTGGTGCGACGACTCCGACTGGGTAGCCCCACATCCGTACAGTTGACACCGAACTGGTAGCCTGTAATTTCCCAGAAGCCCTCTTCTGGCCAACCAATAGACGTTGATAGTTCGGTGGGCATAAGCGCGTTTGTCTTATCTGCCCCCTTCTGTGGTTTTGTTCGTTGTCGGCACTTATTTCTGTTCACGGTCCGCGTCACAGTCGCAGCGTTTGACGGTGTGAAGGTTTTCCGGGCTCGTACTGGGCAGAAAGACGCTGCTCGCGCCGGATAGGTAGGTGGCCATGATCCGGTGGGTGCCCACCTTGAGCTTTGATGTCGCCCAGGTTGCCCCACCCCTGCTATCGAGATTGACTGGCTCGCCTGCGTTCAAGCCATCGACTGCGAATTGAACAGCCCCGCCGGGAATGCCTGTGGTCCCCGAAGAGTTAGGCACAACAGAGGCGGTAAAGGTCACCCATTCTCCGATCTGCGTGGGATCCGCATCCGCGGTCAAGGTGGTGGTCGTTGAACCGGCCAGAAGGCGCTGTGTCGCCACGTAGCTCTTGGCGAATGTGACATCGCCTGTAGCCCGCACATCAAAGATGCAATCGGCTTGCCTGTTCTTGTCTGCAATTCCTCGGCATGCGGCAACGGCTACAGCTTCGCTGGCGGGTTCCAGCGGTTTGGTATCTCGAACCCTACAGGGAGGCTGCTCCGGAGGCCAATCCTTGTTGGTGAAGGATGCCGCCGAAGTGCCTGGCGCGTAGTCGAACAGGCTGTTTTTGTCGCTGACGCGCCATGCGTCTGCGAATTTTCGGTAGAGAGCGCTGTACCGAGCTGGCAAAGCAGAGGGCATTGGCCCCATCGACGCGCCGTTAGGCAGCGCTGGCAGCCAGCTCCCTCTAGCAATGGCGGCGGCAATCCCACGCCCGAAGGCTGACTCGTCCCCACTCGCTCGCCTAAAATTTGAGACATCGACATTACCGTCCCCGGTCTCGAGCCCAAGATGCGAAATGTCGACATTGAGGTACCACTCGCTCTGGGACGCCCACCACTCCGGAGTCACGAGCAAGGTCTTACCGTCAGGGAAATCAACTTCCAGAGCGCCTCCGGCTTGCGGGACGACGCGCCCACCGGCTCCCAGAACCATACCCTGCGGGCCCAGCGTGGTAAGAGCGCCGTCGATGCGGAGCTGGAGGCCCGCGGGATCAGGGACGCCACTGAGATTGGGCTCCCACGTTACTCGGTGTTCACCCACGCGAGCAGCCACGGCTGTATTCAGGCTTACACAGGTGGTCAGGCCATCGTAGGAGTCGGTGCCTGCCCAGGTCGTTGAAATCGGCTTCTGGCGGGTCTGAATTTCTGCCCCGTCGCGATCACGCATAGAAACGAACTCTCCGGCACCCTGGAAATTGTAGTGTGTTCCGTCGGTGGTCGTAATGTGCGGGTCTCCTTCGAGCGTTGGGGGGGTGCACCACGCGTTGTGGGTGTGGGTGGTATCGAAAGCCTCCATGAACTCGATCGACGGCGTCGTCCCGGCGATGCTACAGCAGACGGGGGCCGCAGTCGGCTGGGGAATGCTATTGTTCGTCTCGCCCGTTGAGCCGTCGTTCTGCACGCAGGTGGGAGCGCTCATAGTCCCGTCGTCGATGTTCACCGTGGGGACGAGAACCGTCGGGCTTGTGAAGTTGGCCTGGGTTAAACAACAGTCGCCGAAAACGTTGAACTCTACTTGCGTCCAGGCTCTCGCCAGACTGAGCACGTTGGGTTCCGCATACGCAGCGATAGTGGTGCCGCCTATCGTCGACAGAACTACTGTGTCCTGACTCGCGGTGGCCGCAGATGTCATCACCAGACCGGGCAAGTCAGCGGCGGTCTGAGGGGGCGCATAGCTCATGGGGCCGTTAAAAACGCAGCCGATCCCCTCGTTTGTCCAAAATCTTCCGCTCCCTGGTTGCGTGGGCGCCCACGTCGGCAGGGCTGGGCACGGCGATCCCCAGTTGAGAAGCCAGTATTCGATGAACAGGCCTGGGGTAGTGCCTGGGGCGCCCGGCACCGATTGCTGGCTGCCGGTGGGTGCCGGGCCTTGGGTCTGGGAAAACAGAAACTGTTGCCAGCCGTAGCACCCGGCGGCGCCGTTCGGCGCGCCGCTGCAGGCTGGCGTGGAAAAAGTACTTGGATACGGGTTGAAACCGTTTATCGCGTTCCATTGGCTTTGCGTGTTCATCTGCAGCTCAAAGACGTCGTTGACCGAGGTTGAGGTCCCGGCCACATCCCCGCTCACGCCGCTCACGCCCGTGACGCCTGGGATATCCAGGAACGATCCCTCTGCCCACGAAATCAAATTCGAGCCCGAGGCCTGGGCCACGTAGTCGCACACACCGCCCACATTGACTCCGCTTGGACATGGGTAGTTCAGATACGGCGACGGGCGTCCGCACTGCGTCTCCTGCCACTCAGTGCTGGGATACTCGGCCTTGAAGCATCCGTTCTTCGGCAGAGCTTTCCGCACCATGGATTTGCGCCAGGCCTCGCGAATCTCCGGCTTCACGGGCGGCGATGTAGCCTGCTGCGCCACGCAAAGGCCAGTGCTCGCGATCGACATCAATGTTGCAGCGATGAATGAGAGATACTCGCGGTTGAACATAGATTCTCCTTTTTCCGGCACCTTGCGTCGCGACGGCCATTTCACTTATCGGACCGGTCGCGAGTACCCCCGTTCCATTGCAGCGATATGCTTGCTGGAATAGTGCAGGAGAGGAACAAACCGTTTCATGCCACGGTGCAATATCCCCAATCACGCTTATGGCAAACACAGTTCTTCCCGGCGGGCCATGGCTGCCTCCTTGCCAGATCAGTTGGCAAGCGTGATGCCGCGCAGACGATATCGTCATGACAGCTAACCCAAAGAAAACAGGTCGGGGAACGTCCCGTCTGTCCCCACATTTTTCTGGCGTTCGAATGAATTTCAGGCGATCGGCCCTAAGTTCAGCCTTATCTTCGGTGCTGCCGGAGAACCCATTCCGGCTCCACAGCCCGATCTAACGGACCTGATAGGAATGGCTTGGCTGCACGCGCTGCACGTACGTTCAAGTAATGCGCGGGGCCGGCATTTGCAGGCTGAACGATGTTGAGCGGTATGCGCGACAACGTGCTTGCGCTTGCGTGCAAGCGGCATGGCGTCGCTGCAGTCCAAGGCAGAGGTCTCGACGACCTTCCGGAAGAACTACGGGGCCGAGCTGCAGGTTGCCTTGCTCAGTCCCTAGACACGGGCGAACTAAAAAGGGCGTTTCGCGCGACAACGAATATTCTGCTGGAGGAAATCCGATACGTCGATGCCGCCCTTGCGGCGAAGTTGACGGTCCCGTTGAACATGGTTGTAAGTTGTTTGGACGGCGATTGACTGACAAATATGCCGGTGCATCCTCTTGCCACAGTCAGCGGATAGTCGATTAGCCAGTACTGGGTCAGAGAAAAATGGGACAGAGCGAGACCGGGAGTTAAGCTACAGATCTGAGTTTCAGATGATCGCTGACCGCAATAGCGTAGTTGCACAACTTAATGTGGGTCTTTTATAACCAAGCGGATCCCAACATCCAAAGCCGTGAGGTCTTGCAGTTCTGAGTTTCGGATCGACCACCTCCCGGATTGCAAGTCATTCCGAAGTCGGTCTGTCCCTCTACTCAGCACCTCCGCATCGAGCTGGGCCATGGCTGAGTTTGCTTGTTGGATCAACGGATCGAGAAAGGCTGCCGGACGCTTCCAGAAAGCTCCTACAAAAGCATCTTGACAGTCCTCGGGAATTAGTACGGGTTGCACGTCTATGTCTCCAAGTATGCGCTGGAGTTCCTCGATTGTTGGTAGGCGGGTTTTGTGAACATCTACAATCTCTGGCAGGTAATCTCGTGTTAGCCAGAATTCTGAACTCAGCTGCGGGCTCCAAGTCAGAAGCACGACACGTTTTCGCGTTACCCGACAGATTTCAGCGAGACCGGCGGCCAAGTCTGACCAATGATGAATGGTGAAGCAGGCGAGCGAGCCATCGAAGGACTGATCGAGCAGCGGTAGGTTTTCCGCGACACCCAGAATGCACGGCGCGCTTCCTTTCGGACGCTGCGCAATCATGGCAGGCGATGGTTCGACTGCCAGAGTGCAGTTCGGTGGCTCATAACAGCCCGTTCCCGCACCAACATTGAGAATCGTCTCGCACATCGCCAGCGACTTCTGAATCAGTGAATAAACCGTCGGGTCGGTTTTCCGGTGAAGACTATAGTTCCTTCCGATGGCGTTATATATGGGTCCAACATGTTTTGTGACACTCCGTAGCCTGTTCATCGTCCGCCACGCCGAGAAACAAGATCATCCAATGCAACCTTGCCTAAGTCGTTGCCCGCCGCCTCAGAATCGCCCAGATGCTGCAGCACGATTTCTACCCCACGTTAGCCAAATAGCGGTCGCCATCCCCCCCAGCACCAGCAGGGCAAAGACGCTACCCTCTGGTCCTGTTGTACCGCCGCTCCATATCGGCGCTCCAACGGGATGACTCTCGAGTAACCGCCCCTGCGATACCGAACCACTGTCGATCACGCCGTAAAGATACGCTTCCGCCCAGTTCATCCCGGTATGCATGCCTATCGCGAACCAGAGCGAGCCCGTCAGCCACAGGCTGAGACAAAACACGAGGCCGCCAAGGGCGGCGGTAATCAATCCCATGGGGGATTCGCCCGCGTTGTGGCCGTGCGCGGCGCCAAATAATACGGACGTAATCAGGGCCGCCCACCAGAAATTGAGGCCGCGCGTCAAAGTGTAGAGAAGATATCCCCGGAAGAGGCCTTCCTCGAAAAACGCCACGAGCAGATCCAGCGCCGCCCACAACGCCGCGTATTTCCATATGGCCGCACCGCTCAACACTCTCCCGTCGAACACCAATAGGTGGGTTGTCCAGAGTGCCCCCACTAGCGCGGATATCGACAGTAGACCGACCGCCAAGCCAAAAAAGAATCTTCTCACCATTCGGCTATCGGTTAAGCCATAGCTCAAAACCGGACGCTTCTCGATCTTTGACATAACCCATGTGGCTATGAAAAGTCCGAGGACCACCGCAGCTTCCCTCAGGATTTGGGTATCCGGCGACACCACATGCATGTCTTCAACCGGGAAGAAGTGCCCTACCAGCGTGCCGCCTAACGCACTCAAAACCACGACGATCGCCAGGAATATCAGCACGCTCCAGCCTGCCCGCAATCCCTGTTCACGAACAAACAACCCGCGTAGCACGCGCGACTTGGAACCAGTCATACCCGATGCCTCCACTGAATTTTATTTCGCACCAGTCCGATTAGATCTGCTTCCTCCCTCGCGTCCCTTAATTTGGTGAAAAGAAGGCCGCGATCAGGAACATGACGCCCCAAAGCGCGGCTAATCCCACAGCATTCGTCCCCCGAGTACACGCCCTTCGAAAACAAGCAGATGGTTTAACCAAAGCAATCCAACCAGCGAGGACACAGCGACGAACCCTACGACGGTGCCCCTCGCGAGCCGCATCAGTCTGCTGTGATCGACAAAGCCGTAGCTGAACACGGAGCGCTTCTCAGTTTTCGCCATGATCAAGGTGGCACCGAAGAGCGCCGCAAGCTGAAGGGCCTCTCGCAGAATTGCAGGCCCGTGAGCCACGGGCTGCGCTCGATCCGTGCGAACAATGGTGCGCGTTAGCTTTCCAGCTCCAGTCCCGAGAGCCACAAAGATGAGGAGGAACACGAGAGCGCTCCACCCTGCTCGCAACCCCTGAGTGCCAAAGAATACTCGATGCAGCAATACTCTCTTGGCTGGCTCGTGGCCGGGTTGATGAACTTGCCCATTACCAGCCCCAGATTCAGCCCCTGATTTTGCTATATTCGGACCCATATCTCCTGCTTCCAGCAGTAATCCTCTCAAAGGAGGCATCTGCTTAACTTCGGGACTCATTGCAGTCAAAGATTCAGTTCCCATGTTTCCGCCACGAGATCGTCTCTCCCCCAGTTCTGATGACGCTCCTCCTTGACTAGTTGAAAACCCTCCTGCTCGTAAATCTTCCTCGCCGATTGCAGCTCGCGTTGTGTCCACAGTTCAACCTTCTTGTAATGCGCCTGTCGGGCGAAGCGAATACACTCCTGCACGAGGCGTTTGCCAATTCCCAGGCCGCGAGCAGATGGTTCCACAATCAACACGCGCAATTTGGCTACCTTTGCGGACTTATGTGTCAGGATTACCGATCCGATGCGCTCTCCGTCCTTCTCAGCGATCCAGCAATGATCCCGTTTACTATCAAAGTGCTCAATGAAGTCGGCAACAATCCCCGCGACCATCGCTTCGAACCGCTCATCGTAATTGCATTCATTCGAGTACAGAATTCCGTGACGAGACACAATCCAGCCTAGGTCGCCGGGCTGGTGCGAGCGGAGCAGAAATGAGTCTCGGCGACCATGCTCAGGGGTTAGGATCCGTTCGATGCACAGCATGGCCTTGAGGAGTTGAGCCTGCGCGTCGGGAGAGAGCCTTGCAAGCATCTGTTGCACCTGACGGTTGGATCGTTCTTCAAGGGGACGGAGGGCGGCCGAACCTTTCTGGGTGAGCGACAGAACTGCTTGGCGACGATCGGCCCAGGAGGGCTCGCGTTTTAGCCAGCCATGTTTCTTGAAGCTTAGAAGAATGCGGCTCAGGTATCCGGCATCGATGCCGAGTTCGCGGGAGAGTTCTGTAGCCGTTGTGCCAGGGTGGTACGCCAACTCGTAGAGGAGACGCACTTCGGTTAGCGTGAACTGGGACTCATAAACTCCTTTTTGCAGCATACCAATTTGGCGGGTGTAGAAACGGTTGAAATGGCGTATCGCGGGTATTGGGCCTTTGGATTCGGGGCCAGGCGTGGATTTCGGGCTGGGCGCCATGTGAATATGATCAACAATATGCTTGCTTCTGTCAAGCATATTGCTTGCTCTTGGCAATCCTTGAAATGTCTCAAGCTCACGACAAACTGACCTGCCTGTGGAATTCAAGGTCCCCAGGTTCCCTGCCTTCCAGGACGTTGAACGGATCACTTTCGTTCAAGACTGTGTAAGCGCCGGATTGAGAGCATAAGGCGTCGTCCGCTTGGGGAAGCACACAGGAAACGTGCACTAAAGGAGACTAATGAAGCGATTTATGTTCGTTTGCTTGCTGGTTTGGAGCTGCGCGGTACTGAGCCTTGCGTCTCCGCAAGCTCAGTCTGACGCTCCCTCTCATGAATCCAAGGTGACGATTGAAGGTCTGGTTCGAGACATTGCATGTCCCATCCAGAATCTCGAAGCGACCGCGACTCACTTGAGCATGAAGTGTTTGCGGGCGTGCGCTAAAAACGGTTCGCCACTCGTCATTCTAACCAAGGATGGAGAGTTGTATTTTCCGATCTCCGGGAAGATGCCCGACACGGATCAACGCCAAAGGCTCATGCCGTTCTTGGGGCTCCCGCAGCCTGCGTCATGAATAGGCCTGCGCAGGCTGCCGCCGCGCTCCAGAGCCGCAACTTTCCCAAACCGAAGTCAATCATGTGTCTTCCCTTGTGACGATTCAGAATTTAGTATCCAATGCAAAAACAATGCGGTCAATTTTTTGGCTGAACTTTCTGGAGGGGCCGAAAACCAACTCTGAATTTGGTCGGAAAAGGCGACAGATCAGAGTTACGCAATTCCCCTTCCCTCTGGTGGACAGCGCAGAAATCACCATCCGCTTTTCCTTCTTCAGCGGTCCGGCGCACTCACCAGGCATAAGCTCGCCTTGTTCTCTGGAGCGCTGTTGGCTGTCAGCTGTGACTATAGATCGTCCAGGTAACGGACAAGATCTTCCACTGCCCATCAATTTTGCACACCTGCCAGTGTTCGACGCCTGAATGGTGAACCTTGTCGTTGACGACCCAATCGTAATTAAATGTCACCAGCCCTAGATCACCGTCCTGGCGAACCTCGATATTGCGAAATTTCTCTTCGAGCTTGTCCTTCGACGTAGCGAGTAATTTCACAACTCCCTCTAGCTGGCTCGGGCCAACCCCATCGAACTGAGCGTTCTGTTTGCGGGCGCCATCAACCTCTTCCTGGTTGTTGATGTGATGAAAGAGCACATCGGGGTTCAGCAGGAGCTTCGTTATGGCATACCCGTCCTTGTGAATAAGATCCTGACGGAACTCCTCCACCACACTGCTAATTTTCGCGAGGTCATCGGCATTGGATTTGAATTCGGGGCCCTGCGCCAATGCTTGACCAGCCAAGGCCCACGTAAGGAGCGCAATGAAAACTATGCACACTTTCTTTTTGTTCATCTGACATTTTCCTTTCACATTTTGATTTTGGGTTGGATCACAAAACGCTCGTGTCGCTCCGGCTCCTGTTCTAGACATCTTTTATTCAATCGTCTTTCGTTGAGTTGACACTATAGTGTCATATTTCTATTATAGAACACAACGACAAAAATGGAAGGCGACGCCGCCAAGTGTCGCAAAAGGCTTGTGCCGCGGAGGCCCTAAGGCTGAGCGAGCTAGGATAGTCGTGTGCTTGAAGAGGAAATGCGGATGGTTGCTGGAACTATTGAGTCAACGATCATGATGCTAGAACCCAGGTTGAGATTGTGTCGCTTCCTCCCGCCAGGGATTCACTCATCCAGGACCGCCTCCTGCACTTGGCGACGGCGTGGCATTTTGGTGCTCGCAGAACCCACTTCGCGCTTACTCGGATGCATCTCACTCGCGGACTCAACCTCTGGCGGAGCTGGACGATGGTTGGTTCCGGCGGCGTCACCCGAGACGTCCATTGCCAGGTAGTACACGCAGGGAACGCGACTGGGGTTTCGAAATCCGTGCATGCAGTCACCATCAAAGTACATGCTGTCACCAGCCTTTAGAGTATGTGGTTCGCCATCGAGCGTGAACAGCAGCGTGCCTTTCTCCACGGCTACGTACTCGCGCGAGCCGTGGGCGTGAGGGAGGAACATGGGGGCATTTACCAGCGGGCCAACCGTGATGCGCATGAGTTCGAATTCAACTCCTGGTAAGACGGGGGACAGGATTCGCCGTTCCCAACCTGCCGCTGCCCTCACCACCTTTTGCCGGCTGTGGCGCAGAACAATTACTCGCGCGCTGGCCTCTTCTTCGACAAGGCGGGAGAGGCTTGTGTCAAGACCGGTCGCGATGCGGTGGAGGACGACGATAGTGGGCGCCTTGGCTCCTCGTTCGATGGCGGAAATCATGCTGCGGCTCACCCGTGATCGCTGACTCAATTGTTCCAGTGAAAATCCTCGCCGAATTCGTTCGTCCCGCACACGGCGGCCAATCTCGCTCAAACTCAAGATCCCGCGAGTCTTCTTTTTCTCCGACACGTAACTTGTCCTCACAGAACTGATTCTATAGTAGAATCATAACACTATAGTGTCGAATGCTGGGATACTGCTCAATAGAGACTAGGAGGGAAATAGCACCCGACCACCCGCCAAAGAGTATCACTGAACCCGCGATCTTGACGACGGGGACGAGAGTGGGCGGACGGAGGTCAGAGCTTGGTTGTGCCGGCCTATGTGGCACTGCTCGGCTAACTGCGCACCCAAACCAAGTTGGAGTCGAGATTGCGGTTCAATTCGTTCAAACATTAAGGAGTGGGGAGCCAATGCCTGTTCTTCAGTACGTCCATCTCGATGTTTTTACGGATCAGCCATTCACGGGCACCCAGTTGGCCGTGTTCCTCGATGCCGCAGGAATTGACGAACAGCGGATGCAGATCGCGAAAGAATTGGCTTTGCCCGAGACCACGTTCGTATTGCCTCCCGAGGCTGCCGGGACCGAAGTGCGCGTCCGCATTTTCACGCCATCCCTGGAGCTGCCCATGGCTGGGTCTCCGACAGTCGGAACGACCTTCGCGCTCGCCGGAGAGGGACTGCTGCGTGCAGGCGCCGATAAGACAGTGCTTGGCCTGGGTATCGGACCAACGATTGTGGGGCTCGAGTGGGGTCCGGGCGCGCTGCGCTTTACCTGGATGACGCAACCGCTTTCCACCTTGGGGCCTGTCATCGCCGACACCGTCGCGGCTGCCGCCGCAATTGGCGTTCAACCAAGCGACCTTGCCGGGGGGGATTTGCCGGTAGAGATCGCTTCTTCTGGCGTCCCGTTTGTGTACATTCCGCTAAAGTCGCGCGCGGCGGTCGATGCGGCATCCCTTGATCGTGCGAAGCTGTGCGCATTACTCCGCGCGGTGAACCTCGAAGAGCACCCTGTTTTCGTATTCTCGCCCCAGCCGGCCAATGATGATGCCACGGTGTACAGTCGAATGTTCGCGCCCGGCTTCGGCATTCCGGAGGATCCCGCGACTGGCGCCGCCAGTGGACCGCTGGGCGCATATCTGCTCCAGCATAACGCCGTGTCATCTGACACGGCCTCGCGGCTCGTGAGCCTCCAAGGCGTCCGGATGGGCCGCCCAAGTCGTATTCACATTGCGCTCTCTAGCCGTGCTGGAGTTCTCGAAGAGGTTCAGGTCGGCGGCGAGGCGGTGGTCGTCGGTGGGGGAACGATCCGCGCATAGCCGGCTGCTTGCTTTATGCCGTACCGGTGATCGCCTTTGTGATTGCGTGGCATGGCTTGAGGAAATCCCTTCGGCGTCGGCCTTGCTGGTGGAGTGCTCGCGTTTGACCGCGTGGTGCTCGTCAACACACTCGGTCGAGACCAACGACGCGAATCAGCACACTCATCTTTTCGAATTCTTCGAGCCTGCGGAGTGTCCTGATGTCGGTGATTCAGTCAATGGCGAGGATGGCATCGAGCTGGCCGATTTCATGCTGCAGGATTTCGGGGAGATCACGGTCGTCGCCGCACGCACTTCGTGCCGATTGTCCGCGAGGTTCTGCTATCGGACCGTGATTTCTTGGGGCTGCTTTATCTGCGCGACGTAATCAAGCGCGACAGAGTGTGAAGTCGTGGAGGTGTAGTCCGGGATCGTACCTCGCGAATGAGAGCAAGGTTGCAGGAGGGCGTATGAGAACCCTAATCGTGGGTATTGGAGCACTGGGCGGACTGATTGCTGCCCGACTGCGGGCGGCCGGATCGCCCGTTTGGCTGGCGACACGGAACGCCGAATCGGCAGCGAGGCTGAAGGCATCCGGGCTACGTGTGACTGGTGTGGGAGGCGCAGTGTCGGTCGAGACCGTGGAGGTTGCCCCCTTAGACGAGTATCTTACTGGCAGCAGGTTTGATCTGATCGTTCTGGCTACCAAGGCTCACGACGCCATCGAGGTGGCGTCAAAGTTGTCTGGGCTGCTCGAACCAGGTGGCACCCTGCTGCCGATCCAGAACGGCGGTGTGCCCCAGATGCTCGGGGAC
>DATNHO010000009.1:0-24174 GCA_035604895.1 Terriglobales bacterium | reverse complement strand
GTGGTTGGCTTTTTCGTCGGGCAGGTGATGAAAGCCTCAAAGGGACAGGCCAATCCGCAGATGGTGAATGACTTGCTAGCACGAAAGCTGGAGGGTTGACCGCCGCGACCCTCAGTTATGTTTTATGAAATCGCCTGTCTTCTTTCCGGTCAAATCGTTGTAGAGAGTCACCAGCCACTGCTCGCTGGTGATGAAGTCTCCTGACCACTTTTGCCATGGCGCCAGCACGTTCTCCTGCTTCAACTGCTCGATGGACTTGCCCTGCTGGATGCCTTTTTCGACGACCGCCCTGGTTTCTGTCAGCATGGTCGTAAACCGCCGCACATCGTCAAGGTTCGAGACCGGTCCGTGTCCCGGGATGACCTTCACATCCGCCGGCAACTCGGAAACGATCTGTTCCGTTGCCGCAATCATTCCTTCCACGCTTCCTCCTGCGGCGAGGTCAACAAACGGAAAGCCGTAGGTTACGAAGTCGTCGCCCATGTGCACTACGTTCGATTTCGGAAAGAAGATGACGCTATCGCCGTCGGTGTGTCCGCTCGGAAAGTGAAGCGCGCGGATGTCTTCGCCATTGAGGTGTACGGTGACGTCGTGATCAAACGTGATGATGGGCAGCGCTGCCTTGGGCTGAGGGTTGGTGTCGAATGTCACACCGCCAAGATTGCCTGCTGGACCGCCGTCCTGCAAGCGTTTGCGCACGTTGTCCTGCGCAATGATTGGCGCTGTTTGCTGGAAGATCGCGTTTCCGCCGGTGTGATCTCCGTGGTAGTGAGTGTTGATAACGAAGCGCACTGGCTCGTCGGTGATGCCTTTCAGGGCAGCTTTAATCTTGTCCGCCAGAGGCGCATATTGATCGTCGACGATGACGATGCCATCTTCGCCGACCGAAGCGCCAATGTTTCCTCCTGCACCTTCAAGCATGTAAACGCTGCCGGAAACTTTCGTGACCTTCATTTGCACTTTGCTGAAATCCTGATCTTGGGCGGCGGCAAGACACGAAAGGAAAACTAGAACGAGGGCACTGATCCACATCTGGCGCATGTGTTTTTTCCCTTAAAGAGATCGGAACGGGCATTGTAAATGTGAAGTCTGTATTTCGCCATCGTCGAAAATTAACCTGCCGCCGTCCGATTCCCTGAATGTCCAGTAAAATTGATAGTTTAGACCCGAGAGCGAGACGGGTTGAGGGACGCCGGTCGCAACCACGAGTCCTTCTCGCAACTGACAGTTATGTTCAAGAAGATCCTAATCGCGAACCGGGGGGAGATTGCAGTCCGCGTGATCCGCGCCTGCCGTGAGCTTGGGATCACTTCGATTGCGGTTTATTCAGACGTTGATCGCGCCTCGCTGCATGTTCGCAAGGCCGACGAGGCTTACCACATCGGACCTCCCGCGGCGACGGAGTCCTACTTAAATATGGCCAAGATATTAGACGTTGCGAAACGAAGTGGCGCGGATGCAATCCATCCCGGATACGGGTTTCTTTCCGAGAATGCGAAGTTTGCCCAGGCTTGTGCCGATGCCGGCGTGAAGTTTATTGGGCCCAGCCCGGCCTCGATGGAAATGATGGGGTCGAAAACGCGGGCGCGGCAGGAAATGGAGAAAGCCGGCGTGCCGTTCGTGCCGGGGACTTCGAGAGGGCTTGAGTCTGCGGCGCAGGGGCTACAGGTGGCTGCGAAGATTGGCTATCCCGTCATGCTGAAGGCGGCAGCCGGCGGCGGCGGAAAGGGCATGCGGCTGGTGCACACGCCTGAAGAACTGAAACCCGCTCTGGAAGCGGCACAGAGCGAAGCTGAGCGGGCATTTGGCGACCGCGAAGTTTACGTCGAAAAAGCGATTGTCGATCCGCGTCACATCGAGATGCAGGTGCTGGCGGACGAGCATGGCAACACGGTCTATCTGGGCGAGCGCGAATGTTCCATCCAGCGGCGGCATCAAAAAGTGCTGGAGGAGTCGCCATCTCCGATCGTTGACGCGGAGATGCGGCAGCGCATGGGCGAGGTCGCGGTCCGTGTGGCGAAAACCGCGGGTTACACCAACGCCGGGACAGTAGAATTTCTGGTCGACCAGGATAGGAATTTTTATTTTCTCGAGATGAACACGCGGCTGCAGGTGGAACATCCCGTAACTGAATTGGTCGTCGGATTGGACCTGGTGCATCTCCAGATCCGGATCGCCGCCGGCGAGAAGCTGCCCTTTGCGCAAGACGACATTCAGATTCGCGGGCACGCCATTGAGTGCCGCATTTACGCGGAAGATCCCGACAACAACTATTTTCCGAGCCCGGGGAAGATTACGTTATTGCTCTCACCCTCGGGACCGGGAATTCGGCGGGATAGCGGCATGTATGAAGGCTGGACGGTGCCCATCGATTATGATCCGCTGCTGGCCAAACTGATCGGTTACGGTACGGACCGGCCGCAGGCAATCTCCCGCTTAATTCGCGCTCTGCACGAATATTTTGTAGGCGGGATCAAGACGAACATTTCGCTGTTTCGCCGCATTCTGACCGATGCTGATTTTCAGGCTGGAAGACTAGGCACCGGCTACCTGGATCGATTGCTGAAGTCGAAGCCGCCCGAAGAGAAGGGGGAAGACGCAGCTGCCGCGGCCATCGCGGCTGGGATATTTGCGATTCTGGATACGGCATCGGCTATTGCCGGCAATGGAAACTCATCTCCGAATCCTGCGAACGAAATGAACGGCAGAACCACGGTATCGGGTTGGAAAAGGACAGCAAGGGTCGAAGGGCTGGGTTGAAGCGAGGTGCTTTCTTCTACGACTGTCGTCGCTGATTCCTAAGCTCGCGCGTTAGCGACAGAGATCTGGTCGCGAGAAAAAGTTTGTTATGGTCTACGACGTTACCATCGACGGAAAAGACTACCGGCTCGAACTGGAACGGGCAGACGCAAGCTGGCGATGCCGCCTGGATGGTCGCGAAGTCCAGCTGGACGCGGTGCTTGCCCGGCGCGATGTTCTGTCTATTTTGATCGGTGGGACGGCTTACGAGA
Organism: Terriglobales bacterium; assembly: GCA_035604895.1. Classification (GTDB taxonomy): domain Bacteria; phylum Acidobacteriota; class Terriglobia; order Terriglobales; family Acidobacteriaceae; genus JABDBE01. Next base: position 21,163 of record DATNHO010000009.1, on the reverse strand, counting down.
TCAAGCGGGAGTGCACGCCGACCGACATGCATCTGTGGGTCGGTAGAGTCCGCTACGTCGCGGAGCTACGCGATCCTAGGTCATTGGGCAGCCGCAAACGTGCGGCCGCCGATGACAAAGGTCCGAAGAAATTACTCGCACCGATGCCCGGTAAAGTTGTGCGCGTTCTCATTGGCGAGCGGCACCCGGTTGATGCGGGAGAGAGCATTCTGGTCGTAGAAGCGATGAAGATGCAGAATGAGATCAAATCGCCGAAGAAAGGGACCGTCCAAAAAATTGTGGCCGCCGAAGGCTCGAACGTGAATGCCGGCGATGTGCTGGCGATCGTGGAGTAGGGAAGCTGTTGGCTCTTAGCTCCTTATTTCGCAGTGCCGTTGCCCTCGAGCACTCTGTCCGCGTAATAATTTTCCACTTTGGCCTGATCGCGCAGCACTTCATAGTAGGCCGCTTTCAGAAGTTGCTCGCGCCGGTCCCGGAGTTGCGAGCGAATCGCTTCTTGGACTCGCGGGTCTGACAATTCGCGTTGTCCCGCGGTTTCTTTGGCGATCAGTTTCACGATGCGGAAGCCCACCAACTGTTTGGTCATCGGGTTGATGACGGTGATGACCGCGCTGTATTGGCCTGGCTTTAACTTAGTGACGGCATCGCGAGTAACGGGGTCCGTATTTTTGAGCGACGATTCCGGAGTGAAGCCCAGGTCGCCACCGTTTCCTGAAGTCTCCGTGTCCTCGGAATAGTTCATGGCCAGCGTGCCGAAATCGTCGCCACTGTCCAGGCGATTGACCAGCATCTGGATTTTCTTACGCGCGTCCGCCTCAGTTTGCGCCTTGTCGTTCTTCAGATTGTGAACCTGGGGATTGGGCGCCGTAGTTACGAAGATCTGGGCCAAATGATACTGTGGCTCGACCAAATTGAATTCCGCCTTATGCGCGTTGTAGTAATTTGAAATGTCCTGGTCGGAAACGTTGATCTTCGACGTCACCTCTTTGTTCAGCACCTTGTCTACGGTGAGTGATCGCCGCAGATCACGCTTGAAGTCATCGAGCGTGAGTTTCTTTTCCTTCATTCGCGCGTCGAATTCCTCTTTGGTATAAGGCGACTTGATCTCGTTCAGCTTGCGTTCGACTTCGTCGTCAGTGGCCAGGAGGCCGAGCTTTTCAGCCCGACGCATCAGGATTTCATTCTCAATCAACTCCCGCAGGATGCTGAGACGCAGGCTGGTGGCCTGTTCCCCGGCGGGTTGCTGCTGGGAGCCCGCTGTCTGATTTCCATAGTACTTCTCGACGTCAGCGCGGTAGATCTTGCGGCCGTCGACCGTGGCGGCAACATCGTCACCGGCCAGCTTGGCTCCACAGCCCACAAAAACCGACAGAAGGGAAAATGCAAACAGCGTTGTCGCGACGAAGCGTAATAGCGAATTGGTCTTCAATTGATCCTCTCGGCACTAATTGCTGGACGGTTGTGACTCGGTGGGAGCGGCGGACGAGGAGTGCGACGGCACTGGCACTCCAGCTTGCTGCAACGCCCGGTCGAGAGCCGCCCGCATTTCACTGATTGGAAGCGCTCCATCCATTTCCTGCCCGTTGACGAACAGCGTCGGGGTGGCGCTCACACCCACACCCTCGGCTTCTTTCATCGATGCCTTAATCTCGTCTTCATTTTGCGCCTTGACGCAGGCCTGGAGCTTGGTCTGATCAAGGTTATGTTTCTGTCCCTGTTCGAGGGTCAAGCGGTCCAGCGCGGCAAATTGAGCATCGCGGTTTTTTTCTGAGCTGACTTCCCGTTGGTTGGCATGAATGTGGTCGGCGAAATCCCAGTATGCGTCATTGTTTTGCGATGCCAGGCAATTGGCGTCCACCGCGGCGTGCGTGGCCCAGGGATGAATCTCCGATAAGGGATAATCCTTGTACACGAATTGCACGCGGTCCCCATACTCTTTCAGCAGTTCGGGGAACAAGGTCTGGTGCATGCGGGAGCAAAATGGACACTGAAAGTCATCGAAGTTGACCACGACGACCTTGGCGTCTTTGCTGCCGCGCGAGGGGCGTCCGCTGAGGTCGATCTTCTTCATGGTTTCGAGGTAGGGGTCTTTGGTCAGGTCCAACGTGGTGATCCGAAGCAGAGTCTTGCCGTCTTTCGCAAGGAGGAAGTCGTAAGATTGTTTCTTTTCCTCACCCTCCATTTTGATGGTTAAGGCGTCGTAGTTTGGAAAGTCACTGGGGCGAAGCGGACCAACGGTAATCTTCACACTCGCGGGAATGCTGTAAGTAGCGCGCACCTGGCGCTCGATCTTCTGGATGACATCGGAAGGCACCGGTGCCAACTGAGCAGAACAGCCCAAGCAAACGAGCATGAGAACAAGAATCGAACGTCGTAATAGCGTCACTAGGAACCGCCTGTACATTGGGAATAAATTAGGATTATCTCACATGCAGTACACCGGAGGGGCTAGTCATGCGGGTTTTGCATGCATTCTATCTGCAACCGAAAGCCTGCCGATCAAGCCCTGCGGGAGAGTTGTTCGGCCGGCAACAAGGAGTTCATCGAACCCGACCGGAAGCCCTCGAGGTCCAAGGTCACAAACCTGAAACCGAGAGCTTTGAAAATGCTTGTGAACTTTTCCGCCATCTCGAAACTGAGCGCACGCGGAAGTTCGTTGAGTGAAATTTCGATGCGGACAATCTCGCCGTGGTGACGCACGCGGAATTGCCGGAAGCCGAGCGCGCGAAGCGCGTCTTCGCCTTGCTCGACCGTACTCAGGGACTCGCGGGTGACCGGGCGTCCGTACTCGATACGCGAGGACAGGCAAGCCGAAGCCGGTTTATCCCAGACGCGCAGGTTGGCGCTGTGAGCCAGTTCCCGAATCTCCTGCTTGCTCAATCCGGCTTCGAGAAGCGGAGCGGCAATATGATGCTGGCGAGCGGCAATTTGGCCCGGACGAAAGTCGCCTTGGTCATCCACGTTGACCCCGTACGCAATGGAGTCGAAGCCGTGTGCAGCGCGAAAGGCTTCCATCACCGTAAATAGCTCATCCTTGCAATGAAAACAGCGGGAGGCATCGTTGCGCACGTATTCGGCCCGGTCGAGTTCCCCGGTCGCGATAACTTCCAGCGGAATACTTTGCTCGCGAGCGAAGGCCGCTGCCTCGGCGAGATGAGTACGAGCCAGGCTAGGCGAATCGGCGATGACCGCCAGCATGTCGTCGCCCAGCGCCTGATGAGTGGCCCACGCCAGAAAAGCCGAGTCGACGCCCCCGGAATAGGCTACGAGAGTTCGACCCAAAGTGCGAATCCGAAGGTCGAGCGCAGCGCGCTTGGCTGTGGTCGTAACTGGCATGTGGACATCCTAATACGGCGAGCGCGGTGGCGATATAGTTCCCGTACCTCCTCGAGTATAAAGCAGAATTTCTATCCCTGGAAAATCGCGTTGCTCCACCGTAGGGTAGACATTTCCCAGCAGCTTAGAGAGTTCAACCGATCTCGAATCAGGTAATCCCGACTGTGTTTCCGCGTAAGTGAGGACGAGCCAGGCGCGGGGATGTTGAGGAAGCAGGCGCTCAAGCTCGGCGTCGTCGGGCTTCTCAACGAAATCAAGAAATGTAAGGCGGTCGCCGTGCCGCGGATAAAGCACGGCCGGAGCGGCTAACACTGGCGTCGATAGAGAATGATAAAACTCGTAGGGCGTGCGGCCCATGGGGACATGAAATAGCAAGGCGTCGCTGGGCTGCGCCTGAGTCAGCAAGTATTGCGATGCGGCTCGCCAGTCGTCGCGTTGAATATCCAGATCCTGCTTGTAATAGGCAGCTGTTCCCCGCAGAGAAAGAATCAGAATAAGCAAGAGAGCAGGCACCATCAATGCCGTAGAACGAATTCGGGCAATCCCACAAGCCACGAGCAGCAAGAGAGCTGGCAGACAGAAAACGAAATACCGCGGAACAAATAGCGGCTTGATGAGCGACAGCCCCAGGATAAACAGAAGTGGAGAAAGCAGCCAACCCACGACAAAGCGATAACGCCAAGTTTCCCAAGGCCAGCGTGTTCCAACCGTGTGCCAAAGAGGAAGCAGCGCTGCCAGGCAAGCCACCGCGCACGCAAGCAGTAACCATAGGCCACCGTTGCCGGTGAGATGCAGCGCAAATATCCAAAGATCCTTCAGGCTGGGCCGTTGTACCCAACGCAGTGGACCTGTCCCTGTAGTGGCGACGAAAGCAATGGCTGGCGACGCCAGCAGCGCGATCCAGCGCCAGTCACTTCTGGTCTGGCTTGGAATTTGTGCTCGCTCGATCGTCTTCAAGGAAAGCCACTGCGCGATCACGAGCAGTCCTGCAAAGAATTGGGCATAAATCGCCAGCGCGCTGCTGACGATATAAACTGCGCGGTTGCGGCGCGAGGGGTTATCCAGGCTCTTAAGAAGATACAAGCTCGAAAGCAGGCAGAAAAGCACCATCAGCGAATAGCTGCGTGCGTCTTGCGAGTATTGGATGTGATACGCGTTGACCGCCAGCAGTGCAGCCGCGATCAGGCCAACTCGCGAGTCAAACAGACGCTGCCCCAGTAGATAAATGGCCGGGACGGAAGCAATCGCGAAAAGAACTGAAAGTGATCGGACGAAAAACTCGCTGCCTCCGAAGTGCAGCCAAAAATGAAGAAAAAGATAGTACAACGACATGTTGGCTTCGCGTCGCCACAGAATGCGGGCAAAGTTATACCAGTCAAGCCGCGCGATGGCGACACTCACTCCCTCGTCGAACCAGAAGGATTTTGCGTCCAACAAATGGAAGCGAAGGACGGCGGCGATGCCGGCGATAACTGCGAGCCAGGCGAGATCCAATCGCGATGAGGCTCGTTGCCGTAACTGGATGGAGGATTCCGTGTTTTCTCGGTTACCAGCGTCTCCAGCGGTAGCGTCCACAATCTCCACGATGGATGTCCATGGTACCGCGAAAGGGGTTAGCTCAGATCGTCGCCGGCTTAGAACAACCTTTCCGTCCGCCTCAAATTCCCCAGGGCACCGAGATTGGCCAGCGCGAATGTGAAACGATACTGGTTCTCATTCCGTACCGAACCCAGGTTGAAGCGACGGAATTCCAGGCTTAATCCGCAGCAATCCCAGTTATAGGTGGTTTGCGCGGCGGCGTACTGCAGGAATCCTAATCTTGCGTCGTAGCCGACATTGGCTGCTGCACTGAAGCCATCTTTGCCGGCGTGACCATAGCCCAGCAAAAGCCGGAACTGATTGAAAAGCTGTGGCCAGAAAATGATATTCGGATCCGTAGTTGTGTTGAACATGCAGGCGCTCTTCGCGCATTCCCCCGGAACTTGCAGATAGGCATCTCCGCCGCCGACGGTGAACGGGCCAACGCGGTAGTTTGCGAAAAGCGTACTCGCGGTAAGGCCGCCCTGCACGAAATCGTAGTCGACGTCCCACTCGATATCGGTTCGCGCGCTGGCCTGGACGCGCAGGCGGGAGATGAGCGGAGAAAGATGGCGCGGCGAGGTCAAGAACGAAGTGCCGGTCAAATCCACCGTGCTGGTAAAAACATTACTGCGCCCGGGCACAACCGCGCCTCCGAAAGTCGGATCGATAAAGTATTTCTGCGCCAGCTCCCAGGTCACGATCTCGCGCACCTCAGGCCCCGCGTTGCAGGGCGCCTCGGTCACCTCGCCCTGCCGCGCCCACGGAATGTGGCTGGGCGGGGGAGCTCCGCCGATGAAGAGTGAAGGCATGCCGGGTTTCCCGCAATCTTCCGACTCGCCGGAAATGCGCTTGGCGTACAGGCGATTCACCAGGCTATATTCGACTTCATTTGTATTGGTGAGAATGTCGCGTTCATCAAAGCGCAGAATATTGGCGAAATTGTCGACTCCTGTCACGTAGCGGTAAACCACACGGGGTTCAATAACGTGTTTCCATTTGCGTCTCATGAACTCGCCGTCAAAAATGCGACTGAGAGCAGGAGCGCGCACTTCAACCGATCCTTCGAGAGCCCGCCGATTGACGGCATCAGGCTCCGCGGTTTTGGTCCCGCTGCCACCTGCGAGTTGTTCGGTGTAGGCGGTATCGCGCAGCGAAAATTCCGGACGAAACGACCATCCCCCGAGCTTTAACGGCAAAGACACGGTTGGCTCCAGGTCAAAACGCCCAAGCAGAGCCGCGGTACTAAAACCGGGCTCACTGCGGGAGAGCCCTTCAGTCGCAGCCTCATACGACCAATAGAAAGGCGAGTGGTCGAGTTGACGATCGACGCTGGACACTTCGAAGCTCGGGGCGTGAAGAATGGTGACCACATCACCGGCAGTCGTACTTTCGAAATCCTGATAGCGCTGCATTGAGGCGTTGTAGAAGAAGCCGTCAGTTATGTTCGAGAGAAACGCAGTGGACTTTACTTCTGAGTTCACCGCCTGGGTGAACACGTCGTTAAAAGCCAACCGAAAAACGTACGAACTGAGGTAATCGATGTTGGCAACTCCGCGGACGGCGTGACCAAGCGCGCCTTCACCATTGAGGCGCACTTCTTCCCCACCCTGATTCACCGGCGGATTGCCGGTGCCTCGGTCGAGCACGCCGAAATAATTGACGTCAACAAAAGAAGTTTCACCGGGCTGAGCTCGGAATTCTCCCTGCGGCGCCCATCCGCGCGCGGAGAAGTATTCTGCCCCGATGTGAGCATCCATGCTCCGATTGATAGCCCAGAACAGCGATTCACCCAGGATGGTCCCCTTTACCGAGGATGTCCCGAAATTGGGGATGAGAAATCCAGACTGTCGCGGGATGCGCTCGGCGGGCAGTGTAGCGAACGGAAAATAAAGAATCGGGATACCCCTAATGCCGAACGTGCTGTAGTAGATTTTGGCCGTGCCGCCGACGTTGACCACAACCTTGCTGGCATTGAATTGCCATTTAGGGTGGGGCAACTCGCAGGTCGTCACCGTGCCGTCATAGACCATGTAGTGATCGGGAGCAGTTTTTTCCACTACCTTACCGGTGAAAAAAAATGGGCTTGAGGACGTAAGCATGAGCCGGGTTCCGCGCATGCGCACGCCAATCGTACCGGTCACATTCTCGAAACGCCCGCTTTCCGCTCGCACATTGTAGGTTCCATGGCTGGCCTGGATATGCTCGTCATTGGGTCCGCCCTCCAGCACAACATGGCCATCGGCTGTGGATTGGCCAGTGTCGGCGTCGTAAGTAACCTCGTCGCCGTGGAGGATGTAGACCCCGTAATGAATCTCGGCTTTGCCATGCAGCTTGTAAATGGGACCGATCTTCTCCTGGGTAATGGCGCTGATCGTCACGTCTTCCTCTTTAGGCGCAGAGGGCGTATTGGGCAGGCCTTGGGCCTGCCTGAACGCGGCCGCGGGAGAACGCAACTGGCTGGTTACTAAGGAAGGCGCGAGTAGCAGATGACAAACCAACGCCGCCGTGATAAGGAATCGAGTGCGGGAAGTCATCGGAACGCGCACGAACTCCCCAGGGTGCGAAGTCCACGCTGGGGTATCGTGAAGTTAGCACGGCGCTGGCCCGAGAGGCAAAGTGGTTGGCATTCCAACGACCTTGCCTGACTTTTGCCAAGAGCTCTGGCTTGTTTTGCCTTGTTGACCTTGCTGGTTAGCATTGGATTACCGGTCGATCTGCTGTTCTTGGGTCGGTGCGGTTCGCCGCTATGCCCGGAAGTCCGCTCGCGCCTTCATACATGAAATCCAGATTTGAACCCGATTGTGATCCCGCTACGCGGTTACCTCTCGCCGCTCGGTTGATCGACCCTGAAGCTTACGATGCAAGCGAACAGCGCTTTGCCGCCAGCGTCGAAGAAAAGCCTGCGTCTCCGCGGTTTGTGGCTGACGTTGTGTCCAAGCCAACGAGTATCTCGATGGCTGGAGACAACTCGTCCCGGGTTGAGGGTAGCTCGGATGAGCTTGGCCAAGGCCCCGACGAGCTATCGGCCGCTCCTACACCTGTCGAAGGAACCGTGGCCTTGGAAGGAGAACTCGGAGCGGTCACACGGGCGGGTTCGCTTCAAACCGAACTGATCGAACTGCAAAGGTCCGATTCGTGGCGCGCCGAGGTGGCGGATCGAGTGAACGATTACCGGGCACGTCGGCGTCCCCGCGCGCCGCGTTATCCGTCCCTGCAGCTCAAGTTCGACCCTCCCATGCCATCGTCGGCAGCTCATGCTGCCACGACCTCGCCCACGACGCCTCCAGCCTCCAGCCGCCTCGCAGTTGCGATGCAGGATGTTTTGGTTGTTCCTCAGGAAGAGCAATCTGCCCGGCCGGAGAGCGAAGAAGCACGGCGGTTGATCTTGTCGGAACCCGGCGCAAGAATTCTTGAGTTTCCTCGCTCAATGGCGGTGCCCGCGCCGGTTTTCGATGAACTCGCCGAGACGGTCATGGACCGACCGCGCATTCTCGAAGTGGCCGAGGTTGAGCTTCCTCCACCGGCGCTCGGGGGCATCCTGATGGATCCTGTGGAAGAGCCGGCACAGGAACGGCGTCCTGGATTCGAGCTGCCACTACACGCCGCGCCGATGTCAAGGCGCTTCTTGGCTGCCGCGATCGATAGCCTGCTCGTAATTTCGGCGTTCGCGGTTTTTGCTTACATTTTTCTCAGGGTTACGTCGATGGTGCCAGCGCTGCAACAGGCGGCTGGCGTGTCCGCTTGTCTGGTAGTTCTCTTCTGGGCAGCCTATCAATATCTCCTGCTGGTGTACACCGGATCGACTCCAGGTCTGAAGCTGGCGCACCTGCGGCTCAGCCGGTTCGATGGCACGGCGGTTCCCATGAAAACCCGGCGTTGGCGTGTGTTGGCCTCCATCCTGTCCGGGTTGTCGTTGGGGCTCGGCTACGCGTGGTGTTTTCTCGATGAGGATCGGCTTTCCTGGCATGATCGCATCACGAGAACTTATATGGCCCCACGTCCTCCAAGGTCGGAACCTAAGAGCGCTGGCTGATCGCGGCCTTTGCCTTGTCAGTCCAAGTGACCACGTCCACCGCATCTACTCACAGACTCCGCTCCCCCACTGTGCTAAATTCGTAGACTTACGTTTCCCGACTTTCTTTAAATGTCCTCATCCATCCCAAGCATCCGGCGTCCCGCCGTCAAGGTATTCGTCGCCACCACGGTGATGCTGACTTTTATCTCGTTCTGGCGGGCGGCGGCTATTGTTCTCGCCGACCTTGCTTCTTCGGCTTATTACGCGGGCGGCGACGCCGAGAAAGTCATCGGCAAGAGCGCTCCCTGGTTCATTCTCGCGGTGATGCTGTTCAGCTACTGCGTGCGCGCTCTCTACATCGAGTCCAGCAGCATGTTTGTCCGGGGCGGCGTGTACCGCGTGGTTAAAGAAGCCATGGGCGGGACGCTGGCGAAGTTCTCGGTGTCGGCATTGCTATTTGACTATGTTCTCACCGGGCCCATCAGCGCCGTCTCCGCCGGCCAGTATCTGGCAGGCTTCATTGAAGATATCGGCAAGTACGTTCACCACCCGCTGGTATTTTCCGAAGACCACTTTTCCGCGGGCTTCGCCATTCTGATCGTGCTGTATTTCTGGTGGAAGAACATCCAGGGCATGCATGAATCCAGCGAGAAGGCCCTGCAAATCATGATCGTCACGACTGTCATGGTCGTGATTCTGATTATCTGGTGCACCATCACCGTCTTCAGCGCACCCATTCACTTACCCCCGAACCCACTGAATTCTGGAGTGGTGAAGATCAACAAAGAATCGATGGGTTGGCTTTACGGGAGCTGGATCAGTCATTTCACCTGGATCATCATGTTCGTTGGATTCGGGCACTCAGTGCTGGCCATGAGCGGCGAAGAAACGTTAGCTCAGGTGAACCGTGAGATTGAGCATCCCAAGCTGAAGAACCTGGAAAAGACTGGCCTGGTCATCTTCATCTACAGCCTGCTGTTTACCTCGCTAGTCTCGTTCTATGCCGTAATGATTATTCCGGATGGCGTGCGCCACGACTACTTCGCCAATCTCATCGGCGGCATCGCGATGTACCTGGTCGGTCCGACGGTGCTGAAGCTGATCTTCCATGCGTTTGTAGTGCTGGTCGGCGTGCTGATTCTGGCCGGGGCGCAAAACACTTCAATCGTGGGCGCGAATGGGGTCTTGAACCGGGTTGCCGAAGATGGTGTGCTCACCGACTGGTTCCAGAAGCCGCAAAGAAGATTCGGCACCAGCTATCGCATCATCAATTTGATTGTCGGACTGCAGCTACTGACTATTATTCTCAGCCGAGGTAACGTCTATGTGCTGGCCGGCCTGTATGCCTTCGGCGTGATTTGGAGCTTTGCCCTGAAGTCGCTGGCAGTTCTGGTATTGCGCTACACCGAGCCGGAGAATCGACAATGGAAGGTCCCCGGCAATCTTCACATTGGAGGCAAGGAAGTACCGCTCGGCCTGATCGTGATCTCGGCGGTGCTGCTGATTACCGCGTTGGTGAACCTGTTTACCAAGTCCGAAGCGACGGTCGCCGGAGTCACGTTCAGCGCTGTTTTCTTTGCCATTTTTTCCTACTCCGAGCATCGAGTCACGAAAGAGCGGCACGGCAAGCCGGAGAATCTGGATCAATTCCGCGTCTACGGAAACCAGGAACTGGGATCCGGAGCCCTTGGCGTGCGCCCGGGAAACATTCTAGTTGCCGTCCGCGATCCGAGAAATCTCTACTATCTGCGCGACATTCTCAGGACTACCGACACTACCCGGCAGGACGTAGTGGTCATGACGGCGCGGCTTTACCATCGCGAGCATTCCTTCAGCGGCAGCGCGGTGGTCGAGGCCTCGCAGGTTTTCGATCACTATGAGCAGGAGTTGTTCACCGCCGCCGTGGCTGCAGCGGAGAAGGAAGGCAAACCGGTTTCGCTGCTCGTGGTCCCAGCCAGCGACGTCTTTGAGGCGATTATTGCAACCGCTCAAAGGCTGGACTCGAGCCGCATCGTCTGCGGCCTCTCCAACAAGCTCACCAGCGACGAGCAAGCCAAACTGACCGGCGATGCTTGGGAGCGCTTGCCCGAACCCAGACCGCGATTGACCTTGGAGGTGCACGAGGCCAACGGAAAACTTCGCGAATACCCTCTCGGGCCCCACGCCCCGCGCATGCGTCCCCAGGATCTCGAGCTTATGCACAAGGTTTGGCTCGACGTCACCTCCGACCCCAAATACTGCGGCGCCCACCACTATCACGTCGTGGCCGTCGCACTGGAAGAACTACGACGCGAATTGAATAGTGACCAGCGCGCAGAGGTCCTGGCGAAGTTGTTGGACGAAATGCACCGAGATGACGCGCTGAAGGGCGAGAACAAGCCTGATTGCTGACCGAACGCATATTTAGTTGTTCCCACTTATTGCCGTCCTAGTTTTCTCCTCGGATGGCTGCTCGGAATGCCACGTCCGGGTTGTGATCGCATGTGATGCGTTTCCAGCTCTCCTGTTAACATCATTTTGTGAATCCCAATTCTCCCGTCCGCGTGCGCTTTGCGCCTTCCCCTACCGGGCATCTGCATGTGGGAAATGCACGCACCGCCCTGTTCAACTGGCTTTTCGCCAGACAAAAGCGCGGCACAATGATTCTCCGCGTCGAAGATACCGATGTCGAGCGCAGTGAAGCGCGCTTCGAAGACCAACTCATCGCGGATCTCAAGTGGCTGGGCCTCGATTGGGACGAGGGCCCAGACGTCGGAGGTCCCTACGTTCCTTATCGACAATCTGACCGGCTGGAACTCTATCGCGAACAGGCGGAGCGCCTGCTCAACGAACGCAAAGCATATTTGTGCTTCTGCAGCGAGGATGATCTGCAGAAGGAACGCGACAAGGCCCTGGCCGAAGGTGGCCAGCCAATTTATTCGGGCAAGTGCCGCGCGATTGATCCCGACGAAGCCAAGCGGCGCCGCTCGGCCGGTGAAGCCTGCGCCGTCAGGTTGCAAATCCCCGAGCACCCCATCCGCTTTCACGACATTGTTCACGGAGACGTCGAGTTCTCGAACGAAGTGGTGAGCGATCCCATCATTCTGCGTTCCAACGGCATGCCGGTTTACAACTACGTGGTGGTGATCGACGACGCTCTCATGAAGATCACCCACGTGATTCGAGGCGACGACCATCTTTCCAATACGCCGAAGCAGGTGGCGCTCTACGAGGCGCTGGGTTGGCCGGTGCCCGAGTTTGCGCATCTTTCCACCATCCTCGGCGCCGACCGCGAACGGCTCTCGAAACGCCACGGAGCAACTTCGATCGCCAACTTCCGCGACATGGGCGTGCTGCCTGAGGCTCTGGTAAACTATCTGGCCCTACTGGGCTGGGCTCCGAGTGGAGGCACCCGAGAAATCTTCAGCCTTCAGGAACTAGCAAAAGAATTTTCCCTGGAGCGAATCACGCCCTCTGCAGCTGTCTTCGATATGGAGAAGCTGTACTGGCTGAATCGGCAATACATCAAGACGTGGCCGACCGACGAGCTTATCGCGGTTGGCGTTTGGTTTTTCGTTAAGGCGGGACTGGTCGAATCGAGCGACGCAGCGTGGCTCTGCTCCCACCGGCTTCCTATCGTCCAGTTAAGTAATGATTTGCGAACCTGGCTGGGACAGATCGTAGGATTGCTGTCGCCTTATGTGGATCGTCTGGAGCAGTTGCCCGAACGCGCGTCATCGATTTTCAACTATGACGCCAAGGCCTCATTAGTCGCACCCGATAACGCCGAAGTCCTCGGCTGGCCGAATACCGGCGCGGTATTCGCGAGGTTCACCGTAAAGATTATGGCGGACGAATCAGCGAGTGCAGGTCAACTGACGGCAGAGCAGTTCAAGAAGATTATCAATGAAGTGATCGCCGAAACCGGAGTCAAGGGCAAAGAACTATTTCATCCCATCCGCATCGTCATCACCGGCTCACATTCGGGACCGGATTTCGACCGGCTGATCCCTATCCTCGAAACCGGCAGCCATCTGACTTTGCCGAAGCACGTGCTCAGCGTCCGCGAACGAGTGGAAGAATTCGGCAAAGCCCAAGCGAAATAAGAAAATCAGCCACGGATTTCACTGATCGGCACAGATTTCGCAAGTTTTAGATAGTTGAAAATATCCGTGATGATGGTGTAGATCCGTGGCTGATTCTTACGTCTTCAAAATATCTCGCAGTGCCCTTCTCAGGTCGGGCTTCTGGAAGACATAACCACTGGCCGTCAGCTTTGCCGGTTCTACTCTTTGACTGCCCAGTAGAAGTTCGTCTCCCATTTGCCCAAACACCAGGCGGGCCGCGAAAGCCGGCATGGGGAAAATCGCCGGCCGAGACAGCACCGAAGCCAGCGTCTTAGTGAACTCAGCATTCGTCACCGGATGGGGCGAGACGCTGTTCACCGGGCCGCTGAGAGATTCATTGGCAAGTATGTGGCGAATTGCCCCAATCTCATCCTGCAGGTCGATCCAGCTCATCCACTGACGGCCGCTGCTGATTCTTCCGCCCAGTCCCATGCGAAACGGCGGCAGCATTTGTTTCAATGCCCCACCCTTCGCGCTCAAAACGATGCCGGTACGCAAGAACGCCGTACGGGTGCCGGCGTTGACCGCGGGGTCGGCGGCCGCTTCCCATTCCCGACAAACCTCGGGGAGGAACCCGCTGCCGCCAGAAGCGCTGTCCTCGCGCAAGATCTCATCGCCGCAATCGCCGTAAAAGCCGATGGCTGACGCCGAGATAAAGACACGCGGAGGCGATGCCGCACGGGCGAGCGCTTCGGCAAGATGGCGCGTCCCGAGAACCCGGCTGTCGCGGATTGCCTTTTTCTTCGACTCCGTCCAACGGCTGGCAATGGATTCTCCCGCAAGATGAATCACTGCGTCGAAGCCTGACACCGATTGTGGCGCAAGAGGCTGAGCAAAATCCCAGGCGATTTGCCCCGCCGCGGCAGTAGGTCTTCGCATCAGGCGAGTGATTTCGTAACCATCGGTGCCCAGACTTTGCATCAGCGCACTGCCCAAGAGTCCGGAAGACCCGCTGATAAGAACTTTCGCAGGCATGGAATCAACTGTAACAGTTCGCCAGGTCCCACGACAGACGCAGCAAGCCACGCCTCTACAGCGCTGTAGAGACGTTGCTTGCAACGTCTCTGTCGCGGCTATAATCCAATATGGCGACCTTGCGCGAACAGATCGCGACCACCGCCCTCACGGTGACGAAGTTCCGGGAGCTGTTGCGCACCATGCGTGCCAACCGACCCGCCGAAGACCTGGAACTGGTGCGCAAAGCCTACGAGTATTCCCAGAAACATCATGCCGGCCAGACCCGTGCTTCCGGCGAACCCTACCTGGTCCATCCCCTCGGAGTTGCGCAGGTTTTAGCTGAAATGAAGATGGACGCCGTGGCCATCGCCGCTGGCCTGCTGCACGACTCCGTCGAAGACACTTCCGTTACGATTGTCGATATTCGCAAAGAATTCGGCGAGCAGGTTGCCCACATCGTCGAGGGCGTCACCAAGATCAGCCAGATCGATTTTGCTACTCGCGAGGAGCAGCAGGCTGAGAACCTTCGCAAAATGATGCTGGCCATGGTCGATGACATTCGCGTCGTGCTGATCAAACTTGCGGACCGCTTGCACAACATGCGGACGCTCGAGCATCTTACGCCGGAACGCCAGCAGAAAATTGCCAAAGAGACGCTTGAAATTTACGGTCCGATCGCCCACCGGCTCGGAATGGGCAAGATTCGCGGTGAACTCGAAGACCTGGGATTCCGCTATCTCGACCCCCTAACTCACCAGCAAGTACACGACGCGGTCGAAGCCCGCCGTAAGAAGGGCGAACAATTCCTGGCGCGAGTCGAGCAAACCCTCCGCGACAAACTCAAAGAGGCAGCGATCACCGCCGAAGTCGAAAGCCGCATCAAGCGTCTGTTCAGCATTCACAAGAAACTCGTACGGCAAAAAATTAGCGTAGACCAGGTCTACGATTTGTATGCCATGCGGGTGATCACAAAGTCATTGCAGGACTGCTACGCGGTGTTGGGAATCGTGCACAATGTGTGGCGGCCCGTACCTGGTCGAATCAAAGACTTCATTGCCATGCCGCGGCCGAATTTCTATCAGTCGCTACATACCTCGGTGATTACCGAGGACGGTACACCGTTTGAGGTGCAGATTCGCACCGAAGAAATGCACCACATGGCGGAAGAAGGCATCGCAGCCCACTGGAAGTACAAGGATGGCCCAGTCTCAGCTCAGGACGAGCAGCGTCTTGCTTGGCTGCGGCAGGTCGTCGAGTGGCAGCGCGATGTGTCCGATCCGACCGAGTTCCTTGCTACTCTCAAGATCGACCTGTACCCCGAAGAGGTTTATACGTTCACCCCCAAAGGCAAAGTCGTGGTGCTGCCGCGGGAGGCCACGCCAATCGATTTTGCCTATTCGATTCACACGGAAGTCGGCCACAGTTGCGTGGGCGCAAAGATCAACGGACGAATGGTGCCGCTGCGTCACAAGCTGCACAGCGGCGACATCGTTGAAATCATGACCCAGCCGGGGCACAAGCCGAGCCGCGATTGGCTGGCTATAGTCAAGTCGTCGCGTGCGCGTAACAAGATCAAACACTGGCTCAACATTCATCAGCGCGAGCGTGCCGTTGAAATCGGCCGCAAGCTGATCGAAAAAGAAGCGCGCAAGTACCGGGTCGCGTTAAAAGATATCAAGGACGAAGAACTGCGCAAGATCGCCTCCGATTACGGTCTCGGGCAAATTGACGACTTGATGGCCGGCATCGGATACGGCAAATATTCAGCGCGGCAGATCTTAGCGCGGTTGGCTCCAGCCTCGGGCGCACCCGTGGCCGACAACGAGGGAGAGAAGTCCGGCGGCATTGCCAGCGTCGTGCGGCGGGTGTTTGGAGGGGACAGCGGCAACAATGCCATTCGTGTGAAGGGCCATGGCGACCTGCTGGTGTATCGCGCCCGATGCTGCAACCCCATCCGCGGCGAGGACGTGGTCGGTTATGTGACTCGTGGCAAAGGCGTCGCCGTGCACGCCGTGAATTGCCCCAACGTTGTGAACCTGCTCTATGAGCCGGAACGACGAATCGATGTGGAATGGGCCCGGGATGAGGGAGCTCCGAGTTCGTATCCAGTGAAGCTTACGGTTTTTTGCGACGACCGTTTCGGCATGCTGAAGCAAATCACAGCTGTGATCAGCGACGCCAAAACCAACATCCGCGACGTGCAAGTACGCAGCTCGAATACGCAGGCGAACATCGACGTCATCCTCGATATTGCTGACCTCAAGCACCTGGAAAATATTATCAACGGCGTTCGCAAGATTCCTGGCGTACACGATGTGCAAAGGCTGCAGAAGGTCTAGTCGTCGGCCGTTCGTCGTCGGCCAACCCCAATGCGAACTGGAAACAGAAGTGGCTGTGGAATCAATTCCATTTGACATCTTCAGCGGGCATCTGCGTTAATCAGCGAGCCATGTAATCTCTGGAGGATGGATGCGAGAAGTGATTTCTACCAAGGAAGGCCCCCAAGCGATCGGGCCGTATTCCCAGGCGATCCGGGCGAATGGATTTGTCTTTATTTCCGGGCAGGTGGCGATTGATCCGACTACTCAGCAGGTGGTCAATGGCGACATCGCGCTTCAGACCGATCGCGTGCTGAAGAACCTCTCAGCGATTTTGAACGCTGCGGGAACCGGGGTGGAGAAGGTCGTACGGACAACCGTATTCTTGAAAAATATGGGCGACTTCGCCGCCATGAATGAAGTTTACGGACGCTATTTCAATTCAACACCACCCGCCAGATCGACAGTCGAGGTCGCACGATTGCCTAAGGATGTGCTGGTCGAAATTGATGTGATCGCTTTGGCATAGTGCAAATTTGCAATTTTCAATCTCCAATTTAGAATTCAGAGGTTCTAATCGCGGTTCGAAATCACCAGTCAGGAGAAAAAACAATTGATGCTGAAAAGTGCAGCCTTAGTCGCAATCGTTGTATTCGTAGCCGCGGCCCTTTTTGCACAGGGCAGCAAGAAACCCGATAACAGCTCGCCCACCAAGGTCACAGGGGACGGCACTAAGACCGCCGATGGCTTGCAATACTGGGACATTAAAGTTGGCGCCGGAGCCACAGCTACAGCTGGCCAGTCCGCCAAGGTTCACTACACCGGATGGCTGACCAATGGTAAGAAGTTCGACAGCTCCCTGGACCGTGGCGAGCCGTTTTCCGTAGAGCCGCTGGGCAGCGCGCCGGTGATCAAGGGATGGAATGAAGGCATTATCGGAATGAAGGTCGGAGGCAAGCGGCAGCTTCGGATTCCGCCGCAGCTGGGCTATGGGGAGCGCGGTTATCCCGGAGTCATCCCGGCTAACGCGACCCTGATCTTCGATGTGGAATTGCTCAGCTTGAAGTAGAGACATCAACCACAAAGGACGCAGGGGTTCGCAAACGGAAAGCGTGCGGCCGAGCTTTTCCTTTGTAGTTAGTTGATCTTCAGGCCTTGACGACTTTGCCGCTGCGCAGGCAGGAGGTGCAGACGCGCATGCGCTTGGCGCCGCCTTTTACTTTGGCGCGAACCGGACGCAGGTTGAGGTTCCAGCGCCGCCGCGACACGTTGTGGGCGTGGCTGATGGTATTTCCAAATTGCGGCCCTCGGCCGCAGATATCACAAACTTGTGCCATGACGACTCCAGGGAAGTTCAGAACTTGAAGTGCAAAACATAGATTTTACCGGAGTTGGGGCGGTTTCGACAAGCCGGGGCGGACGCAGACGCCCGTCCTCCATTAAAGCCAGTACGGTTCAGCGCTCAAGAATCCACTTGCCCACTGCATCCAGGATCTCCGGAGTCTCCGGGTCCCAGAGCGTGGTGTGAGGCACGTCGGGATAGACTTTGAAGCATTTGTCCGCTGACGCCGATAGCTTGTCGAAGGCGACGCACTCCCGGTGGCTTACCACGCGATCCTTTCCTCCCTTGATCAACAGGGTAGGGGCATGCACGCGAGGTGCGATTTTCCACCTCCAACCGAAGACCAGGCGCTGCACGTCGAGCAGATAACCGAAGCTGACGTTCTTATAAGCCAGCGGATCAACACGGCGACGCGCAATGAACTCCGGGTCGCGGGAACTTTTCTCAAGACGCGGACCCACTAGACTGATGACCGGCTCCCGGTGCGCGAGCGCGAAGTACGGCATCAGGCTCAAGCTCTCCAGGCTGAGAAACTGGCTCATGTCTAGATTCAGAGCCAGCGCCAGAAGGATCAGGCCGGCCAGCTCGCGGCTGTTTCGTTTCGCGTAGTTGAGAGCAAAGTCGGCTCCCATGCTGTCGCCCAATAGAAAAATCCTCGCCGCGGGCCGCTGCTGCTGCACGAAACGGATCAGGCATTCAACGTCGGCTCCCACGTCGCTCTGCGTGCCTACGAATCCGCGCCTTCCTTGCGACAATCCGTGGCCTCTGGCGTCCAACCCGTATACGTCGGTACCGTGCGGGTTCAGCGCATCGGCGATAACCTTGTAAGGGGCGCTGTGATATCCAATGCCGTGCAGCACAACGACCACACGGCCGTTCCAGGATGCGCTCGCAGGCCAATGGCGATAGAACAGGCGAGTCTGATCGGTTGAGGTAACAAATCCATGCCGGTCGGCGATCTGGCCTGAAAGATTGGACACATCTTCAGGCGAACTGACCTCGGGCGGCATCGGCGCCTCTATCTGAGCGGAATCTAGCATTCGGGATTGTGAACGGAGGCTAACCGCGTGCTTCCGGCTTCTATTTCTTCGGGAGCCGCCAAAGTCATTATATTGATAACACACGATTGGTGCGTCGACTATTCCACTATAGGTGCTTATCCGCTTCCGCCCGATTCGCTCGTCGGCCCGGGCCGCCAGGGCCTGCGTCAGTTTATTGGTGAGTGGCTGTGCCGCTTTGCACCGACCCTCCGCTGACGGCCTCGATGAGCTGGAACCCCTTGCCCGCGTTATCGATGGCGAAGACATAGGTAATCGAACCCGTCTTGGGCGTCAGCGTAAACGAGCCGCTGCCATCGGAGTTCACGGAATAGGTTCCACTCGCCTTTATAATCGTGACATTCCCCGCCACGTTCTCGGTGATGGACGCGTTGACCTTGCCCACTCCATCAAATGTAAGAATCCCCAGCTCATTCTGGGCATTCGAGTCCTTAGGAGTTGGCCACTGCGTGGTGAGAAACTCGTACGCTCCCTTCAAGCTGGCATTGCTGAAGGACGATCCTCCGCTCGCGATGGCAGTGGCACTCAACACGTTAGGGTCGCCATCACAGTTGGTGCACATAATCTGAAAGCCCTTGCCCTTCGCGTTGATCACGATGCCGAAGATACCGGATTCGCCGTTGCTAAGGGTGATGTTCATCGAGCCGGAGCCATTCGCTTTTACGGAATAAGTTCCACTGCCCGTGCCCGTGCTGAGGGTTCCGACCTTGTTGTCGGTGAAGGAGGTAATCGAGACCTTGCCGGTGCCGTCAAAATTGAAGACAGCAATTAAGTCCTCGGTTCTGCTGGGATCCGATGTCCAGTTGTTCATCAAAATGCTGTAGGAGCCTTTCAGGCTACCGTTGCTGAATGCGGGTACCGCGGAAGCGGCCACGACGCCGGGGCTGGCAATCATGAAGAGCGAAATTGCAGTCACAGCCAAGGCGAGCGCCCGAAATCTGTCTTGTTTCATGGTGTGCCTCCATTCTTGAAACTCACTTGGAAGAAATTGCCGAAAAGTTATGCAGTCAAACTAACGCTCATGCCGAGGGAAGCCGATCAAACCATGTCCAAGGGAAATCGATTCGGGGGAGGAGCAACATCTTCCGCCGGAGCCGGGAGGATGTCAAGGGATTTTATGTATCTGCAATCAAATGACGCGGTTGAGGGGAATTCGGCAGTTCAAAGCTGGGTACGATTTGGCGCCATCATGCGCGCGGTTCCGCTGTGCGATACTGAATTCATGGCGGTAGCGGCAGACCCAAAGTCGGTAAAGGTGAACCTGAGCACGGGTACGGGCCTCGATATCGAGTGGAAAGACGGCCACCAGTCGCATTATTCTTTTCCGTTTCTGCGCGATGCCTGTCCCTGTGCGTTATGCGACGAGGAGCGATCCAAAACCCACCAGCAGCCAGGAGAGCCTGCGAAACTTTCGCCAGGAGCGTTGCCCATGTTCAAGCCCGCCATCAAGGCGACGTCGGCAGAAGGCGTGGGCAAGTACGCCATCAAGTTTCATTTCAACGACGGGCACGAGTTGGGGATATATTCGTGGCAGTTCTTGCGGGATTGGTGTCCCTGCGAGGAGTGCAAGGCGGCGAGAGCCAGTGAAGTTCCTCGACGCTAGAAATGCGATGGCCCCGATTTCTCGGGGCCAAACAATTCTTGGGTACTTACAGCACCCTGCGACTCTCGCAGTATAGACCGCCACAGTTCTCGGTCAAGTTACTTTGTGGGGAGGCTATCCCTGCGTTTGCTTCCCACAGAACCTGCGCTCACAACACTGAGCGTGGACCCGACGGAGATTCGAACCCGCATCTGCTACCGTCGCAGGGTGCTGTGTTCCTGTTACACCACGGGCCCGTAGAGAATTTACTCACGTTCTGCGCGAATCATCACGGTTGGAAGTCACAATCGAGCCGGCGTGTGTTTCAAAAGGGAACTGTGGCAGCGAATCCCTGTAAAATCTAAGTGGCCGACTTTGGAGCTTCCCCGACTTTGTCTTTTCTCTCTCAACTTAACCCGCAGCAGCGTGAGGCTGTTGAAACTACCGACGGACCCGTGCTTATCCTGGCCGGCGCCGGGAGCGGGAAGACTCGCGTCATTACCTACCGGATCGCTTATCTCATCGAGAACATGGGCGTTATGCCGGAGTCTATCTTGGCGATGACGTTCACCAACAAAGCGGCTTCGGAGATGGTGGAGCGCGTGGACAAGTTGGTCGGCGGGTTGTCGATTGCCAAACCGGTTATTTCTACGTTTCATTCTTTTTGTGTGCGCGTGTTGCGGCGGGATATCGAGGCGCTTCGCATTCCTTCGTCCGTTCCGGGCGCGCCGCCGATCGGTCACACGAAGAGCTTTGTGATCTATGACGAAAACGATCAGCAGCAGCTGATCAAGTCGGTGATGCGGCGGCTGGGGATTGACGACAAGCAAACTACGCCGCGCTCGGTGCTGGCCCATATTTCGTGGGC
>DATNHO010000008.1:0-25035 GCA_035604895.1 Terriglobales bacterium | reverse complement strand
TCTCCCCGGCTTGCATCCGCCGGACGGCCGCCGCCTTGAACTTCGGGCTAAAAACTCGGCTCTTCTTCATCAGGTTCAGTTCTCCATTCAGTGTAGAACTGTCCCTGATTTCTCTGTCTCAGTCCGGGGGCGCACTCCAATGCCTGTCCCTTAATTAAGCCACCAGAACCGGCCATCAGTGTGACCGGTTCAAGTTTTTCACCCGTCGCTGGAAGCCTTTCGCAGTCAGAGCTGGGGGGATTTCTCGGTGTGTCTGAGCCCCGGACATCCACCATGCTTCTGGCAGTAAGTCCCCACAGTAAAGATCACCTTTTTCTGAAGCAGACTTTTTGCGCAAGCAATTGGGCGTTGCGCGAAGCCCGCACCTATCGGGACGCATTGATGATCCTGTGCCAGGATCGGATGCCGGTCGTGATCTGCGAATGTTGCCTCCCGGACGGGAGCTGGCAAGATCTTCTGAGTCAGATCGCGGACCTGCCCGATGCTCCGCGATTGATTGTGACCTCTCCGGAACCGGATGAACGTCTCTGGGCGGAAGTCTTCAACATGGGCGGGCACGATGTATTGACGACGCCGCTCGATCAGAACGAAGTGATTCGGGCGGTGAGCGGTGCCTGGCGAAGCTGGGAAAGCGAGTCGAGCCGAGTGAAGCAGCGGGAAAACCGAAGGTGTTCGTACAAGGTGAGTACCAGAGTCCGGCTTCTGGCCTCCTGAAACCGGTAACTAGCGTCAGTGTCGCGGGTTGGGAGGGACAAGCAAGGTTCAATACTCACGCAAACCGCGTCGATCAGGAACCAAAGCGGCCATCTCAGGACGTGGGGAGGATCCAGATGAACCTTCGGAATCGTTTGACGTTAAGTAGCGCGTCGGCTCTCTGTACGCTGATTCTGCTGGCGGGTGGGGTGATTCACGGCTACTACAGGAATTCCCGCGGGCGTTGGAACAGTTTCCTGGTTGGCGATCCGCACCAGGGGGCCAAGTTATTCTTCGAAACGAAGGGGTGCGCGCGTTGTCACCCCGTCAATGGTATGGGCGCCAACTCGGCGCCCGATCTGGGTTTCAGCCGGTCGCCGCAATCGAGCCTTGCTCAGCTTGTGAGCGCCATGTGGAACCACGCGCCGAGAATGTGGGAAGGTATGCGCGCGGAGGGAATCGCCTACCCTGACCTGGATCGCGAGGACATGGCCAATCTGTTCGCGTTCCTGTACACGGCGCACTACGTCGACGAGCCCGGCGACGAGGGGCATGGCGCGCTCCTGTTCGTGTCCAAAGGTTGCGCACGCTGCCACGGGGCGCAGGGGACGGTGAACGGCCTCGCACCGGACCTTGCGAACATGAAAGGCATTGACACACCCATCGTGTGGGCACAGACGATGTGGAACCATGCGCCGAAGATGGATAAAGTCACCCCAGTCACATTGACCCGCGGATACGATATCGTCCGGCGAATAGCTCCAAGTGGGTCGGGGTCAAATAGCGTCCGTTAATGCGAATTAACGCTTCCTTCTCGGCCTTAGGCGAATCGCCGAATAACTACCCTGCTTCGGCGTTTGCATGCGTTCGTTCTAGAAATTCTTCGCGCACCTCTGGCGGCGCCCAAGGCCAGGTCTTACGGGCTCTTGCGTAAATCAGAAAAGCGATGCAGCCGAACGCCACCCATGCAAAAGAAAGGAATATCGAAAGCTTGTCCAGTGCCACGAAGGCATAACTCCAGCCAACCAGGGATGTCAAGCTCGGCAGCGGATAAAATGTCTGCCGGTATGGCCGATGCAAGGATGGCTGTCGCTTGCGTAACACGGTGAGCGCAACTACCTGCCCGAGTGACTGAATCAGGACCGTAACGCCGGTAAGTATGTTGATAACGGCCGGTACCGGGAAAAAGCTACCAATCGCGACAATCAGCCCCATGACGAGCAATGCTATGTGCGGGAAGTGGAGCCGCGGGTGTAGCTTGCCGAAAGACGAGAAGAACACGCCATCTCTGGCAGCGTTGAACAGCACGCGCGAACTTCCGAGCAGCCCTGTAAAAATAGACGCCGCCGCTGCGATCATCACGAGGACGCTGACCAGGATTGCGCCCTTTTGGCCCCAGTACTTGCCCACCACGGCCGAGGCGACGTTGGTCGACTTCGCCACCTCCTGCCACGGTGCCGCACCCAGAATGCCTAGCTGCATAGAAAGGTAAAGAGCGCCGATGGCAAGAATCGAGAGAATAATCGAGCCCGGCATCACTCGCCCTGGATTCTTGAGTTCTGCGCCCATGTAGGCCGTCGTGCCGTAGCCCGTGTAGTCATAGAGGGCAATGACCAGACCGCTGCCCAAGCCGGTAAGAAACGAGCCATTGCCCATCCAGCTCTGGGAAAAATCGAAGGCGCGTCCCGCATCAAAATGACTGAAGGATGCAGCGATCGTCACTCCCATCGCCGCGAGTGTAACGCCCCACAATACGATGTTAATGATTGGAACGGACTCAATCCTCCGGTAAAGGAGCGCAACGACCGCCACCACCATGGCCAATCCAATCACATGGTTTTCGACCGGCGACAGATTTGGCACAAATGTTCCCAGGTACTGATAGAAGCCGATTACGCCGCAACTGAGAATCAGAGGAAGTGAGAGGATTGCGGTCCACACAAAAAGGAACGGCAACAGTTTCCCGCTGCGATACTGGAACGCCTCGCGCAGGAATAGGTAGCTGCCGCCAGCCCCCGGCATGGCCGCTCCTAGTTCGGCCCAGACTAGGCCATCGGCCATCGCGGCAACTGATCCAAGTATCCAGCCGAGCAGGGCGCGGGGGCCACCCATGACACTGACCATCGCGGGAATCGTGATAAATGGACCGACCCCGCACATCGAATTCATATTGATGGCGGTGGCTGAAATCAGTCCGATCGACTGGTGGAAGTGCGGCTTTTCTGCCGGTGCGGCTTCAACTTGCGTTACGACCGGATTGTAGGTTCGGTTGGCCACTCGGTTAACACATCGCCTAACATATCGCTTAACTGCGTGCGATATTTACAAGACGCATGAATTCCTTTGCTCGCTCCGGGTCGACGCTGTTCCAAGTGTGGCCATCGACCTTGAGCGAGGAACCAACGATGCACCCGTCGGCGACCCGGAACACGTCTGCTACGGTTTCATGGCGTACGCCAGTATTGGCCAGCACAGGTGTAGTGGGCAAAGCTTGCTTCACAGCTTCGAGTTGTGCCATGGGCGGTGCTTCACCTGTAATCGCGCCCGACACTAGCACCGCATCCGGGACGCTCGAAAATACCGCGGAGCGCGCGCGATCAGGAAGAGGACGTTGGTCGAGCGAATGTGCAAATTCGGCTGACAGGTTGTAAAGCATGGCGACACCCTTACAGGCGAGACGGTTGCGATACCGCATCGGCTCGGCGGATCGCCCCGCCCAAGGGCCCATATCCGACGCATAGAATCCGGTGCAAATTTCGCGAATGAAGGACGCCCCGGTGGCGGCCGCCAATGCAATAGAACTCATCGGATCCCACAGTACGTTGACACCAAACGGAACGTTGATCAGTGGGCGCAGCTGGCCGATCACATACGCCATGGTTGCAGTCGTTGCCATATCCGCGTTCAATTCGTAGGGGCGGTCATTCTCGTTGCCGAACATGACCGCGTCAACCCCGGCCGCGAGGAGCGCCTCAAGATCCTTCCGTGCTTCCGCGACAATGCGCCCAACGCCGCCTTCTTCGTCGTACAACGGAGTTCCAGGCATGGCTAGAAGGTGAACCATCGCAATCACCGGCTTCTTGTCGCCGAAAACGCGTTTGAAATTTGTCATTCACGAACTCCAGAGGGTACCGACAAGATGTCGATCATATCAGCGTTTGTGACGGTTCGACGGAAAGATGCTTCGCGGTCGCGGGAGAATCGACACAGATGCCGGAAGGCTGCACTTCCAATTTGTTCTTTTGTGCTCTAATGGCAGCTTCGGTTTTTCCGTGCGGTGGCCGTCACCCCAGACCGAAGCAACCGTGATATGCAAGACCTGATCATAGCGCCATCGGTTTTGACAGCCGATTTTGGTCGGCTCAGCGCAGAGGCCAGCGCTGTCTACGCGGCGGGCGCGGCATGGTTGCATCTCGACATCATGGATGGCGTGTTCGTTCCCAACATCAGCTTTGGGCCGGACATGGTGCGCGCGCTTCGCGCCGCTACGCCGGCGATTCTCGATGTGCATCTGATGATCCATGATCCGGATGCCTACTTGGCCGAGTTCGCCCAGGCAGGCGCGGACAGAATCAGCGTTCACGCAGAGTTGGGACCGCATGTCCATCGAACCCTGGCCACGGTTCGGACGTTGGGAAAGAAAGTGGGAATCGTTCTCAATCCGTCGACGCACGAGAATGCTCTCACCTATTTATTCGATGACATCGATCTGGTGCTGATCATGAGCGTGAACCCGGGCTTCGGCGGACAGAAGTTTATTCCAGCGATGCTCGAAAAGATTCGTCGAGTAAAGGCCATGATCGGCGACCGGCCGATCGAAATCGAGGTGGACGGCGGAGTGACGATCGAAAACGCCGCTCAGATCGTAGCAGCGGGCGCAACCGTTCTCGTAGCCGGTTCAGCTGTGTTCAATGGTGGAGCATCCTTTTACGCAAAAAACATCACCGATTTGAAAAGTAGCAAACGACTCACATGAGTTATGTGCTCGGCCTTGATATCGGCACGACTTCGACCATTGGCATCGCAATTCGCCCCGAGGGCGAAGTAGCCGGCCTGGCGAAGCGCCCCGTCGACCTGTACTCCGAAAGAATCGGATGGGCAGAGGAAAATCCGCAACAGTGGTGGTCGAATGTCAAGGAAATCATTGCGGAACTCCTTGCGAGCGGAATCGGTCCCTCAGAGATTCAAGCGATCGGCGTTACCGGAATGCTGCCCGCCGTGATTCTGCTGGACGAAGTGGGATGCTTACTTCGCCCAAGCATTCAACAAAGTGATGCACGCTGCGGATCAGAAGTTGAGGATCTCGAACGGGAGGTGGACGCCGCAACGTTTGTGGCGCGAGCCGGGAACGGACTGAATCAACAACTGGTTGCCCCAAGACTGCGGTGGATCGAGAAACATGAGCCGGATGTGTTCCGAAGGATCGCCACGGTGTTCGGATCATACGACTACATCAATTGGCGGCTCACGGGGGAGCGGGCCGTCGAGAAGAACTGGGCCCTTGAAGGCGGCTTCGTGGATGTTGCGAGCGGCGTCATCGCTGACGACCTAGTGGGTCTGGCGCACATTCCGCGATCCGCTTTGCCGAGGAAGTCGGAATCGCACGAGATCCTCGGACGCGTCTCAACCAAAGCGGCGGCGGAAACGGGACTGCTTGGAGGGACACTAGTCGTTGGCGGCGCAGCCGATCTCATTGCGTCCGCCTTGGGTGCGGGCATCACTCGAAAAGGCGATGTTCTTCTTAAGTTTGGTGGATCCGTCGATATTCTGCTCGCGACGGATCAGCCCCTGCCGGACCCTCGCATCTATCTGGACTATCATCTCGTTCCCGGCTTATACATGCCGAATGGGTGCATGGCAACCGGAGGAACGGGCCTGAACTGGTTCGTGAACACCTTTGCAAAAGGCGAACGGGCAGCAGCGCAAACCGCCGGTATTTCCGTCCATCAATGGCTGGACCGCAAGGCTGCGGAAATCCCGGCAGGCGCAGATGGCCTGACCGTCTTGCCATACTTCCTGGGCGAAAAAACGCCGATTCACGATCCTTTCGCCCGTGCGCTCTTCTCGGGACTTACCCTCTCGCACACGATCGGCCATCTGTGGCGTGCGATGCTGGAAGGCTACGCCTACGCCCTGGCTCACCACATCGAGGTGTTTCATGACGTGGGCTACGCGACGACGCGATACTTCGCGTCCGATGGAGGATCCAACAGCAGAGTCTGGATGCAGATCGTGGCCGACGTCCTGCACGCGCCGATACAACTCCTCCGCGGTCACCCCGGCTCGTGTCTGGGGGCAGCCTGGACCGCTGCTATAGGTGCCGGTCTCACGCGCGACTGGTGCGGCATTTCGAAATTCATCGAGAAGGACACCTTCGTCGAGCCTAACTTCGCGAATAGGGAACTGTACGCGAATGGCTATCGCGTGTTCCGAAGCCTATACCGTCCTGGACAGCCGACAGCCGTAACTCACGATTCGAACATTTCCCAATCCTAAGGATTCTGTATGACACCAATTGACAAATTCGGTCTGAGCAGAAAGATCGCCGTCGTCACTGGCGGGGCACGCGGCATTGGATACGCAGTGGCCGAGTTGAGCGCTTCGGTAGGTGCGGAAATCGCGATTATTGACATCCTGGACGATATTGGTACAGCCGCCGCGCAAAACCTGCGTAGTTCATCGGGCAAGAGGGTGCATTTTTACAAGGCGGACCTGCGCGACCCGATGCAAGCAAAGGAGGTCGCTGAAAAAGTCGAAGCTGATTTTGGCAAAGTAGACGTGCTTTTCAATTGCATCGGAGTCAATCCGAACACGGACGTTCTCGAGATTCCACCGGAGGAATGGACGAATGTGATCAACGTCAATGTGAACGGCCAGTTCTTCATCGCGCAGGCGTTCGCCAAGCAAATGGCTCGTCACGGCGGCGGGAGCATCGTGGCCATTGGATCGAACTCCGGATTCATCATTGATAAACCCCGGCCTCAAGCGCACTACAACACCAGCAAGGCGGCCGTGCACCAGATGGTCAAGGCGCTCGCCGTCGAACTGGCGCCATACAAAATCCGGGTGAATGCCGTTGCTCCCGGCTACGTACTGACGGAAATGACCAAGCGCGGGCTCAGTAACGCGGAGTGGGTAAAGATATGGGAAGAGATGACTCCGATGCATCGATTCGCGGAACCGTCGGAAATTGCCTACACCATGCTCTTCCTGGCCAGCGATGCCGCCAGTTACGTGACCGGCGCCATCGTGCTAGTCGATGGAGGCTATACCTGCTGGTAACGCGCGGCCGACGAGTGACGTGCACCACGCAGACCAGAAGTCCATTCTGGTATAGCATCCCACCAGAAGTCTTCGGGATGCGACGGAAATAGTGTCCGATAATACTTCATAACGGGGGCCATACGAATGCTCGGCGCGGGGGGATCCGCTGGCTCGCTGCAGCAGTGGGCGGCAGCGACTATGAGTCCCGGTGAACGTCACGCACTCTAGGCGAGGGTTCGTAACCGGTATGTTACGGTAGTGATCCGGATAGCTGGATGGATGGGCTGTTAGCAAGAGCTATCGTCCGCCCAGTCGGACACCATATGTCTCTGGCTCCCGGCACTTGTTTGGGACCCTATGAGATCCTCGCGTCCATCGGTGCGGGCGGCATGGGTCAAGTCTACAAGGCCCACGACCCAAGGACTGGTCGCGATGTGGCCATCAAGATTTCGGCAGAGCGCTTCAGTGAGAGATTCGACCGCGAGGTCCGCGCGATCGCGGCGCTTAACCACCCCCACATCTGCACGCTGTACGACGTCGGTCCGGATTACCTGGTGATGGAATTGGTCGAGGGCAAGACCCCGGCTGGACCGCTAGCTGTCGAAACCGCCCTGAATTACGCGCGCCAGATCGCGGATGGGCTGGAAGCCGCGCACGAAAAAGGGATCATCCACCGCGACCTCAAGCCCGCCAACATTAAGGTCACGCCGGAAGGGGTCGTCAAGATTTTGGATTTCGGGCTGGCCAAGTCTGTGGCAGTACGCACCGGCGAAAGCGTCACCGTTACCGCTGGGCAGACCGAGCTGGGCCTCGCGGTCGGCACACCCGGCTATATGAGCCCAGAGCAGGCCCGAGGTGAGGAGGTGGACCGCCGAACCGACATCTGGGCGTACGGATGCGTGTTGTTCGAGTCTCCTGACCGGACATCGGGCGTTCTCGGGCAAAGGTAGTGCCGAACGCGTGGTGGCCATCCTCAGTCAGGAGCCGACCGTGGGCCGTGGGCGCAGCGTCTTCTTTCATCACCACGCCGTGACAGCGCCCTATGGTGTGTCACGTATACTGGATCGTTAAAGAGGAGGGCCATGATGCGCCTTCTATTCGTTGCGCTGGTTGTTCTTGTATCCTCGATTTCGGGCGCCGAAACCGAAAAGCTTCTCTTGCAGAAACCTGCATTGAGCCGCACGCAGATCGTTTTCTCTTATGCCGGTGATCTGTGGAGCGTGCGTCGGGAGGGCGGGGATGCCACGCGTCTCACCACCGGACCTGGAGTTGAAACAGATCCTGTCTTTTCGCCAGACGGGACCCTTATCGCCTTCACCGGCGAGTACGACGGCAATGTCGACGTGTTTGTGATGCCGGCGTCTGGCGGCATCCCGAAGCGTCTGACGTACCATCCTGGTGAAGATATTGCGGTCGGCTGGACCCCGGACGGCAAGCGGGTGGTGTTTGCTTCGGGGCGGAACACGCCCAACGATGGCCAACGGCTGTTCACTATGCCGATCGAAGGCGGATTTCCCGACGAGCTTCCTCTCCCGATCGCGGGCGATGGTTCGTACTCGCCGGATGGTTCCCACGTGGCGTACGTACCACTTTTTCAGTGGCAGGCCGCCTGGAAGCGCTATCGCGGCGGCCAAACCAGAAAAATCTGGATCGCCGATCTGGGCGATTCGAGCATCGTGCCAATTCCGCGCAAGAATTCGAACGACTTCAATCCTATGTGGGTTGGCGATAGAGTTTATTTCCTCTCCGACCGCAACGGCCCAGTTTCGCTCTTTTGCTACGACACGCGGAGCAAAGAAGTGAAGCAGCTCATCGAGAATCACGGCCTGGATTTCAAGTCCGCCTCGGCCGGTCCGGGCGCGATCGTCTACGAGCAGTTTGGCTCACTCAGCCTTTACGATTTGAAATCCGAAAAAACCAAACCGGTGGAAGTCCACCTGGCCGGTGACATTACTGAACTGAGACCGCACTTTGTGAATGTTGCGAAGCGCCTACGCGATCCCCATATTTCGCCCAATGGCGCGCGCGCGGTGTTCGCAGCGCGAGGAGATATCATCACGGTTCCTGCGGAAAAGGGAGACCCACGGAACATTACTAATACCGTGGATGCGAACGAGCGCAGCCCGGTATGGTCGCCGGATGGCAATAGTATCGCCTATTTTTCTGATGAATCGGGTGAATACGCCTTGCACTTGCGGGATGAGAACGGTCTCGGTGAAGTCAGGAAATTCAAGCTGGGTGAGAAACCGGCCTTCTATAACTCGCCCATCTGGTCGCCGGATAGCAAGAAGATCGCGTACCTCGACAATCACGTCGGTGTCTGGTATATCGACCTGGACAAAAAGAGTCCCGTCTTGGTAGACAAGGATTACTATTATGCCGGCAGCGACATGAGTCCTGCATGGTCCTCGGACAGCAATTGGTTGGCTTACTCGAAGGGCCTCGCCAGCCACATGCGAGCGATCCGTCTTTATTCGCTCTCCGATGCGCGTAGCACCCAGGTCACAGATGGAATGAGTGAGGCTAGATCACCGGTGTTCGATAAAGACGGCAAGTATCTTTACTTCACGGCGAGTACTGATTCGGGCGAATCCATGGAGTCTGACATTCACAGCTTCAGCCGCCCGGTAACGCATAGCATCTACCTCCTAGTCCTCTCCAAGGATTTGACGTCGCCGCTGGCGCCCGAAAGCGACGATGAAAAAGCGGCCAATGAGAAGAAGAAAGAAGAGGCGAAGAAGGATGAGGAGAAGAAGGACGAAAAGGATAAGACCAAGCCTCCCGAAAAAGTTGATGTGAAGATCGATTTTGACAATATCGGTCAGCGCATTCTGGCGTTGCCCATGCCTCCGCGACGCTATATCGGTCTGCAAATTGGGAGAACGGGCGTACTCTATGCCATTGAAGCGCCGCCTCGCGGGATGCGTTTCGAAGGCGGGCCTACATTCACCATCCACCGTTTTGATCTGAGCAAACGGAAATCGGATGTCGTGGTTGAGGGAGTTCGCGGGTTTCAGATCTCCTTCAGCGGCGAGAAGATGCTATACCAGCAGGGCGACAAGTGGTTGATCACCGCGCCCAAGCCAATGGCTGACGGCAAGGGACCTCCGCCCCCGCCCGCCGGTGGAAATGAGGGCGCGCTTAAGACCGAAAACATCGAAGTACGCGTAGATCCGCGCGCCGAATGGAAGGAGATGTATCACGAGGTCTGGCGCATCGAACGCGATTTCTTTTACGATCCTGGCTACCACGGCCTCGACTTGAAGACGGCCGAGAAATCTTATGAGCCATATCTCAAGAACATCGCCTCGCGGCGGGATCTCAATTACCTGTTCACCGAAATGCTGGGCGAGATGACCGTAGGGCACATGTTCATTGGCGGCGGCGATTCGCCGGAAGTCAAGAGAGTGCAGACGGGCCTGCTGGGCGCGGATTACAAGATCGAGAATGGACGCTATCGCTTCGCGCGCGTCTACAACGGCGAGAATTGGAATCCCGATCTGAAAGCGCCCTTGACGCAGCCCGGCGTCAATGTCGTCGCGGGTGAGTATGTGCTGGCTGTGAACGGGCGTGAGCTGCGACCGCCTGACAACATCTACGGCTTCTTCGAGGCTACTGCGGGTAAGTCGGTGGTTCTGAAGGTCAGCTCCGATCCATCGGGGGCCAAGGCGCGGGAGGTGACGGTGGTGCCGATTCCCGACGAAAGCAATCTGCGCCACTTGGCCTGGATTGAAGATAATCGCCGCAAGGTGGACCAGATGACTAACGGCAGGGTAGCGTACGTGCACATGCCAGACACGGGTTTCGGTGGCTACACCGCCTTCAACCGTTACTTTTTTGCGCAGGTGGGCAAGGAGGCGGCAATCATCGACGAGCGTTTCAACCACGGCGGCGCGCTGGCGACCGATATCATCGAGTATCTCAAGCGACCGGTGATGAGCCTCGTCACATTCCGCGATGGCGCCGATCTGGTGCAGCCCCAAGGCGCCATTTTCGGACCGAAAGTGATGATCATCAATGAATTTGCGGGCTCCGGCGGCGATGCCATGCCGTGGTATTTCCATCGTTTCGGCGTGGGTAAACTCGTGGGCAAACGCACTTGGGGCGGCCTGGTTGGAATCTTCGGCTTCCCTGAGCTGATGGACGGCGGGCGTGTAACCGCACCTAATGCCGCCGTGTGGAATCCAGATGGTGAGTTCGACGTTGAGAATCGCGGCATCGCACCCGACATTGACGTAGAACTGGATCCGAAGGTTGTGCGAGAGGGACATGATCCGCAGTTGGAAATGGCGGTGCAAGTCGTCTTAGAGGAGCTGAAGGAAAAACCGGTACCCCAGCCAAAAAGGCCACAGTATCCGAACTACCATGCCAACGAGTCAAGCACAAAGGCCGGGGGCAAATGAACGTTCGCTCCATTTCGAGTTGAAGATCGTGCTCTGTCCGAACTAACTCCCGCGAGTTGAGACCTACCTGGACACGAGTGGCTATCGTTTTTCCGGCCGCCGCACCGCAACCCTGCCCCCGGCCTGTTTCTCAACCGTCGTAAACAACTCCGACAGCGTGATCGCCAGCGCCTTCGAAATCTTCTGCAGATTACCGAGGCTCAATTTCCGACGAAGGCTGGAAATTCCGTTCAGCCGCCTCATTCAGCCCCGCATAGTCAAGCACAGTTCGCGGCGGAATAGACGCCGATAATGGCACATAACACCGTCGTAATGCTATGCAGCGCGACCCTGTCATTCGACGGTTTGGCGACTTACACGTTCAAGTGGATTCTGTGGTGGCGTTTCAGCAAAGCGATACACCGTCCCGGGGGGCTGGGGCGGTACCGACCGGCTCGGAGCATTGTACGAGTGGCGCGTGATACGGCCAAAGCAGCGGAATCAGGGTCCGCAAGCCGACTTAAGGGGAGGCATTTCCATCCCGTTTTGGGAGTCAGACCGCGTTTGCTTGATACTTGGGCTTTTCGCTAACTATCGTAGCGCGAGTGAAACGCGCGGCGAGTCCTTTGCGGAGACGGAGGGGCCCTCAACCACTGACGGCACCAGCCAAACTTTTACGGAGGGCAGGTCCACCAGCCACGGGACCGGCAGCCCCGAGAGCATACACCATTGCCCGCTTGTTCAGCCGGGCGAGGTGGGGCGGGTCTTCGCGCGTATCGACGACCGGCGCGATCCGGCTTATCTGGGTTTAGCACTTGTGATGGTTGCCGCTCGGGCGTGACGAATGTGTATGATGCGGCGCTGACGGTAGAATAGGCAAGGCCTTCCGGCTAACGGCTGTCGATGCCGTGGGGTCTGAAGGCCGTTTTTTGGAAGTATTCGTATCCAGGAACTACCGGATCGATTGCACTACCCAATCGCCAATTTCGTTGTGAGAGGGGCAAATGATCAAACGTCGAGAGTTTCTTATCAGTTCGGCCGTCGCCGCCGGAGCGGCCAGAGCGTGGGGGCAGACTGCGGGCCGAGCCAAAATGGATCGCGTCGCGGTCATGAGCTATAGTTTCGATCTGATTATGAAGAGCGCTGCGGGTCCGGACGATCCGCAGAGAACGCTCGATATCCTTGATTTTCCCGACGAGATGGCGCAGCGCTACGGAATCCATAATCTGGAGATCCAGCAAGCGCACTTCCGCTCGACCGAGCCCGACTACCTGGGAGAGTTTAAGAACCGGCTGACGAAAGCCCAATCGCGGGTGACTCAACTGGTCCTGGAGCTCGGAGCGCACAACATTTCGACCACGGATCCGGCGGTTCGGTCGGAAACGATCGAGCTGACGAACCAGTGGATCGACCGTGCGGTGTTCCTCTCCGCTGCGCGTGTGATGATCAACCAGGGCACGCTCGCACCGGATGTGCGTACCACTGCGGCCGAGACCTTGAAGACAATTAAGGCGTACGCGGATACGAAGAAGGTCATGGTGACCGTGGAGAATCGCGACGACCCGCCAGGATACGTGTCATCGACGGTGCGCAACGGGGGCGGCCGTGACGGCGCTCCGAATACTGCAGCGGGCGGAGCTCCAAACAGCGCCGCAGCCGCGCCACCTGCGCGTCCGCCTGAGCATACTTGGGAGGACGAGGTCCGTTTGATCAGGGCCGCCGGGGTTTGGGCCAACCCCGACGTCGCCTCATTCCCGGACAACGCGGCGCGGGAGGCAGGTTTGCGCGTCATGTATGCGATGGCCACAAGCAGCCATTTTAAGTACATGCCGAATCTGTTCGACTCGGCCAGGGCGATTCAGATTTCGAAGGAGGTTGGATACAAAGGGCTCTACTCGATCGAAGCCGAACCCCTTACCCCCCAGCCGCACCCGTTCGTGCAAACCATCCTGGACGTGCTGCTCCGGAATCTTTAGCCGGTTGCTTCTCGTCGGACGACTACAGTCTTGCAGAACGACAATCGCGGCTCCGAGCAGTACCACTCCACGAATTCGTCAATGGCATGGCGATAGCCGCGCTGAGCGTCCGGGCAGGAAAGGCTGTTGAGGACGGCTGACTTCGCGACTTCGAGGTCTGGCAATCGCAGAACGGTTTTACCAATGAGGCGCTTTTGTTTACGACCCGGCTTTCGTTTCATCACCTGTGGCCTCCAACGCCACAGGTTGATCCTCCAACCAACACGGCTCGCGCATGGTCCGAGTCCCGCGTAAACCGCTCCGAGCCGGCGTGCTTCGGCACCTGTTCGCAAGGTTAAGCGGAATGCTACCTCGAGCAGATCGCTAGAGAGGGTCCAGCTCCGAACTTTCGTGGCGCCGGGACAACGAACAAGAAGTCCGGTTCGCAACCCGCTTGTCCGTTCCACAACATTTCGGAGGACAAGCGCGTCACTTGCGTTCAGAATTGCGCCATGTAAAAAGGAGGCCTCATGTTCCGGCACTGCATTCAACTGCTGCTGTTTGCTTTTCTCGTGACGTGTACGTTGAGGGCGGCCGAGGACCCCTTTGTCGGGGATTGGAAGCTCAACCCATCCAAAAGCAACCTCACCGACCAGATGAAGGTGGAAAGCGTCGGCGGCAACAAGTACCTCGTTGACGTCGGCAGGGGCCCTGAGACGACCGTGGTCGATGGGCCCGATCAGCCTCGCGATGATGGGTCTACCGTGTCCGCCACCGCCCAGGGCCCCAACGCCTGGAAGATCGTCCAAAAGAAGGACGGCCGCGTGCTCCTCATCGCCAACTGGAAGCTTTCCAAAGACGGCAATACGCTCACCGACAACTTCAACGCAATCTCACCCAATGGGTCAACCTCCACCGTGGACTATGTGTTTCAGAGAAAGGGAGGGGGATCCGGTTTCGCGGGCACGTGGGTGAGCACGAGCGTGGACGTGAACTTCGTTTTAGTGATGCAGATCCGGCCGTACGAGGGAAACGGTCTTTCCATATCGTCCGAAGGAAGCACGAGAAACGTGAAATTCGATGGCAAAGACTATCGCCGTCTGGACGAGCACACCCTCGAACTGACGGACAAGGGGAGCGACGGCAAAATCGCCGACACCCAGGAGATCCAGCTTTCCTCGGATCTCAAGACGTTGACCATGACCACGCACATACCTGGGCGAAGTGACCCGCAGATCCTCGTGTTTGAACGGCACTAGAGTCCACGTCCGCGGTTCGCCCATTTTCGCTTGCCGATTATGACATGCATCGCGTCGGGGCATGGAAAACAACGAGTTTTTGATTTGGACCACTACAACCCTGACCGTTGGCGACGAATTCACGATTCGGGTAGAGGACGAGTGGCGCCTGATTCGACCGCGATTGGCGCCGTTGCTCAATTTCAAAACCCGGCGCAAATTTGACCAAGCTATGCCGTCCGTGTCAGTCTCGCGAGTAGTAAATGATCGTTCCCGAACAACTCATCGCGAGCTGCCGCAAGTTGCCCGAGCGGCAGGAATGGCTCCACAGCTTACCTGCCATGTTGGAGGAACTGACGAGGCGCTGGTCGCTGCGCATTGATGCGCCCTTCGATCACGCGAACGTAACCTGCTCCTGGGTCGCGCCGGTTCTTCGCGCAGATGGGACGCCGACCGTCCTGAAAGTAGGAATGCCCCACATGGAAGGTGCAGACGAAATTCATGGGCTCCGATTCTGGAACGGCGACCCTACTGTGCAACTGCTTGAAGCAGACGACGAGCTGGGCGCTATGCTGCTTGAGCGCAGCCTACCCGGATACATGCTTCGTTCTGAGCCGGAGGAGAAACAGGATCTGGTAATCACCGCTCTACTGAATCGCCTTTGGCGAAGATCCACTTCGTTGAATGCCACGCATGCCTTCAGGCACTTGTCAGAGCTGTTAAACGCCTGGCGCCAGGAAACGCTCGACCAAGCGCAGTTCTGGCCGGACGCTGGCTTGGTGCACGAAGGATTGCAAATCTTTCGGGCGCTCGGGAAGCCAGCACCTGCAGACACACTTCTTGCCACCGATCTTCACGCGGGAAATGTCTTGCGGTCCCAGCGAGAGCCTTGGCTTGTGATCGACCCGAAGCCATTCATCGGTGATCGACCCTATGACGTGGTTCAGCACCTGCATAACTGCGAAGCCCGCCTTCACGCGGACCCCAGAGGTATGGTCAAGCGTCTTGGCGAACTTGCCGAGGTGGATGTGGAGCGACTGCAGCTTTGGACCTTTGCCCGCGCCGCCGCCGATCCCAGACCAGACTGGAGCAATCCACTATGGATGGATATCGCCAGGAAGTTGGCGATGTAATCCGTTCGCGCGCTGTTAACAGATCTCAAAACGAGATTGCACAGGTGCAGTTATGGGAGGGTACCGCGTAAACCGGACAGGATCGGTGGCGTTGGCGAGTGAGCAAGGGCTTATAACTCGTCAACTACGTTGAGCGGAATCATCGGAACCCCGTTTACGGGATTTAATTACGAGCGAGATCCCCCTGGCTACCGCATTCCCTCAACCCTCGATCCAACGCCCACAAAGCCACACCGCAATCCAGGCACAAAGCCCACTCCCAGAAGGCCAAGCTGGTGAGTAGCCGGTCATTGTTGAAATCCACCGGGCCATAGCAGAGGAAGATCACGAGCAAAAGGGCTGCGAGCTGAGCAATGAGCAGAGCCGGCGCGGCCCGTGCCGCGAGCAGGTTGAACCAAGCCCCAGCGCAGATGCCGATGAAGGCTGCCGACGCTAACTGGACATGCAGGGGTGAGTAGCCATGGGTGAATGGCGCGAGAATACCGAGGCTGACCGCCGAGGTCAGTCCCACAGCGAACGCAATGGCACCCGCTAACGAGAGCTTAGGATGCTCTTTCCGCAAGCAGTGGTAAAACACAACCGTCGCAGGTGCCAGCAGAATAGCGAAGAGCGCCGTGCCTACCGCCGCCACGCCGTAGCCATGCGGGTTTTCGTCGGGCGACTGTAGGTCGGAGAGGATTGCGGCCTTCGCATCGAACGGCTTGTCTTTGTAGAAGATCATTCCTGAAACCAGCATGCTCGCGAGAAAAACGAGATAGCTTGCCGGGAGCAGGGTGCGTCGCACGAACCGCGGCGTGAGCCTGAGCATTCATCTGCCATCGTAGCGTAGCCCCCGTAACGCTTTCACCCGCTCAGGTCGGATCGTCAGCCACTCGGAGAATCCTCAAACCGCGCGTCTTCAGCACGCGTGGCCGGCGGCTTTCGCAACTTGCCACATAACGCCCGTTGCTGACTTGTGGCGTGTCATTCGACAGTCCCGCCCGACGCGGCGACGTTGGCCACAAGACTGCGTTCGAATAGCGTCCGTTATTGCTCCACATCGGGCGCTATTGGGACGTCATGAGAAAACCCGTCCGAGACTCAAAGCGTTCGTGAAAGGGTCAATGAAGGCGCCGAAGCCGTTGGCGGCTTGGTCTGAAGCGCAAGACGGAGGCCGCGCCATTGTGGTTGAGGAGGGATTAACTGCCTGGATATTCGCCCGCGCCAAGGAGCTGAATTACTTTGAGGGCCAGAACAGCGTTTCGTTTGACCTTCTGAAGACGGTAAAGCAATTTGTAGCCGGATACGAGGTAGAACTCTGTCCCTTGAGTCTGTGGGAAATCGCGATCCTCCGAGGTTACGACGTGTTCAGGCAGGTCAAAGCCAACCTCGGCGGAACAATCGTGTGTGACCGTGCCGCGAGGACGATCGAATACAAAGCACTGGAAGGAAACAAGCAATGAAGCCGCAGGAGTTTGTGAGCACCATCCAGAACCTCAAGTTCGAAAACGTCTTCAACCCCTATTCCGACAGATGCGATGTTCATGATCTCGATGACGCTCCGGAGCGCCGCGCCAGGGCTTTATTGGGCATGCTAAACGCGGCGGCAACTGTGGAAATCGATGCGCTGTGGATAGGGCGTGATTTGGGATATCGGGGTGGACGGCGCACGGGTCTCGCGCTTACTGATGATGTTCATTTATCAATCCATGCGACTCGTTGGAACATCTCGATCGATCGAGCAACTACGGGTTCGATGGTCGCAGAAAGGACCGCAGCGGTCATTTGGAGCATGCTGGCCTGCGTGACTGCCCATGTGTTTCTCTGGAATGTCTTTCCCTTCCATCCTCATGAGCCGGGCAAACCGTTTACAAACAGGGCGCATAAGCCATCCGAACGCGCGGTCGGTGAGGATGTCTTGGCCGAACTGGTTGCTATGTTGCGGCCCAGGAGGTTGGTGGCAATAGGCAACGACGCGACAAAATCAGCGTTGAAGCTGGCTGGCATCGGTCCTGTGCTCCAGGTAAGGCACCCCAGCTACGGGGGTCAACGCGACTTTATTCAGCAGGTTCGTTGCGTGTACGACTTAACGATTGAAACGGAACAGTTGAGGCTATTGTGAAGAAGAAGTGGGTGGCGCTGGTGCCAAGCTGTCCTGTTGCGTTCCCCGGACGCAGAGCCTATTTTAGGAGTTGAATCCGAACTAAACCAGCGGTGTACAAAAACTATGCCCGCAGCCACGCCATTGCAAATTATCTTATTCCGGCATCCGGACGACCTGGATGTAAAGCGCTATGAGGACACTGTGCTTGGCGCGCTGCAGGGCGGAAAAGACGCCGTAGAGTACCTGGCGACGGTCGAGGATCTGGGAATCCAGACGGAGGTCTTCTCGGATGCGCCCCCACGGACGGCAGGCGACATGCTTGACGCCTTTTGCCACACATTGACTGTGGTCTTCGTCGATCGGGTATTGTGCGACAAGAGCGGAACCTCCTTCTGGGATTGGCTCGTCCAATGCTGGACTCACACCGACGCTTCCGCCGGGCGCCACGCCATGCTTGCGGTCGCGATGGACGAGCGCATCGGCCGCGCCTTCTCCGAGAAACGCCCCGAGCTGGGGAGCTTGCAGCTGTTGCAAACCTTTAGTCTCGGCGAGCACGCGATCCGGCCCGCGATGCTCGCCTTACGCATTCTTCATGAATGCAGACTACTCCTGGCTGCCTCGCTGCCCCCCGTCGCTGGTCAGAAGCCGGGCCACCTAAGACTGTTTATCAGTCACGCCAAGATTGACGGGCTTCCCTTGGCCCACGCCCTGAAACACCAGATCGAGGTTCTGGGGTGGCTGGAAGATTTTTACGATGTGGACGACCTGCCGGCTGGCCGCAACTGGCAGCGCGAATTAGAGCGAGGCGTAGGGTCGTCACTGCTTATTATGCTCCGGACTGAGGTATATGACGGTCGTCACTGGTGCAGGCAGGAGGTGCTCTGGGCCGATGAATACGCGACGCCCGCGGTGCTCGTAGAAGCACGCACAGGCTTG
Source organism: Terriglobales bacterium (assembly GCA_035604895.1). GTDB lineage: Bacteria > Acidobacteriota > Terriglobia > Terriglobales > Acidobacteriaceae > JABDBE01. Next base: position 6,351 of record DATNHO010000008.1, on the reverse strand, counting down.
AATCACCCGGCTGGTGTGTTGCCGTTTGATCGTGTTCCCACCGTCCGTATCCCGGACGGAAACCTCTTACGGATTCTATTCCTGGCGCTTCGAGAGGGACTGCGGTTTTTGCTGTTTTCCCGTCGGGTTGAGGAGATGAAGAAAAACGGAACCTTGCCCACGCCGCTCGAACTGCGAGTATTTTCCTTTCCACCGAGCATGTCGGCGCTGTTGCGGGCCTGCCGCTCGTTGACCGATTCCTCGGAACCCGCCACCACGCCGCGATTGATTCTTTATCCCGATCCACCGTTGCGCGCGGGACTTTACGGGGCGGCTCAGGCCCTTGTCTCCACCTATGGGCCTGCTGGCGCGCGTCTAGTTACGCCAAACACGCTTGCGGCAACCTCAGGAGCCAGACCATGACTGCGCTGACTCGCCCTCTTGCTGGCCTCGTCGTCAACCTCTCAGTTTCGGAAAGCGGCGATAGCGCTGCGCGCGGCTTTCCCTCCTGGCAGGTGAATAGGGTCACATTGCAGTTTGTTGCAGCATTGGTTGGCCAGGGAGCCAGCGTGGCCTTCGGCCATGATTGGCGAGAGGACGGAGTAATGGAATCGGTGCACGGTTTTGCGCTGCAAGCGCAGCCGCCCGTTCCATTGTCGCCCGATAACGCGGAAGCCGAGGCCGAGCCGCTCCTGAGGAACATACTGCCCTGGCCCGATGTTCCGCATCTTTCGGAATTGGAACAGGAACAACTGCGTTCAACACTTAAAGTGGAATCCGCGGGTCTGCCTGAGGAGCTGCGGCAATTTGATACCGACGCCCGCGCGGCGGGACCGAACTCTCCGTTATACGGATATCTTCGCGCCCGTGGTCTCACTTTCCTTCGTCACAGACTCAATGACGTGTGCCACGTGAGACTTTGCGTCGGGGGCCGACGCTCTGGCTCCCAAGGGCGCTATCCGGGCGTCATCGAGGAGGCTCTCCTGGCAGTTCAACAGAACAAGCCGCTCTATCTTGCCAGCGTCCTGGGAGGAGCAAGCGAGCAGATCGTGGAAGCTGTCGAAGGGAAGAACATGCCCGGCGATTTCTGTGAGCCAACTCCAATCGAACGCTTGTACCAGCAGCCGCCGGTCAATGAAACAGATGTCGCCACGCGCGCCGACCGAACTATCGACCGGATCGCGGTGTGGCGTGAGTTCACGGACGCGGGGAGGCAGAGGATTGCCGCGACAAACGGCCTTACCGTCGAGGAAAACGACGAATTGCTGCGCACGCCGGTTATCGACCGCGTGATTGAGCTTGTCCTCATCGGGTTGTCACGTCTCGGGCCGCGTTTTGCCCTGCGCGGCTAAGTTTTGAAAGGAACATTTCAACATGGCTGCAAATGTATTCGTCAGTTACGATCACGATGATCAGCAGCAAGTTGGTGGGTTCAAGCTCTTGAAGAACAATCCGAACCACCCGCTTGACTTCCATGACCATTCTCTCAAGGACGCTGTGCGCGACAGAAGCGGAAAACCAATTAAGTATCCGCCCCGCGACCCGCGTTCAAAACCAGTGCGAGATGAGATCGTTAGGAAGTTGGACCGCTCATCGAAGCTCGTGGTGCTCATTGGTGACAATACACATTCCAGCGAATGGGTAGACTGGGAGATTAACACCTTCTATGGAATGAAGGAGGACATTTCAGGCGAGAACACCTGGAAGCGTATTCGCGGGATGACCCTTAAGGGATCTGACCAAGCGGCAATTCCTGGTGCGTTGATGAACGGCAGGTCCACGCAATGGTTGGCTTGGGACCCGGAAACATTAGATAAGTGGTTGGACATCGAGCCATAATGCATGACCCTTATACTTTTCACTCCGCTCTAGGCCTGTGGGTCATCAAAACTCTGCTGCGAATGGAATGAACAAGTTTCCAACGCCGAGTAACATGCGGTATTGCGTATTGCGTACCATCAGAATGATGATCGCCCTCGTTCTCATGACAATCACTTACCTTCGGGCATTCTTTATCTCTCGACATCGCCTCGGACTGGAGGCCGCCGCTCTTCGCCAGCAACTCACGGTCTTCAAACGAAAGCAATCCCGGCCGCGGCTTGGCAGCTTGGACCGTTTCTTCTGGGTGGCACTCCGCCGCTTGTGGACAGGCTGGCCCAGTGCCCTGTTCATCGTGAAGGCGGATACCGTTGTCTCCTGGCACCGCGCCGGGTTCAGGTTGTTTTGGCGACTGCGTTCCCGGCGGCTCGGCCGTCCTAGGATCAGTGAGGAAATCCGTCAGTTGATCCGTCGCATGAAGACGGACAATCCGGGCTGGGGCGCGCCACGTATCCACGGTGAACTGCTCCAACTCGGCTTCCACATCTCGGAGCCAACGGTCTCGCGTTATCTGCACCGTTTGAAGCGACGCACCGACAACGAGAAGGCGAAGCGTTGGCTGGCCTTCTTGAACAACCACCGTGAGGTGATAGCCGCATTTGACTTCTTCACGGTTCCGACATTGACCTTCCGCGTGCTTTACTGCTTCTTCGTCATCAAGCATCATCGGCGCCGGATTCTCCATTTCAATGCGACGACACATCCAACCAGCGACTGGATTGTACAGCAGTTGCGGGAGGCACTGCCGTTGCCATGTCCATACCGATATATCCTGTTCGACCGCGACCGCAAGTTCGGCGGCGAAGTGCGCGAGTTCTTGAAGGCGAGCGGGATCAAGGCCGTTCGGACAAGCGTTCGAAGTCCCTGGCAAAACGGAGTCGCGGAAAGATGGGTTGGCAGCTGCCGCCGTGAGATGCTGGATCACATCATCCCGCTAAACGAAAGACATTTGCTGCGGCTCGGCCATGAGTACATCCGCTACTATCACGAGGACAGGACACACATCGGACTCCATAAGGAGACGCCGGCCGGTCGCTTGGTCGAGTCGCAGCCATCTCCGTCGAGCAGGGTGTGGGCCTTGCCGCGAATAGGCGGGCTGCACCACCGGTACACTTGGTCCGCAGCAGCGTAACGGACGGGTGTCGACATACGCCGGCGGTGGTCTGAGCTCGTCGCCGGATGCGGTCAATGCGTGCCTTATTTGTGGCCGGTGTTCGGAGCCCAGCGCCAGGGCGAGAATCGTCCTGCTGAGTCCCACACTGGTCTTTCGTCCATCCATCTTCGCCGGCTGCTTAGCACCCGACGCTCCGCGGCCGGTGAAACGCAGTCACGAACTAAATTTTGATGACCAACACCTAGGGCTTCTGACTCCACGAGGTGCGGCGGCAAAGTCGGCTTGAGTGGGGGATGCCGGGGCAAGAATCCTGAACCTCCACTCAACTGGTATGCGCGGTTGCCAGCGATGTAAGGAACTGGAAGATGCGCTGGAGCATCTCGTCGTCAAATACTGGAACGCCTGCGGACGCAATCAGCGGCTTGCCAGCACCGACCCAGAAAAACCGGAAGCTGAAATGCTAGCAGTCACGGCCAAGAATGCCCTGGATGAAGGGCGGAAACTCTTCGATGAGCACGAGCGGTCGTCGCACCCCCATATCGTGGAGTGAATTCGGCTCGGAGACATTAAATAGAAAAGGGCGGCGCACCATCGATTCCATCTGAACTCGAAAACCATCGTCACCGATCATCAATCGCTTAGAAGCGCTATTGGCGCGGAGGCTATTTCATCCACGCACGCCTAATCTGATCGTTCGTTGGTCTTCTTGGTGCTTGCCCTCTGGAATCAGGTGCAACCGCCCTCATCGTTGCCTGGTTCGATATGTCACCTCCCGCCGCATCGGCGGCTAACGGCTCTGGAAGCCCCCTCAGACTTCCCGAAATGATTCTGCGCCTGGGATCGGGCTTTGTCAATGGCTCAAGTATGCTGTCGGATTGGCTGCATAGGCCGGTGCGTCGAAAGCTAGCGGGCCCTCGTCCGGTGGCGGATCACGCCAATACCGACAACGCCCAACGTGATAAGTGTCAATGCCAGGGAAGTCGGCTCCGGTATCGCAGCAGCCTGCTGTGATGCCAGCGTATAAGTCCACCCTGGCGGTAACTGGACAAAGAATGGATCGTCCGCGGCCTTCGCGGCTGACCCGTTCGATGCGTCGGACATTGATGTTATTGCGAATGAGAAGCTGCATGGGCATGACAGGATCGTGAATTGATCATTTATTTGTCCTTTTACGGAGCCGTCACTCGTCAACTGGTGATGCCCGTTAGGCCCAAACATCAGGGGGTTACCGTCGATATTCCCGATTTGGAAACTGATCGTGGCGCTGGCGGGTGCGTTGGGGCCCACACCCCCGACCAACAGATCGTAGCTGGTTCCCGCGATTACCGTTACGCTCCCCGTGAAGTTTATCAGGGGGGAAATCAGGGTGATAGTGTCGAAGGAGTCCGCCTCAGTATGTGTGTGGCCATCGAGGCCGCTCGTGAATGCACTCGTAGAGACATCAAAGAGGCCTTGCCGAATAGGTCGGCATCTGCAAAGCCAGCTGCCGAGCCTGTGATGGTGAAGCCTCCGGCAGAAAAACTGCAAGCTCCCGTACTAATCAACCCGCTGCTTAGCGGCCCGGAGCCACTTCTCTGAAACGGTAGATCTGCAGGACAGAGTGGGTTGCTTATGTCGCCCTTGATCAGGGTGCCCGAAAAGCTCGATCCCCAAGTGAGCATTGGCAGCGCTAACATCCCAGTAGTCAATAAAAGTGAACGTTTCATTGTCCCATCCCCCAGGGCCGTGTAGTTTACACCACGAGCGGCAGGAACGCAACCATAACCTACACCATCCAAGCCCATCGGCTTGACCGCATTCTCAGCCGCCACATGCACGCCAATCTCCCCCAGCCGCATTCTCATCCTGCACGAGGTAGTAAGCCTCAAGCTACTTCCTCAGCAGGAGCGGGTAATCTCCCGTACTCCCGTTCCCTAGGGGCTGGGAGTTCGGGAGTTCGAGTCACCGTGTACAGGATGGCCTTGCTGGTTCCAGGCCGACGGTTGAAGGGGCTATTCTCCAGACATGCCTCAACTCGGTGCTTGCTGATTCCGGCCTGCTTTGCCATCGCCACGATCTCCCCCTGGTTCTTGCCGGGATTTTCAGCGACGAGGTTGATGACGGTTTCCATGGGATCGGGGGCCGTGGGTGGATATGGCACCTCGCAAGCCACAAAGCCCCGGCGATGGATAAACTCCAGCCCGAAGTTCTTCCCCGGAGCGTAACGCGCCTTGAAGTTTCGCAGCGTGAGCCGGTGGATTCCTCCCATGAGGGTGGATTCGGTTTCGAGCACGTAGGCCATATCGACGGCGGCTTTGATATCACTTGAGCCTCGGTACTCCTGAGAGGTACTAGTTTTTCCGGTGTGATGCAGGATGAGAATGGTTGCTCCGAGGTGAGCAAGCTGGCGGAAGTGGTTCATGAAGGCCCTGGTTTCGGTGGCAGATTGTTCCTCGCCGTCGTGGAATTGCACGAGCGAGTCCCAGATCAGGAGTGGCTGGTGCTCACGGGCGTAGTGGCGGAGCAAGGCGCTGTTCGGGCCGGGTGGCGACGGATCAACCCATCCACCCCAAACGCGAAGATCTGGCGTTTCCGTGATTCCCAAATCCCAGAGTCGCTGTTTGGCTATGCAGAGCGGATTTTCACCGTCGAGGTAAAGTATCGGGCGTTGTCGCACTGCCTGTCCCGCGAACCTCTCGCCCCTTGCCACAGCCCCAGCAATCGCGTAAGCCACCCACGTCTTGCCAGTGCCGCTCTCGGAAGTGATGAGATTGACGCTGCCGAGGGGGAGGATGTCCTCGATCAGCCATTCGACCGTTGCCTCCAGGTGCCAAATTGACGGCAGTTGGGTAATGTCGGTGATTTTGTCGGCGGTGCCCGCATGTGCTACTTTCTCTGGCGCGACTTCGGCAGCGACCGCTACAGCTTCAGCCGGGACAGCCTCGGCAGCAACCTCTTCCCACTCAGGTAACTCCACGAGAATTGCGCTCATTGCGCATCTCCCGCCGCTGGCGGAGCGAGGTTTTTCGATCTTTGTCAATGTCTCGGGAATTAGTGGGTTAGTGAGATCATCTATAAGTCACTGAACTGCAAGGTGTTAATCGGACGATAAGTCACACAGATTAACCTACTCGCTATCAATAACATAACGGGGGACGTGTAGTGTGCCGCGCCCCTCGGGTGAGACACGGAAATCAGGGACGGATTGCCGTTCGCTGATACCTCGTAGACGAACGGATGTAATCGTAACAGAATGAGGGTGGCTGGCGAAGCGGAGGTGGGCTCTGCTGGAGAGCAACCCGCCAAGGAATAGCCAGTCGGAAACTCATCCAAACGATGAGCGGGGGCTGGGCCTGCAAGGGTTGAGCCCCCATCGGATGGATAGATTTCCCGATGCCTCA
>DATNHO010000007.1:0-5740 GCA_035604895.1 Terriglobales bacterium | reverse complement strand
GTTCCGCGGGGTGGGCCATCCGGCGGTGATGGCGGCGATGGCGGCGACATCATCATGGAATCGAGCGAGCGCCACAACACCCTGGTGCACTTCCGTTTCAACCCCGAATACAAGGCCGAGCGCGGACGCCACGGCGAAGGTTCGAACTGTAAGGGGCGTGAAGGCGAAGACGTTCTGCTGAAAGTCCCCGTCGGCACGATTGTCTACGATGCCGAAACCGGCGAGAAAGTCCATGACTTTTCCCACCCAGACGAACGCGTCATAATTGCCCGCGGCGGGCGGGGCGGCCGAGGTAACGCGCGGTTTGCCACATCCACGCATCAGGCGCCGCGCGAGCACGAAGAAGGACGGCCCGGTGAAGAACGCGTCTTCCGCCTGGAACTGAAGCTGCTCGCCGATGTGGGGCTGGTCGGATATCCGAATGTCGGCAAGTCGACGCTGATTTCGCGTATCTCCGCCGCCCGGCCGAAAATTGCCGACTATCCTTTTACCACTTTGCAACCGAACCTCGGCGTCGTAGCGGTTGGCGAAGCGAAAGAAGAGCGCAGCTTCGTGGTGGCCGACATCCCTGGGCTGATTGAAGGGGCTCATTTGGGTTCGGGGTTGGGCATTCAGTTCTTGCGGCACATCGAGCGCACGCGCCTGCTGGTGCACATGGTGGATGTCTCGGACGCGAGCGGCCGTCCCGACCCGGTGAAAGACGTTGAAGTAATCGAAGGCGAACTGAAAAGCTTCGGCGCCGGCCTCGACCACAAGCCGGTAATCATGGTGGCCTCGAAGATCGATGTCGCGAACAAAGAAAAACTGGTGAAATTAAAGCGCTATTGCAAGAAGCAAGGGCTGGAACTGTTTCCCATCTCCGCGGTGACCGGGAAAGGTGTCGAGGAACTGAAGTTCGCGATGGCCGACAAGGTCGAGGAGGCCAGGCTACAGGCTTCAGTCGACGGGCTTCAGGAAGAGCCTTTGAACGCAGAGAAGGCCTGATCAGGCGCACGCCGACATTGAAGCATCTGCGTGCTACGCCTCCGCCATATGTGACCCGTGCTGGAAGTGGTATTGCAGAATCTTCGCGGCGAGGGCGGGGTTCATCGAAGGCGTCTCGGCTTCCACAGTACGAACCACTTCGCCGCGGCACACGACCTCCGCCGCCGACAGGCCCGCAATTTCCGCGGGCAGCACCAAATTAATTTCCAGCTGAACGTTCGCGGGAATCACTTCTTCCGCGCGGAACAACAGACCCGAGCGGCTGATGTTCTCCGTAGTACCAGCCCGCCAATCGTTTTCCCCAATCGGACGATACTTCAGCGGCAGTTGGAGCTTGAACCGTTGGGCACGGAACGGCGACAGCTTTCCGGCGGGGCGGCCATTTTCACTTTGAATTGCCAAACGAGCAGACATGGAGACCTCCTTGGGGAGTGGCGTATCCAGAACCTCCCGCACTTTCGCTTTCAGCGTGAGGAGGGTAAAGGGTTTTTGGAGCAGCGTAATGCCTGCATCCAGCGTGCCGTTTTGGCCAATCGCGTTTTCGGTGTAGCCCGACATATAAAGCACTCGCATTTCGGGCCGCCGCGGACAAAGATGGTTGGCCAGCTCGCGCCCCGTCATTCCCGGCATGACAACGTCGGTGAGCAGCAGGTGAATGGGGCCGGAATGAGCATTCGAAATCAGGATTGCCGTCGCCGGATCACCGGCGTCAATCACGGTGTATCCCTGGCGTTCCAGATATTCGCGGGCAAGCCGAAGCACGGTGACTTCATCTTCGACCAGTAGCACGGTTTCGCGGCCCTGCTGAACGTCTTTGGCTGCGATCGCAGGCTGGATCACCGCGGGTTCTCCGGTCTCATTGACCCGCGGCAGGTAGACCTTGAATGACGTCCCTTTGCCCGGTTCGCTATATGCCCAGATGTAGCCTCCGCTCTGCTTCACGATGCCGTAGACCATGGACAGGCCAAGACCGGTGCCCTTGGCTCCTTTGGTGCTGAAAAACGGTTCAAAGATGCGGCTTTGGGTTTCGGAATCCATTCCGATCCCCGTGTCGCTCATCGCAAGCATCACATACTCGCCCGGCTCTGCAGGTGGATGCAGACGCGCATAGCTTTCGTCCAGCGAAACATTCGCAGTTTCGATGGTGAGCTTGCCGCCACGGGGCATGGCATCGCGCGCATTGACCGCCAGGTTCATAATGACTTGCTCGATCTGGCCGGGATCGGCCTTGGTCGAGCCCAGTTCGTTCCCTGGCACCATAACCAGCTCAATGTCTTCCCCAATCAGGCGAGTCAGCATTTTGAAATTTTCCGTGACCACCGCGTTGAGGTCCAGGACTTTGGGAGTCAGCATCTGCTTCCGGCTGAAGGCCAGGAGTTGGCGAGTGAGCGCGGTAGCCCGGTTGGCGGCATTCGCGATTTCCTGAGCCGGCCCACGAACCGTCGGATCGGAACCAATCCGCTCCAGCAGGAACTCGCAGTATCCGGAGATCACCATCAGCAGATTATTAAAGTCATGGGCGATGCCGCCTGCCAACCGACCGACGGCTTCCATCTTCTGCGCTTGGCGGAGCTGTTGTTCCAACGCTCGATGCTCGGTGACGTCCTCGGCGAACAGTTCGAAAAAGATCGTGTTGTGTTCGTCACGAATGGTTCGCCCGGAAAGGCGCACGGTGATGGGAACACCGTCCTTGCGAACCCAATCGGCAATCAGTCCGTTGAAACGCTGCGAGGAACGGAAACTGTCGGCGACCACGAACCATTGTTGCGTGTCTGCGTACAGGTTCGCTAAATTGCCGTCCACCAGTTCCGAGGGCGAAGCATAACCCAGCATGCTCACCAGCGCCGGGTTGGCGCTGAGCAGGATGCCGTCCGAATCGCAGCGGCAAATCCCATAGGGAGCATTGGTCACCAGCGAACGGAAGTTGATTTCAGACCGCCGCAAACCCTCCTGGGCCGAGCGCAGGGCCGCGTTGAAAGAGCAAATCAGCAGCGCCACAAACACAAACAGCGTCAGATGTATGATTGCCTTGCGATATTCGGCGGGGGAGTGTTCTCCGGCCAGGGAAAAATAGGCGCTGACGGTAAGGGCGAAAGAGGTCGCCACCAACCCCGGCTTCCACCCCCCGTACCAGGCGCTGACCATAATGGCTACGGCAAACACGACCAGGCGGCTTTCGACCACATCCGCCAGCATCAATGCGGGGATCAGGGCCAGGGTAATACTGAGGACGGCGACACCATACCGGAGGATGGGTGCCCGAGCCGGGGGAATATAGCGTGCGCGAAGAAGGGGGAGCTTCAATCGCATCTAACCAACTCTAGTTCCAGAATGGGAACTCCGCGAGTTACGGGAGTTCATGTGGTCGCTGACGGGTGGGCGCTGACCATGAGGACAACCACTGCCACAACTGTTAGGCTGACTCTACAACGAGTTCGGCCTGTGAATTTCGTTAGTGCTCAGAATTTCCGGAATTCGTGAATCAAGAGATACACGGGTCTAAAACAAAACAGCCGGGTCATTCCCCTATTGGACACCCATGAACATCGGCCTTTTCGGCGGAACCTTCGATCCCATTCACCACGGACATACGGCCTTGGCTCAGGGTGCGCAGGAGCAGTTTCAGTTGGGCTGCATCCATTTCGTTCCAGCCAACGTCCCTCCGCACAAGCAGCGGCACGTCATTGCCTCCTACTTTCATCGTTACGCCATGGTGGCGCTGGCAACCATGAACGAGAAGGCATTTGTGCCATCCCTCCTGGAAGCTCCGGCGGAGTGCACCGCAATTGCCGTCACCGGCAAGAAGGGACAGGCCGAGCCAACCAAGCCGGGCGCGAATTACTCCATCGATACAGTTCGCCGTCTGAAACAGACTTTAAAGAAGAGCGATCACCTTTTCTTCCTGATCGGGATCGATGCCTTCAAAGACATCGCGACCTGGCACGAAGCCGAGGCGCTCTTCCGCGAATGCGAGTTCATCGTGGCCAGCCGGCCGGGATATTCCCTGGCCGATGTGGCCAATGCGCTCCCGGAAAAGCTGCGACCGAAATCGGCGGTGACCAAGCCGTTTGTCAAACAGCCGGCAAAAGGCGATCTCGTCCTACCTGGGGCGACAGTTCATTTGCTGGAAAACGTGCACAAAGACATCTCCGCAACCGCGATCCGGGACGCAGTGGCAGCCAAGAAGCCGCTCACCAAGCTCGTAGATGCCGCTGTGGCCGACTACATCAAGAAGATGGGGCTCTATCGGAGCCGGTAGTTCCTCCGACATGTGGAACAGACCATCAGGTAAAATGAAACACTGACGCAACGTGAACTTACCACAGAGACACAGAAGCACAGAGAAAGAAAAACCCAAAAAGGTTTCCTCTGTGTCTCTGTGCCTCTGTGGTGAAAAGCAGGTGTCATCATTAGCAACTCACGACCAACGACTAAATGAAAAAGAGTGATTTGAAGCGACAGGTATCCGAAGCCATTACCGCCTGCCAAGAAAAACAGGCGGAAGCAATCACGATCTTAGAACTGGAACAAGGGTCGGGGGCGTTTACCGACTACTTTGTGGTGTGCAGCGGAACCAACCCCAGGCAAATCCAGGCGATCTCCGACGAAGTCGAGGAACGGCTGGAGAAAGCCGGGCAGCGTCCGACCCACATCGAAGGCTATAAGCAGGCAGAATGGGTGCTGCTCGATTATGTCGATTTCGTGGTCCACGTCTTCTCGGAGAAGGCGCGCAAGTTCTACGATTTGGAGCGGCTGTGGAAGTCCGCAAAACGGCTGGAATCCTCGGACTTGTCGAAGACCAAACGCACCGCGGCGCGAACCGGCGCAAAGAAGCGGGCTTAAGCACCGGCCACGGATCTCCACTGATTTTCACGGATGATTCAACGAAAGACTGATCCGTGCAATCTGCGCAAATCCGTGGCGTTTTTCTGTGTTCTTAATGGCCGTCTGAGGAAAATCCCGAAGTGAAGCTGACAATTGCATGGATTGGCAGGACTAAAGAACCGGCGATCCAGTCGCTAACCGACGAATACCTGAAGCGGCTTCGCCGTTTTGCGGATGTGCAAGGAAAGGCGCTGAAAGACGAATCAGCCGTGCTGAAACTGTGCGGACGCTCGGCACATCCGGCAAGACACGCTTTGGTGCTGCTCGACGGCCGTGGGAAGCAGCTTTCGTCGGAGGAGTTCGCCCAGTTTCTCGGTAATCATCAGGATCGCAATCCCTTGCCGCTGTTGTTCGCGGTCGGCCCAGCCGATGGATTCAGTGCTGAAATTCGGCGGGAAGCGAACTTGTTACTCTCTCTCGGAAAAATGACAGTTGCCCACGAGTTGGCGCGAGTGGTATTGCTAGAACAACTCTACCGCGTGTTTACGATTTTGAAAGGGCATCCGTACCACCTGGGACATTCGAGTTAGGACATTCTGGTTAAGACACTCTGGATCGGACGCTCTGGTTAGGACACTCCGGTTAGAACACTGAGCGCACTAACCACTTCAGGCGTGTACTTTCGTGATGTTTCTCGATGCCATCTTGCGGTTTAGAGTTGGTGCTGACTAACAGTTGATCTTGACAGTGGTGGAAGGAGCCCTCCCTATGAAGAATCCCCTTGAAGTACTCCGAATAAAAGAGCAGGAAATCCAGCGAGTGAAACAGGAAATCGAAGCCCTGCGGATTACAGCCAAGCTGCTCGGAGAAGATCCTCCTTCTGCCGGCGATGGGAAGATTGAGTTCCGGCAAGTCGTCAGCATGCCCTAGG
>DATNHO010000006.1:0-13458 GCA_035604895.1 Terriglobales bacterium | reverse complement strand
CCATCTCTGTCCTCGCCTGCATTCTCCAGGACGTTCTCCACGAAGGCCTTGGCCACGGTGTAACCGCATGGCTGAGCGGAGCCCACAAGGTGACCATGAGCACGGTCGCGCTGCAGTGCGACATCGACACGCGCTGGATCTCGGCCAATGGCACGCTGGTCAATCTACTTTTCGCCGCGATCTTCTGGGTCGTGCTGTTCAGGCCACAGCGCTACCGGCCCGCAACCCGCTACTTCCTCGTGCTGGCCATGACCGGCAATCTCTTTACCGGCACTGGCTACTTTTTCTTTTCCGGGGTCACGAACTTTGGCGACTGGGCAGCCGTAATTCAAGGCCTGCAACCGCACTGGATGTGGCAGCTCGGACTGGTCGTGCTGGGCGTTGCTTCATACTACACGTCCATGCTGCTGGTGGGTGCGAAACTGAATCCGTTTCGCAGCCAGAGTGAAGACTCGCGCCGCCTGCGCGGCCTCTGCTGGACACCGTACTTCACAGACGGAATTCTCGCCGGATTGGGAGGCCTGCTCAACCCCGCCGGATTGTTCTATGTAATCGCGTCGGCACTGCCCTCAACTCTAGGAGCAAACGCCGGCTTGCTCAGCCTGCCCAGCATGATGCGAAGATGGAGCCACGGTCCGGAAGAGCCGGTTGCGCCAATCGAGCGCAGCATCCCGTGGATCGCCACCGCAACCGTCGCCAGCCTGCTGTTCATCTTCGTGCTCGGCCGCGGACTCACCTGGTCGCGATGATTCTGTCGAAGGGCGATACAAGCTCAAGTAGACGGAAATCATTGATTTGCGGTGCTGTCCAGCTTGGAAGGCCGCATTGACTTGCAGTAGCGGCGGACCCTAAGATGGTCCCGCACAGAGCGAGCCCTTTTAATTGATCGGCGAAACCATCTCGCACTACCGCATTGTAGAAAAACTGGGCGGCGGCGGCATGGGTGTCGTTTATAAAGCCGAAGACATCACCCTTCATCGCTTTGTCGCGCTGAAGTTCCTGCCCGAAGACCTGGCCAAAGATCGTCAGTCGCTGGACCGGTTCCAGCGGGAGGCCCAAGCCGCCTCAGCCCTGAATCATCCCAACATCTGCACCATCTACGAAATCGGACAGCACGAAGGCCAGCCCTTCATTGCCATGGAGTTCCTCGATGGCACCACCCTGAAACACACCATCACGGGGCGGCCATGGGAACTGGAACAGTTACTCGATGTCGCCATTTCAATTGCCGACGCGCTCGACAACGCTCACGGCGAAGGCATCATCCACCGCGACATCAAGCCCGCCAACATTTTCATCACCAAGCGCGGCCGCGCCAAGGTGCTGGATTTCGGCCTGGCCAAGGTCGTAGCCCGCAAATCCGATGCCATCGACGCCAGCGCCACAGCATTCAGCGAACCGCATCTCACCAGCCCCGGCAGCACACTCGGCACGGTGGCATATATGTCGCCGGAGCAGGCCCGCGCCAAAGACCTCGACGCGCGCACCGATTTGTTTTCCTTCGGCGTCGTTCTCTACGAGATGGCCACCGGCACGCTTCCTTTTCGCGGCGACAGCACAGCGGCGATTTTCGAATCCATCCTGCGCAAGGCACCCGTGCCTCCGGTACGGCTCAATCCCGATCTACCCCCAAAGCTCGAAGAGATTATCAGCAAGGCGTTGGAGAAAGACCGCAACCTGCGCTACCAGCACGCCGCTGACATTCGCACCGATCTTCAGAGGTTGAAGCGGGACACGGAATCCGGGAAGAGCACGATCATCGAAGACGCACCGCCACCTCCCACATCGACCGTCACTGCGCTGAGCGAATCGGCAAGTCCCTCAGCGGCGAGAACTTCTTCCTCGCGCGCCGTAGCCGCGTCGGCTCAAGTGAGTCAAGCAGCAGCTCCGGTCGCGAACCGCACATGGCTGGCGGTCTCCGTTGTCGCCGTGCTGGTGATCGCGACCGCCGCAGCTTTCTGGTTCTTCCGCGGCCGGAGCACTCATCTCGCGCATGTCGCGGGCCACAAGTCGATCGCCGTCCTATACTTTTCCAACCTCTCGCAGGACCAGTCCCTGAACTGGCTCGACAACGGCCTCACCGACATGCTCACCACCAACCTCGCCCAAGTGAAAGGTCTGGACGTGCTCTCGACCGAGCGAGTGCTGGGCGCGGTGCAGCGCGCCAGCAAGGATGGCAAGTCGATGGACCCCGCGCAGGCGCAGAATGTCGCGCGCGATGCGGGCGCCGACGCCTACATCACCGGCGCACTATTGAAGATCGGACCCACGCAACTGCGCCTCGACGTGCGCGCCCAAGACACTGGCACCGGCCAAATCCTGTTCTCCGACAAGTTGGAAGGGCAGGACGTGCAAAGCATCTTCGGAATGGTGGACCGTCTCACCGCCAGCATCGCCGACAGCTTTCTACCCGCGTCCGACGTGCCGCAAAAAGCTCCCGAGATCGAGCAGTCTTCCACCTCAAACGTTGAGGCCTACCGGCACTATCAGTTGGGCGTTGACTATGCCCGTCGCTTCCTCACTACCGACGCCATCCGTGAACTCGAGGAGGCGGTCCGTTTGGACCCGCAGTTTGCTCTTGCAATGCTTCGTCTCGCCGACCAGTACCGCCTTGAGGGCGATCTCCGGCGCGGCAACGAACTTCAGCTTAAGGTCGATCAACTGCAGTCGCGCCTGCCTCGATACGAGCAGTTGACGTTGCAGGTGTTCAAAGCCAGCCGCTCCCAAGATACGGAGGCCGCCATCGCCGCCCGTCAGGAGTTGGTATCGGAATTCCCGCACAGCACCATGGACCGCGGTCTTCTCGGCAATTTGCTTGCGGGCCTCGGTAAGCAGGAGCAAGGGGTTGCGCTAATCAAACAGGGACTCGCTTTGGATCCGAAAAGCGAAGACCTCTTGAACTTCGAATGCTACGCCCTGGCCCTTGGAGGCGATTTCGATGGCGCACTCGCGGCCAACGATGCCTACATGGCGGTTCGTCCTGGCGACCCTAATCCGCTGGATACCCGCGGCGACGTTCTCTATATAGCAGGCCGGGATGATGAGGCCGTGGCCGCTTACCACAAGGCGCTCGAACTGAAGCCGGATTTCAGCGACTACGGAGAGTACCTGAAGCTGGCGATTGTCTACACCGATCAGAAAAAACCCGACATGGCCAATGCTGCCTTCCAGCAATTTGCTCATCGAACCTCTCCTCTCTCTCGCCTTTATGTTCCGGGTTTCGAGGCGCAGTTCAAGCAGACGGCGGGTGACCTGGACGGCTCGCTTGCAAGTTATCGGGAGGCGGTGATCCAACTCGGGCGTGCCCAGCAGAGCCAAGCCGCCGGGGGTTTCCTAAGATCATACGGGATTTTGTCCGTGATGCTTGGGCAGGGTTCCTCCGCGCTTTCTTTTGCCCAACAACAGAAACTCGACGATTACGAACTGCCAGCTGTGGCGAGTTTGCAGATTGTGGAGGGAAACTCGTCCGCGGCGCAGCAAACCTTTCAGCGATTCGCGTCCAGCCATCCCTGGATCGCACCTCGGGCTCTTGAAATTAATCGAGCCGTTGTTGACATGACCGTTGCTGTGCGCGATGGAGACGGACAAGCCGCCTTGAGCCGCGCCGCCAGCATCCCCGATTCTCAAGACGCTTATCAGCTCTACATCAAAGGGCGCGCCCATTTGCTCACCAATGATTACACATCGGCTGAAACTGAGTTTCATGGATCCTTACGCTCCGGGCGTGTATTGGCGAACTTAGGAGCCCTCAGGGATAGACTCCCCGTGGTTGGAATGCTCTGTCACTATTACCTGGGCCAACTCTACGAGCGCACTGGCAAGCGCGATCAGGCCATTAACGAATACCAGGAATTTCTCTCTCACTTCCAGAGTTCGCAGTCCCGCCTCACCCAGGTCGGCGAGGCTCGGGCCGCGCTCAAGCGGATGATGCAGTAAAGCCACGCAGCCTTTCAGTAAATTTTATAAAGTCACGTCTTTGATGTGCGTGGCAATGTACCACTGATTTCCGAACGCGTCCTTCACTCCGCCACTCCGGTCGCCGTAGGGCTGGTCGACCGGTTCGGAAATTGAAGTCGCACCCGCCAGCAGCGCACGCTGATAGACCGCATCGCAATCGGGCACGTACAAATAGAACATCGTCGGCATGGGCGGATACTTTCCTTCGGGTTCACCCATCTCCACCACCGAGTCGCCGACGCGTATCTCAGCATGATGAACAACGCCATCCGGCGATGCATATTTTCCGATCTCTCGCGCCCCGAAGGCCCGCTTCAGAAAGTTGATCACCGGCTCCGCCCGCCGCGGAAGCATATACACGTTGACGCTGTTCAGTCCCTTGGGAATGTAGCTCTCGCCCTTGTGCGTGGCGATATACCAGAGGTTCCCCGCCGGATCTTTTACGCCGCCCGACCGCTCGCCGTATTCCTGATCTCTGGGCTCGTCAAGGGACGTCGCGCCCGCCCGCAGCGCCTGCTTGTAAACCACGTCGCAATCAGGCACGTAGAGGTGAAGCGCATGAGTATTCGCCGTAGAACTGAACTTCTTTCCAGGGATGCCGCCGCCCATCATCAACATCGAATCGCCGATGCGTACCTCGCCGTGGATCCCGCCTGCTGTTCCCACGGCGCGAAACATCTCTTCCGCGCCGAACGCTTGCTTGGCAAACTCCAGCAGCGCCGGCCCATCCACCGCAACCAGATATGGCGTGACCGTTCGGTAGCCCTTTGGAATCGGGTTCACCGCGAGCTTTTTTGCGTGCCCTTCCTTCATCATCGTTTTGAAGCGGCGGTGCATTTCTTCGACCGACATCTCTTCCTTCACCGTGGACACGCCCCACAAGTATCCGAACGGATCGAGCAAGGTTCCTTCGCGGTATCCGTAGAATTGGTCCGCAATCGGGTTTGCCAGCTTCGCTCCAGCTGCCACCGCGCGCTCCACGAACGCGTCCACGTCCGGAACCTGGATCGAGATGCTGACTGGTGAACTGCCCGTCGTCTCGGCGCTATAGCGCCCGCCTTCCGGCCACTCCTCGGTCACCATAATCACGGAGTCCCCAATCACAAGCTCGGCATGAGGAATGCCTGTTTCCAGCTCGAAGCGCATGGTTTCCTTCGCTCCGAAAGCCTTCTTGTAAAAGTCGATCGCTTTCGCCGCATCTTTAAAGGTCATCCTCGGAGCTGCGAAAGTTCGAGTTGCGATGATTGGTGCAGTCGTTGTTGCCATCGAAATACTCCTCTCCAAATCCTTCTTCAAACGAATTTTGAATTCTTCCCGCGGCAGATCGCGCAACTCCGCAGCGACACGGACAAGCGAATTCACCCCAGCATCTCCACGCGGCAAAGGCGCACCGGGATTATCGATCAACCCCTGCACCGCCTCATCGAGTTGTTCAATCAAACTGCGCCTAGGCATTTTTGCCACCCGGCTTCCTGCTTTCCTTCGTGTAATTTCGTGTCCGGAGCCTGCCCTGAGCGGAGTCGAAGGGTGGTTTGGTGCCTTTGACTTTGATCTGAGCCCGCAAACTCGACAACCCCCGGAACTGCAACTGCTTCACCGCACCCTCAGTGCGCCCCAGCGTCTCTGCAATCTCGCGAATACTCTTCTCCTCGGCAAACCGCATCGCAATCACGCGCCGCTGATCCGCCGGAAGCCGTTCCACCAAACAAAACAACCGCGCCCGCCGCTCCACTTCCTCCAAATCGACGCCAGCATGATCCTCAACCTCGGGAGGATCGTCCATCGCCAGCTCTCTTCCCGTTCGCGACGCTCGATCCGCAATTGCATTGGCCGCAATCCTCAGCAACCACCCTGCAAACGGCACACCTCGCCATTCGAACCGTCGAAGATTAGCCAGAGCTTTGTGGAATACCTCCGAGGTCAAATCCTCAGCCGCGTCGCGATCGCCCACCCGCCGCGCAACGAACCCGTACACCCGCTCAAAGTTGATCTCGTAGAGTTCGGCAAACCGGGCAGGATCCTTCTGCGCAGCCTCGATCAGCAAGCGTTCGTCCGCCTGCTCCGGGGACCGCGTCGTTGCCGGTGCTCGAACCACCATCACGCCTCTAATTATAGAAACTGCCGCAGGCCAGAAAGGTTACGCAGGATAATTTACACAACAGGCATTCGTTTGCCACCGTGCCAGGGGCTCCAGCGTGGAACCCAGCGCCCAACGTTGGCACAAAAGTCTTGATACTCAGCCCCAAAGGTGTGCCGCAACGCCGGCTCCTCGTAGAGCAAAACAAACAAATGGAAGCCAAGCCATACCAGAACGCCATACTCCAGAACCCCGACATTGCCAAAAAGCAATCCCTGCCCAAAAATCACCGCAGCGACCGCCACATACATAGGATTCCGCACATACCGATAAAGCCCGCTAACCACCAGATGCCGCGTAGGGAAAACCGGCGCCGGGGTTCCCAACCCCTTGAGCGCGAATCGGGCAAAAGAGTCCAGCAGCACTGGAACGCCTGCCACAATCAGCAATACTCCCACCCATCGCAAAGGAGAAAAATGCAGAAGCGGAGCCTGCATGCGCCAGCCAGAAATCCACCAGGGCACGAGTCCGGCCACAGTACCGGGCGCAAGCAAGAGGAAGAAGACCGATCCCAAAACTGCCGAGCTTCGCCGCAACCCGTCCGAGCTCAACGCGTCGAAGCCTTACCCGGTTCCCCCACCACTTTCACGCCATATTTCGCCGCCGGCACGCAGGTCGAATACCCAGCAGGCGCGACCGCATCAGAATGCGGGCTCTCGCGCTTCACTAGGAAGTCCTGAATGGAGTAGCAGGTCACGTCCCCGTCCCGGGCCGAGTCGGATCGGCGAATATTCTGATCCGTGCGATCGCTCGCCGTCAGATTCAAGGAATCCGGACGCACGATTCCTGAAGCCGCGATGCCCGAAGCCACGATCCCCGAACCATCGAGCCAATCTGAACTAACAGGGTTCACCGCCCGTTGCGGGGACGCACTCCGCTTCATCGAATCACTCGCCCCACAAACCGAAACTAACAACAGAACAGCCAGGAGGCCGGAAATTCGCATAACAGGTTCCTCCGATAAGCCGAATTATACCGCCAACCTGCCAGCTCGCAATTGAAATCCAGGGCAGACAACCAAACGCGGGGCCCATTCACACTGGATGGGGGAGAGCCACAATGCAGGGCCCCGCTCTCGCAGAGCAACCTTCATACACCGCCAACGGACCTCCAACAGCAACAAAATGATTCCTGTTACATTTTCCGAACAAACCCGGCTGTGGCCGTGTGGCGAGGACATTCCCCCGACACGCCCCGACGTGTGGAAACTACTCTCACGCTCCCGATAAACTCAGGTATGCAGATTCGAACCCTGATCGCGCAGGACGCCGAAATATTCTGGCACTTGCGCCTCGAAGCCCTCGAAACCGAACCGCTGGCTTTTTCTTCCTCTGCCGCAGCCCACCGCATGACCACGCCTGCCTCCATATCCGCTCGCCTCGGCAACGGCTCCGGCGAAAGCTTCGTGCTGGGAGCTTTCGACGCCAGCCAGCTTGTCGGCATGGCAGGATTCTTCCGTTCGCCGGAAGAGAAAACCAGGCACAAGGCGCGCGTCTGGGGTGTCTACGTCAAACCCGAACAGCGCGGAAAGGGCGTGGGGCGAGCATTGATGGAGGAACTTCTGCGCCGGGCGCGATCGCTGCCTGAACTGGAACAGGTGACTCTGGCCGTGGCCAGCGGGCAACCAGCCGCCAGAACGCTTTATTTGCAACTAGGCTTTCTGGTCTACGGCCACGAACCGCGAGCAATCAAAATCGGAGAAATGTACGTCGACGAAGACCTCATGCTGCACGATATCTAGAACGGAAAACTCCGCGTCCATGGATTCCACCGCTCCCATCGAGATTCGCCCCGCCGCCTGCGACGACGCCAGCTCGATCCTGAAATGCCTGGCCGAAGCCTTCGCACCTTATCGCAAACAATATTCACCATCAGCTTTCGCCGACACTGTTCTAAACGGTGAAACTATCCACGTCCGTCTGCAACAGATGCATGTTCTGGTAGCCACTGCAGCCGGGAAGGTCGTGGGCACAATCGCCGGAACCCGGCACGCCGACGAAGGCCATCTCCGCGGAATGGCTGTTCTACCCGAGTGGCGCGGTTCAGGCATCGCCCTCAAACTGCTGACCGCCATCGAAATCTATCTGCGCTCCCAAGGCTGCAAGCGAATCACTCTGGACACCACCGTCCCCCTCGAACCCGCGATGAGGTTTTACGAAAAGAACGGTTACCAGCGTTCCGGAAACATCCAGGACTTCTTCGGCATGCCCTTGATCGAGTATGTAAAGCTGCTCTAGCCGTTGAATGGCAAGACTTTTGCCCCTATCCCATGATCGCGTGCGTGATCCCCTGCCACCACGAAGGATTGCTCCGCCACATGTAGATCGCGAGATTTTGACCAACGATCAATAACGGCAGGGCATAGAGATACACCTTGTGCACACGCCGGTCGACCAGCATATCGCGCCCAACCCCGAGAACGATCAATAGGTCCAGGCAAACATATAAGAGATTATGGTTGTACAGGTAGTCAAAGCGGCCGAAGGCCGCGTCCATGAGCCCGCAGGTTGCGATGAAGATCAGCCGGCGATGCAGCTCTGGTTTCGTGCGCCAATAGATGGCAGGCGCAATGAGCGCGCTGAAGGCGATCATGTCAAAGAAGGGGATGCTCAGAAAGGCATCCCCGTCAGTCACAAGATGGTGAACCGTGTCAAAGCGGTCCATGATGAGCGCCGTGGCAATGCCCAACGGAACCATCACCGTGGCCAGCCCGGCACCAAACCATCCGATCGAGCGATGCCAACTAACTTTGTGCACGCGAACCAGCGTGGACTGACAAATAAAGAAGATCACCCACCCCGCGAAAGCTGCGCCATGAATCCAGAGAATGAACGGCCGCGGCACCGCGGGATGGAACAGGTTGTCATTGATCGTGCGGCTGAAGCCCGTGACCACAATTGCAGCCATCAGCAGCGACATCGAGAAATAGAAGTAGCGACACAAAATCCCGTTACGACCGGTCAAGGTCGTGGTACCCAGTTTTTTCTCTGGCCTCATTGCAGGCCGGACGGGTTCTGCGTTCACAGTTGACATAGAAGGGGTGAGCCAGGACTTTCATTCCGTCTGCCCGGCCCACGCGAGAATACACGTCAAGTGCCTAATTCGCCATCTTTTTCAACGCGTTCAAAGAAGAAGGCCAATCTGACTGATCAGAATGGCCTTTATAGCCCTCTGCCGCCAGCACCGGCTTCCGCTGTTAAGCCGCGACCGCCATTTCGATTTGGTGGCCGGGATCAAGCGGATCGGCTGGTGATCAGCTGTTCGTCTCGAGCAGCGGCCCCCGGCCCTTGACGCCTCCTGTCCCTAGAACGGGAGCACCAACTTGTCTGGACCTTCTATTTCGTCTTTAGCCTCCAGGAATTCTTCGCTCCATGGCTTGCCCGCGCACTCGGGGCACTCGTCGATCATGCCGCCGATGGCAAAACAGTGATAGCAGGTTCCTTCGGAGCTCAGCCCAGGGAACTTCTTACATGTCTTGCAGGGCTTGAAGAACTCGCTTTCGAGCGCTCGGTGCTCGCCCCATAGTTCGCGCTCACACATGACGCACATAATCTCCTCCTGACTGCCCATCTCCTGAATATAACTCCATCGGCCTCCTTCCACTCTCCAAATAAGAATCGATACCGTTTGATTGTGGACAGTCCATCCCAAAACGGAAAGGGCCACGCTCATTTCTGAACGTGACCTTTATTTATGCCGGCAACGACCGGATTTTATCCTGAGGTAAAGCCGAAGGACTCCCACACACTTTCGCGTGCAGTACAATCGGCCCCATGGACAACACCCAGATTGGGCAGACCGGGGTGCCGACGGCAGCCGCGGCGGGCTGGCGGCAGCAGGTTATCCGATACTTACTTCATCTCTGGCTCGTCTATGCGCTATTGCGTTTCGCGGCCGATCCGCTCGACAGCTGGATACACAGTTCTCTTTCGCTGATACGGCCGCAGTTGCGCACAGTCGGTCCGGATCAGTTCTTGATGTCGAACCTGTTGGGGTTCAGCGTAGTTCCAGCCTTCTTGGCCGCTTTCCTGATTAATGCGAGGCTACGCCACCGGGCTGCTTGTTTCGTCTGGATTGTTCCTGTCGCGATCCTGGCTTTCAACTTCATCTTTCACAGCGCCACGATCTACCCGACGATTCCGTTTGAAAGTGACCTTCGGCCTGCTCTGCATTATTGGTTTGGCGGAGGGTTCAATGCCAACAATCGTGCAGCTTACATGCAGGAGTTCTCTCGGGTGTACTACCAGTACAAGGTTACTGCACCAGCCTATGCCGGCATCTCCTACAGCATAGGAGCATGGCTCGCGATCAAGTTTAGAGTTCCAAAACTGGAGGCCCTTTTGGCGAGGTGGGTTGGCTAGCTACCGGTGCCACAAAACGGAAAAGGCCACGCTCATTTCTGAACGTGACCTTCATTTATGCCGGCAACGACCGGATTTTATCCTGAGGTAAAGCCGAAGGACTCCCACACACTTTCGCGTGCAGTACAATCGGCCCTGCGGGGCTTAACTTGAGGCGCTGAGAAGGCGTGAGCGCGCGTTCTTTGCGCGCGGGAGCCTTCTGCCGAAATCCTGAGCGCTCTTTGCGAAGGATCTTAACTTCCGTGTTCGGCATGACCGGCAGAGCTCTCCGCTGCCAGCTTCAGGCGATCCAGCCAGCGTTGATCGGTCTCCTCCAATTTTTTCGACGAGTAGAAGAGGGTAAGCAGAAAGCCTTGCATCGATTCGTCGGTCCTCACCATCGTTTGGTCGCCAGCCAGCCGCGAAAGCTTCCAGATGTGGATGGCCTTAGCCCCGAACGCCGTTCCCGTCCAGGCGAATTGATTGCAGGGTTGGACCAGAGCCAGCCGCGATTTGATGTGGGTACCGCCGGTCGTCCACGAGAATGTAGTTCCCTCTTGCAGCGGACCAGTGATCGCCGCGGTTGAGATATCACTCTGCCACTTCGGCCAGCCTGTTATGTCAGTCAGCACACTCCAGACTTTCTCAACCGTCGCGTGAATGACGATCTGCACCGAAGCCTTGACCGGCGCGTCCTCCCGAATCTGGCCGCTGCGCGCTAACTCATCGTCAGAAACACTTGCCCCAAGAAAAACGAGTATAAGAATGATGCTGCGGCAAATGGTCATTTGCGACCCCGTCCCAGGTCCAAGGCTTAGTACGTTTCCTCCGGCTTCCGGGTTCCCGGGTAATCGTCGACATACTCAAAGGGATTGAATCCAAGCGGAACGGCGCAAGAATCAAGCTCAAAGGGAGATCCGCGGAAAGCGGAAAAGGCCACGCTCATTTCTGAACGTGGCCTTTATTTAATGTCGGCGAGGACGTAGGGTCTTCTCGTACGAGGCAAACCAAATCTCGTTCTCAATCCAGAATCGATAGAGAAATTCCGAGAACGATGGCGCGCAGTAAGCAAAGTCTTGAGTAGTCAGGTCGAACTTCTCGAGACGGCAGGCTGGATTCTCTATCCACTGTGAATTCTCGATTCGATAACAGTAAAGGTTTTCTGACTCCAGCACTGCCGAATCGCCCTCAAGTAGAACGTGTAAATGTCTTGGTTGAGCGTGAAATGGAGAAGAGGCGTTCTCCGTTAGTGTAGATTCTGCCCCCGGCGGGGCGGGGATTTTCAAGGTATGAGGGTCTATCGTCCGATGACTTCCTCCCGTCAACGTGCAACGCGGGAGAAGGACCTCCCGCGCTGCTGAGCCATCGGCTGGCAAAATCATTGTGACTCCGCAACGAGCCGCCGTTTCTCAACATCCGGTTTGCCCGTGACTCCGCCGGAACCCAGACCGGCCAGACCCGAATCGTGAGTTGTGATCGCCTGGTTTCGACAACTATCTATCCTATTTGGGGTCTGCCAATCAACGAGTTGTACACTTCAGGCACTTACCGTCCATTGATCCGATATCCGTCAGAGGCAAATCTTAGCGTGATTTTTTCGTTCAAAAGTTGAGTAATCCGCTGCGGTTTAATCGTATACAGGTTATATGTCGGCTCTGCCCATGACATTGAATACGACAGCCGAAACCGAAACGGCAAAGATTGCGCGAGGCTTACGTGAGCGGGATATGGAGCTTCTTGCAGACCTGGTGGAGCGCTATCAGCATCGACTGGTGCGCTACCTGCTATACCTCATCGGGAGGCGAGAGTATGCCGAGGACCTTGCGCAGGAGACCTGGGTTCGCGTGCTGCAACGGGGCAGCCAGTACAACGGGCGGCAGCGGTTTGATCCATGGCTATTCGCGATCGCCCGCAATTTGGCAATAGATGACCTCCGGAAAAAACGAAAAGCGGTAGAGACAGCCTCCTTGCCAAATGATCGCGATGCAATCCTGCTGGTACCCTCCTCCGGTCCTTCCCCATTCGAAGCCGCGGCTCGAAGCCAAGACGCAATGCGTCTGGCCGGCCGGCTGCAGATTCTGGCACCCCTGTATCGCGAGGCTTTGCTGCTGAGGTTTCAAGAAGACATGTCTCTTCCGGAGATCGCTCAGGTCGTGGGTGCCCCTGTTACAACGGTGTCGTCCAGAATCTATCGCGGTCTTGCAACACTGAGATCCGCGTTTGAGGAGGGTGATTCGCATGGAGGGTGACAAGAAATTTCGCGAGCTTATTGACAGGTCTTTCGCAGAAGAGATTTCAGAGGGCGAAAGACAGCTCATCCGTGACCACATCCGCGACTGTGATGGCTGCAAGCGCTACGTCGAGCTAACTGCGCGTACGATTCGGGCGTTGCGGGAATTCGCCTTTACTAGTGAACCAGATTCGAATGCCCAGGTCCGTGAGATTCTTGTGCATCACGCCGGGATAATGCGACAGCACAACGTGCAATCCAAGATCTGGGCTGCATTCGCTGTAGCACTCTCGATGTCATTTGTCGGATCGGCACTCGTGTACCAGATGGCTAGGCGCCTGGCGGTCCCAATGCATTTCGACACTTCCCAAGTCCAGCCAGGCGTGCTCATCTTTTGGCTGCTGCCATCTCTTTGCTCGGCCTTATGTCTGCTCGCGGCCCCTGGTGAGAATAGAGGTATTGCATGACAGAGCAATCGGCGGTGCTTTTGATAGCGTTCTTGGCCGGGCTTGTAGTTGCGGCTGTCTTGCTGGGAACCGCAAGACGGAATGTTCTACCCAGGTTTGCAATGGTCATCGCAGCACTGGCGATCCCGAGTTGGGTAGTCTATTTCGCTTCCAGCCAGGGCCGTTCCCTACTTGCTTCCGAAGGATTTCTCAGCGCCATGCCGGACGCGCTTTGGTTTGGCTTAACGTTTGGCGTCTTCACCGCGGCTTTTTTCCTTGCCCTCGGATATGTCTATGGGGACGCAAAAAGGCGTCAAATGCCCGCTTGGGCCTGGGTGATTGCTGCTT
>DATNHO010000005.1:0-30526 GCA_035604895.1 Terriglobales bacterium | reverse complement strand
AGATTGTATTGAGCGGTATATTGGGTCCGCATGTGCGGCTGGAATTCACCGAAAAGTTCGATAGGACGGAATTTCTGCCAATCCTGCGCCTGACCGGGGACGGGATGGAGAATTCCGTTGTACGGATTCGGACTGACGCTTCCATTCTGGCCGACGAAGGGTGTATTGAAAAAGTCGCCGGATAGAAACGTGCTGCCACCGAAGGGAGGCTCGGCGCCGAATTGCTCCATCACCAACTGCTCCATCGGATTGTAAAAGAGGCCCCACCCGGTGCGAATGCTGGTCTTTCCGTTACTGCCGAACAGCTTGCCGAGGAAACCGCTGGTGGCGTTGGGGCTGTAGGCCAAACCAACACGCGGCGCGAAAGCTTTGTAATAGGTCTGAGTCAGGCCGGCCGGAACTCCCTGGTCGCCGGGAAAAACGAGTCCGGTTGGAAGCACGCCTGCGCTGAGGCAATTCGACTGCCCGAAGCTCGCCTGCTCTGCCGCAGTGAGAATACATGGATACACTGTCGAGTTTTGTCCCGGCCGGAAGGTTTGCACGTGATGACTGATGTCGGTAAGTGGGGTATCGAGTTCCCAGCGAAGGCCGTAATTGAGCGTGATATTCGGTCTGATCTTCCAACTATCTTGCGCGAACGGGTACACCGACGTGCTACGGATGGCCTCGCTCTGAGCGGCGCCCTGGGTATAGGAATCCGCCAGACCGAGTAAGTATCCAGCATAGTTGTCGCCGTCGGCAGTAATCACGGCGTTTGAACTCGAACTACTGAAAACAGGAGCGCCGTTAACGTTGAAATAAAGCGTCTGGTCGAAACGCGCACGGCGGACGTCAATGCCAAACTTCAAGGTGTGATTGCCCTTGACCCATGTCAGGCTGTCTGACCACTGAAAACTGTTTCCCACCTGCGGCAATTGGCCCTCGAAGTTGTTCCCAATGACGGCGCCGCCGGAAATGGTGGTGAACGGTACTCCTTCGTGGCTGGCGCCCAGCCCCGGAGTGATACCGAATGCCGGACCGGCGCCCGGCAAGGCGTTGATCGCCGAAGAATCAGAAAGACCGGTAAAGCAGAACTGCGCTACCGCGGACGAACACGATGCAGTTACGGAGTTGTTGGTTTGTGGAGCCTGAAAACCAAGCTGGCCCTCGCGCATGTAGGTGAAGCGCCCCTCATTGACCAAAGCATTGCCGATGGTCCAGGTGTGGCTCAGGTTCACCTGTTGATAACGCGAGTCGTTATTACTTCCGAAACCGGGGATATTGGCGCCGGCCGCCTGAAAGAACGAGAACGGCGTGAAGCTCGCGTCGTCGGTGTAATAGTAATAAGCCGTGAAGTTCTGGTGATCGGTAATCTTGTGATCGAAGCGGATCGTAAACTGATCCTGGAAATCGGTTCCGGACGGTACAGCTTGAAAAATATTGGCACCGACGTTCGCGACAGGAATGTATTTCTGCAGCAGGTTAGCAGCTACGGGATCCTGGCATGGCGTGGGAATGACACCGTTCGGGAAAACAGAAGCCCAGGGGATCGGATTGGTAAAGTTATTCGGTAGTGCAATGCCGCCCCCAGTTTGGATGGCGGCGCTGCAACCGGGCCGTCCATTCAGGACCTGCGCCACAAATGGATCACTGATCGCACCGCCGAACTGTTGCCCAGCAACAGCGATCCCAGAAAAATCTCCAGTCCTCTCTGCTGTGGTAGGAACTAACACCTGCGAACCCGATTGTCCCTGCACGATGCGGCGCCCTTCATACGACACGAAGAAAAAGGTTCGATCCTTTTTAATGGGTCCGCCAAACGTGCCGCCGAATTGGTTCTGATTGAATTGGGGTTTGACGGTATTGAAATAGCCCTGAGCATTCAAGACTTTATTTCGAAAATATTCATAGACGTTGCCGTGGAAGCTGTTGGTCCCGGATTTAGTAATCACATTGACCACAGCTCCGGAATTGCGGCCATACTCGGCATCGAACGTATTAGTAATGACGCGGAACTCCTCGATGCTGTCCGGCGTGGGTTGGATGGTCGGCAGATTTACGAACTGGTCGTTGGCGTCTCCGCCGTTCACGCTGAAGTTATTGGAGCGGCCACGGCCGCCGTTCACGGAAACCGAACCGGCGGAATCTGAACCGTAGAAGAGGCTGCCGCTGCTGCCCAACTGCGACTGCACGCCCGGTTGAAGCTGCAGGAACTGGTAAGTATCGCGGGTGTTCAGGGGCAGTTCGTTCACGGATCGGTCGTTGATCACAGCACCGAGTTGGGTGCTGGTTGTGTCCACTTGAGGCGCTTCCGAGGTTACTTCGATGGTTTCCTGGGTAGCACCGATTGCCAATGTCTGATTGAGCGTGACTACCTGGTTGACGTCAACGGTGACGCTCTTTTGTACGCTCTTCTTAAATCCGGCGAGCTCATATTCGACCCGATAGGTACCGGGCACGACTTCCACGAAATTGTAGTCGCCGCTGGCGTTGGTCTGAGTGTCGCGACTGGCGCCGGTCGCCTCATTTGTAAGCGTGATTTTCACGCCGGCCAGGACGGCAGCGGTGGGATCGGCAACACGCCCGAGGATGCGGCCGCCGGTGCTCTGGGAGAATGCGGGAAAGGAAAGAAAGGTGAGTAAGGTAATCACTGCCAGCCCCAAGGCTGACGCACGATTCACCAGAGACGGATGCATTGAGCACCTCCCGATTCGGGGTGGAAGATTGCCAACTAACAATGCTTGCGTGAAAATCAAACCTTGCTATAATCGCGCAAGGTTAGAGAACCCGGCGCACGCTGTCAAGTAAAAAATAGACCTGTGATCAAGCCAGGATGAGACGTGGGGAGCGCAGTTTTCGAGATGAAGCCCGCTGACCCAAAACCTTACTTGAAAATCGGCGATGTGGCCCGCCTGGTGGGGGTTTCTCCGTCGGTGATCCGCTCATGGGAGAGTCTGGGTCTCACTCGTCCTCACCGGACAACCAGCAAATACCGCTTATATACACCCGAAGATGTGAAGCTCCTGAAGCGTGCGCGGTTTTTACGCAAGGTGCGCGGGCTGAACGCGCCAGCCATTGCGCAATTGCTCAGGCGCGAAGGATTAGTCCGCCCGGCCATGAACGTCAGCACAGCTATCGGTGTGCACCTGCGCCAGTTGCGCGTCCAGCGCGGACTGTCGTTGGCCCGAGTGGCTAAAACAGTTGGCATTTCGGTGGGATTCCTGAGCGCCCTGGAGCGTTCTCACATGAGCGCGTCGGTGAGCACGCTGCGCAAGTTGGCGAGATTCTACAAGACCAACATTCTTGATTTTTTCGATGCTGCGGAATCGAATAGCCGGCTGGTGCCGTCGGGTAAGCGAAAAGTGCTCGAGGCGGGGCCGGGTGTCCGCATGGAGTTGCTGGCGTGGGGAAATACAGTGATGGAGCCGCACCTGTTTCGCATTTCTCCCCGCGCCGGGAGCGGCGAATCCTACACCCACGAGGGCGAAGAGTTCTTGCACGTCTTGCGGGGGCGATTGCATATTTCAGTGGCGGAAGTGGAGTATCGGCTGAAGCCGGGTGACAGTTTTTATTTTGAGAGCGCCACGCCTCATCGATGGTTCAACCCGGGCCGCACAGAGACTCGGGTGCTTTGGATTAACACGCCGCCGACTTTCTAGAGTCGTGTGAGCGCGAAAATAAAGTGCAGGATTCTGGAGGCTTATTGATGATCCGACGCTTTCTGGTCGTGCTGTTGGCAACGTCCGCGCTCCTGCTTGGCGCGTGCACGAAGAAGACGCCTACGCTGAACCTGCTGGTCTGGGAAGGTTACGCCGATCCATCGTTCGTGCGCGGTTTTGAAGAGCAGAACCACTGCAAGATTACGGCCTCGTACATGGGAGCGAGCGACGAACTTGTTGCCAAGCTGCGCGGCGGGAGCGCGGGCAATTACGATGTGATATCACCATCGAGCGACGTTGCCACTTCGATCGCCGCGGCCGGACTGGCTGCGCCGCTTGATCTTTCAAGGTTTCCCAGCTACGGACAGCTCTCGCCCCAGCTCACTTCCCTGCCCCTGGTTCGTCTGAAGGGACAAGTCTTCGGAGTGCCGTTTGTGTGGGGACCAAACCCGATCCTTTATGACACCACCGCATTCCCGCAGCCGCCGGACAGTTGGAATGTGTTCTGGGATCCGAAATATCGCGGCAAGGTTTCCGTCTGGGATGAACTTTCCACGGTTTACATGGCAGCGCAGGTCCTTGGTTTCGACAAACCTGATCCCACCCAGCTTTATAACCTCAGCGACGCACAACTGGAAGCGGTCAAGAAAAAGCTACAGGAGTTAAAGCCGAACATCCGGAAGATGTGGTCTACCGGCGGCGAGCTTACCAATCTTTTTCAAAGTCACGAAATCGTTCTGGCCATGGGCTGGCCGTTGATGACCAATCAGCTTCGCAAGATTAATTTCCCCGTCGGCGAAACGATTCCGAAAGAAAATACCACGGGCTGGATCGACCACTTGATGGTTACTGCCGGTAGCGAGAACAAAGATCTCGCCTACAAGTTTCTCGAATACATGATCGAGGCTCAGACGCAGAAGAAGGTCGCGGACGTAACCGGCTACACGCCGGCGAATCCGCAAGCAGCGCAGTCTATGACCCCGGAGCAGGTCAAGAGCCTGCATCTGGATGATGTCGACGACTATCAGCGGCACATTTATTTCTGGCAGGACGTGCCTCGCCGGACGAAGTACGTTGAGATTTGGAATGAAGTGAAGGCGGCGCAGTAAGGCGAGAAAACGACGGGCGAGGACGCCCGTCTTCCAACGCCGCGATATGTGACGAACATGGCTACCACCACTGAGCCCGCGGTTGCTCGCTCCGACAAATCGGACGCGGAGCCTTTGCTCGCGATTCGTAACGTTGCCAAGGTTTTCGGCAAGAACCCTGTGCTCCGCGACATTTCCCTGCAAATTGCAGAAGGCGAGTTTTTAACCATTCTCGGGGAGAGTGGCTCGGGCAAAACGACGCTGTTGCGCATCATTGCTGGTTTCGAGAGCGCCAGTTCTGGCGAGATCCTGATGGAAGACGAACGGCTTGATCTTTTGCCTCCGTACCGTCGCCGCGTCAATACCGTTTTTCAGCATTACGCTCTCTTCCCGCATTTAACTGTGGAAGAAAATGTTGGCTACGGGCTGCGCGTGGCCAGGGTGCCGAAGGACGAGATTGCGGCGCGCGTTT
This sequence comes from Terriglobales bacterium, assembly GCA_035604895.1. Taxonomy (GTDB): domain Bacteria; phylum Acidobacteriota; class Terriglobia; order Terriglobales; family Acidobacteriaceae; genus JABDBE01. The sequence goes on along the minus strand of DATNHO010000005.1, from coordinate 25,328 downwards.
CGGATGCTCTCGCGATGGTCAAGATGACTGCGTTTGCCAGTTCCAAGCCAGGTAAAATCAGCGGCGGCCAGCAGCAGCGTATTGCGCTCGCACGCGCCCTGGTAAACCGGCCTCGGCTTTTGCTGCTGGATGAGCCGCTATCCGCGCTCGACGCGAACCTTCGCCGGCAGATGCAGGTAGAACTGAAATCACTGCAACGCGAGGTCGGTATTTCGTTCGTGTTTGTCACCCACGATCAGGAAGAGGCCATGGTTATGTCGGATCGCATTGCGCTTTTGCGAATGGGCGGGTTGGAACAGGTAGCGTCGCCGCGCGAAATCTATAGCCATCCGACGACGGCTTATACGGCGCAGTTCATTGGCCACACCAACCTGCTCCGCGGCGAAATAAAGTCTGGAATCGCGCGTTGCACCTCGCTCTCGTGGAGGACCGATCTGCCGGATGGCCCCGCTCTGTTTTCCTTGCGGCCGGAGAACATTCGATTGGCGACCGACGGCACCGAGACGAATGTCGTTCAATTCCACGGCAAGATTCAGCATCAGGCTTTTCATGGCGCGACCGAACTGCTGCAGATTGTCTGTGACGATGGGCTGACCCTGTCGGTCAGAGCTGCGGCACGCGACAGCCGGCAGGGCGACTTGCTTTTGGAATTCTCCCCGGCGGATGCGGTTCCGGTCCGCGAGTCTCCGGAGAGAGGTTAATTCAGAAAATGTTTTCACGCGCATATCGAGCTGCTATTACGTTGCCGCCGCTGTTGTGGGTGGCGGTGTTCCTGCTGGTCCCCTATGCGTTGCTTTTGTGTTACAGCTTTTGGACAGTTTCGTCGTCGCAAACCATCGTGCACAGCTGGACCCTCGACAACTACCGCGAACTCTTCCGCGTAAACGTTTATCTGCAGACTCTTTTCCGGTCGATGTGGATTGCGGCCCGCGTCATGATCTTTTCCCTGCTGCTGGGCTATCCGCTCGCTTACTATCTTTCATTTTATGCGGGAGTGAGAAAAGATCTGTTCTATCAGCTGGTGATTATTCCGCTGTGGGTCAGCTATCTGGTTCGCGCGTATGCGTGGAAAACGATACTGGGTAGTGACGGCGTGCTGAACACGTTGTTGCAATACGTCCACCTTACAAAACATCCGCTGGAGTTTCTGCTCTACAGCCCGTTCGCTGTGGTGCTCACGCTGACGCATATCTACACGCCGTTTGCTTTCCTGCCGATCTACGCGTCGCTCGAGCACATCCCGCGGAATCTGGTCGAAGCGTCGCATGATCTGGGAGCGTCGCCGTTGCAAACTTTCTGGAGGGTGATTTTCCCGCTTTCTATTCCTGGCGTGCTGGCGGGAGCGACGTTCGCGTTTGTCTTGAGCCTCGGCGATTTCCTCGCACCTGTGCTGCTCGGCGGCCCGAGCGGGATCATGATCTCGAACATCGTCGTCAGCTTGTTCGGCGCGGCTTACAACTGGCCTCTGGGCGCGGCGATTTCGCTGTGCATGTTGCTGCTGGTGCTGGCGCTGCTTTTGCTCTCGGAGAGAGTGGAGAAGAAATGGAGTTTCCGATGAGCACGAGCGTGGGCCGCAGCACTTCCCGCTGGTTGCCGTGGCATGCCATCGTGGTTTTCGGATTTCTTTATCTGCCAATTGTGACCTTGATCGTTTATTCGTTCAACGGGACAGGGGTTGGTGGATTCCCTCCGCGCAACCTGACCATGGATTGGTATCGCATGCTTTTTGCCGACGATGCTATTTGGGAATCGGTGATGAACAGCCTGATCGTCGCATTTGCCGCGATGGCAATTTCGCTAACGTTTGGCATTCCGGCCGCGCTGGCTCTCGACCGCGCAGACTTTCCAGGTAAAGCATTATTCCGACGACTCGTGCTTCTGCCCTTGATCCTGCCCGGAATCATTACCGGCCTTTCGCTATTGATGTTGTTCCGCGAGGCGGACGTAAAGTTAAGTCTGGTGACGATTGTGCTCGGGCACGGCACGGCTTTGATCTCTGTCGCCACTACCGAAGTATTCGCGGGCTTGCAGAAACTGGATCGGGCGCAGGAGGAAGCGTCGCTCGATCTGGGCGCGAATTATTGGCAGACGTTCTGGAGGATCACGATTCCGAACCTGCGCTTGTCGATCATCGGCGCGGCTTTGCTGATTTTTACGCTATCTATGGATGAGATCGCGGTCAGTTTTTTTCTGATTGGGCGCGACAACACGCTGCCGCTTGAGATTTGGGGCCGGCTGCGGCGTGGGATCACGCCCGAGATCAACGCCATCTCCAGCATCATCTTTGTTTTTTCTTTGATTGCGATCGTCAGTTGGTACCGGTTGCGGATGGGAGCGGAAAAGCGAGCGGCTGCCGTTTAGTGCCGCGGCGAATAATGGAGGACGGACGTCTCGCCCGTTCCCGCCAGGCGAGCACGCCTGGCTCTATTAACTGTTCAGGAGTGAAACTAATTATGGCCACAAGTCGCAGGGACTTCATCAAGTTCGTCGTCGCCGGATCGGTTGCGGCCGGTTGCCCCGTTGATCTTTCTTTATTGGCGGCCGAGACGCCGCAGCCCGAAGTAGACGGCGAAGACAATCGCATCTGCCATCAAGTACGTGATGGCAAAGTCTTCACTCTGCCTCCGGTCTCGGCACGCCACGATGTAATCATCGTTGGCGGCGGGGTCAGCGGAATGACCGCTGCCTACCTGCTGCGCGCACGCGATTTCCTTCTGCTGGAAAAAGAACCGCACTGGGGCGGCAACGCCTATTTGATGGAGTATCAGGGAAACGCTTATGCAACCGGATCGGCGTTTCTGGAAAAGAGCGAGTACACCTACGGCTTCGCCAAAGAAATCGGCCTCGAACCGCTGCCCATCCATGATCGCGACAGCACCATTATTAATGGCGAATGGATTGCCAATACCTGGGCAGATGGTCTCGATAAATTGCCTTATACCGCGTCGGTGCGTGAAGGTTTCAAGAAGTTCAAGAAGGACATGCTGGCGGTTGATCTCAACAAGCGCGGCAGCGAACTTTATAACCTTCCGTTTTCGGATTTCATGAAAGGTTATCCGATCGAGGTCAAACAGTGGTGGGACAACTACGGCCCTTCGAATTGGGGAGCGGCGACTGAGGACACGGCGGCCGCAATGGGCATCGATGAAATCCAAACGATTGGCGGAGATGCGGTGCCGGATTTTTACACGTGGCCCGGCGGTCTGGGTGCGATTACCAAGAAGTTGGCCGAGATTCTGCAGGCGAAATTTGCCGACCGCCTGCAATTGGGTGCGACTACGGTGGCCGTCGTGGCGGACAACGCGGAAGTGAAAGTCACCTACATGCAGGGAGCTGAACTGAAGACCGTGGCCGCGAAAGCCATCATAATGGCCACACCAAAGTTCATCACCCGGCGCATCGTGCAGGGGCTCCCTGAGAAACAGAGCGATGCCATGCACCAGATCCGCTACATTCCTTACGCCGTGGTGAACCTGATCTTTGACAAACCGGTATTCAACAAGAGCTACGACACGTGGTGCCCGGGAAACACGTTTACCGATTTCATCGTGGCCGATTGGACCATTCGCAACCAGCCCGGTTATAAGCAGAAATACAACATCCTCACTTGTTACACGCCGATGAGCGAAGACGACCGCGGTTACCTGCTCACGGAATCGGGCACCCGAAAAAAAGCTGTCAGCGTGCTCGGCGATTTCCAGAGGCTTTTCCCGGGCTCCAACGTCGATCCCATCGAGGTTCATATTTACCGCCGGGGTCATCCTCTATATATGTCCACCCCTGGTCTTTACACCAAAACACAGCCTTTAGTGCGGCAACCGATGGACCGCGTGTTTTTCGCCAACACTGATTCCGAAGGCGCGGAATCGACTACCAGTAAGGCCATCGTGGCGGCCCGCCGCGCCGTGAAAGAGGCCGAGAGCCGGCTGGCCGGAAAGCCCGCCTCCCATCCCAAGACTGTGGCTGGCTGACACTTTTCACCACTTTATTGACCACAGAGTCACAGAGACACAGAGAAAATCACCAGGCTTCTTCTTTGTGGCTCTGTGACTCTGTGGTGAACGCCCCGAACCCATAGTAAAGTGATAGTAGGCTGTTTTTTAGGTCATTGGGAAGGAAGTCTCATTTGAGTTCCAGCATTCGTAATATCGCAATTATTGCCCACGTGGATCATGGCAAGACCACGCTCGTGGACGCCATGCTGCAGCAGAGTGGAACGTTTCGCTCGAACGAGCACATCATCGAACGGGTGATGGACTCGAACGATCTGGAGCGCGAGCGCGGCATCACCATTTTGGCCAAGAACACGGCCATTCTCTATCACGATGTGAAGATCAATATTGTTGATACACCCGGCCACAGCGACTTTGGCGGAGAGGTAGAGCGCGCACTGAAGATGGTTGACGGTGTCATGTTGCTGGTCGACGCCAGTGAAGGTCCGCTGCCACAAACGCGCTATGTCCTCAGCAAGGCGCTTGAGGCTCACCTTGCGCCCATTCTCGTGATCAACAAAATCGACCGGTCCGATGCGCGCCCGCAGGAAGTCCTGAACGAGGTTTATGACCTTTTCATCGATCTCGATGCCAAGGAGGAGCAGCTCGACTTTCCGGTTTTGTATACCAATGCCAAGGCCGGAACTGCCTCGCGAGATATAAAAGGAGGCGGCGTAAACTTGCAGCCTCTGTTCGAGACCATCGTCCAGACTATTCCGGTGCCCAAAGGCGACGCAACGGGAGCGCTGCAGATTCTGGTGGCGAATCTTGATTACAGCGATTATCTCGGACGCCTCGCGATTGCACGGGTGTTCAACGGAACCATGCACACCGGTGAAGATGTTGCCATCGCCAAGCTTGACGGCACGCTCCACAAAACGAAAATTACGAAGCTGTTTTCATTCTCGGGACTCAAGCGGACCGACATCACTGAGACCACGCTGGGCGACATTATCGCCGTGGCTGGCGTTGAAGGCATCACCATCGGCGAGACCATCACCGACGCCGAGAACCCGGCGCCGCTGCCGCACATCACCATTGATGAGCCCACGATCGCAATGCTGTTTACGGTGAACACTTCGCCGTTTGCCGGGCGCGAAGGCACGTATGTGACTTCGCGAAATCTGCGCGAACGCCTGCAGAAAGAACTGCTGACCAACGTTTCCTTGCGCGTAGAGGATACCGCGACCACAGATTCATTCACGGTGATGGGACGAGGCGAACTGCAGCTTTCGATTCTCATCGAGATGATGCGCCGCGAAGGTTTCGAACTCATGGTGGGAAAGCCCGAGATCGTTACCAAGCGGGTGGATGGAAAACTGATGGAACCAGTCGAGAAACTGTCCGTAGACGTGCCGGAAGAATTCGTTGGCGTAGTGATGGAACAGTTGGGTGTCCGCAAAAGCGAAGTGCTGAACATGCACAATCACGGATACGGCCGCGTGCGCATCGAATTTCGCGTGCCCAGCCGTGGATTGATCGGCCTGCGCAGTCAACTGCTCACCGACACTCGCGGAACGATTGTGATGAATTCTCTCTTTGACGGGTACATCGAATGGCAGGGCGACATTCCGCACCGGCTCACGGGCGCGCTGGTATCCGACCGCGCGGGTGTGACTACGCCGTATTCGCTTTACAACCTGCAGGAACGCGGCGAACTATTTGTTGGCCCGACCATCGATGTTTACGAAGGCATGATCGTTGGGGAAAATGCCAAAGATAACGACCTTGACGTGAATGTTGTTCGTGAAAAAAAGCTGACCAACATGCGTTCGTCCACGTCCGATATTGCGGTACGTTTGGTGCCGTTTCGCAATCTGAATCTGGAGCAGGCGATTGAATTCATTGCCGACGACGAGTTTGTCGAGGTCACTCCGAAGTCGCTGCGGCTGCGCAAGAAAATTCTACAGGCCAACAAGCGAAAAAGAACTTTGGCCATGGCAGAAGAAGAGCGCTGATGGCACGCTGCCACAAGTCGGATCCTAAGCCAGATGCCGACTTGAAACTGTTTCTCGTGCCCTGCAGTTGCGGCACAACCTTCGCGGTTTCTGAGAACTACGATCGCCAGGGCACGGCGTGGGGCCGCTATCTGAAATGTCCGAAGTGCGGCAAGCGTCACGATCCCAAGAACCGCCTTCTGCAACTTGGATTCCAGCGTGACGGATACTGGAAAGTTGATAGGTGTTAGGGAATTTTCGCCATGAAAGCCTTCCCGTATAAAGTCGATCCGTAGAATAGCTTCCTACAAATGGCAGACCTGCTATACTTCCTGCGCATTTGATTGTTCGTCAACTTTGGCTTTCGGCCTGGCCAACCAGCCTCCCAGTTGCGCCGAAGTCGCCCACGCTCAAATAGCTCACTCAGAGGCAATTCGCTTGAAGAACATCTTTGTTGGAAATCTCGACTTCAACACTTCAGAAGATGAACTGCGCAAGCTTTTCGAGGTACATGGGCAGGTGGACCGGGTCAGCATTATGACCGACCGGGATACGGGGCGCTCGCGCGGCTTCGGCTTCGTGGAGATGACGAGTGCGGAAGACGGAGAGAAAGCCATCGCGGCGCTGAACGGTACCCAGATTGGCGGACGCACACTGAATGTGAACGAAGCCCGTCCGAAAGTCGAGCGCGGCGGCGGTGGTGGTGGTGGCGGCGGTCGCGATCGTGGTGGCCGCGGCGGCGGGCACGGCGGTGGTGGTGGCGGCGGCCGAAACCGCTACTAGATTTTTTGGTCTACGGCAAGTCAGAATAATCAGTCCGGCGTCGCAGTGCAATTTTCCGCGGCCCGACGCCGACTTTCGATCCGCCAATTGATAGGCCCAAGCTCCGCATGTACACTGGAAATACTGGCGTGCGCCCGTAGCTCAGCTGGATAGAGCGGCAGCCTCCGGAGCTGTAGGTCGGGAGTTCGAATCTCTCCGGGCGCACCATTCTTCCTATTCCCTGACCAGCAAATCCCAGACCGCGTCTCCTTCGACGAGCCGAGCACTTATCCTCACGCGTGATACAGCCTGCGTTTGGTGTTGGCAAAATCGTCGCCCACGCAGGTCTCCTCGATCAGCTCCGATGCTGGCGCGGTATGAAAGGAAAGGCTGACAAACGTCTCCGGTCCGATCGCGATGCGATGCCAGACGTTAGGCGGGATGGACACCGCTCTTTCCGCGAGATTGGAGCCCGAAACAGCCACGGGCCGAGGTTGCCACCGGCCCTGGTCATAGACTTCGAAGAGCGCGCTTCCGCGGACGCCGATTGAACGCTGCCAGCTATTGGGATGGCGCTCGTTGGTGAACTTGCCTCCGCCTCGCAGCGCGAATGCCCAACAAGAAACGATCCCGCCAGGTAGTGGCTCGCCAAAAAAATTATCGGGCAGTGGCTCCCACGCCTGTGGCAGATTGGGCGATTCATCGAGTGTGCGTGTGATCCGGGTTAGCACCGGCGAGAGCTTTTCTAGGCCACCACTTTCATGCAGGAATCGATCGAGCTCTATCATCACGAGATCGTTCATGCCTCATAGATGTGCCGCACGGAGTCTCGGTTGCGGAATTTTCCGATTGCGCCCCTGGTCGAAGAGCGAGCAGAGCAGCCGACAAGTAACCCGTGGCACTCAAAAATGGCATACTATTGTTCGGGGAGACGCGCTTTGCCGGAGGAGATATAATGACCACTTTTGCCACTATGGAAAAAGCTGCGCAGTACGAACTTCGCTTGGCTCAACGCATGTCGCGGCTGGGCACTGAGACGGCCTTTGAAGTCCTAAACAAGGCGCGCGCCCTGGAACGTCAGGGCAAAGACGTTGTCCATCTGGAAATTGGCGAGCCCGACTTTGATACGCCCAGTAACATTGTCGAAGCCGGGATCAAAGCGCTGAAGGCTGGTTGGACGCACTATGGGCCATCGGCGGGATTGCCGGAGTTGCGGCAGGCCATTGCGGAGGACGTCGAACGCAGCCGCGGGGGGAAGGTCACGAGCGATTGGATGGTGGTCGTACCTGGCGGCAAGCCTATTATTTTCTTTACTATGCTGGCATTAGCGGATGTTGGAGATGAGGTCATTTATCCCAACCCAGGCTTTCCGATTTATGAGTCGATGATCCATTACGTTGGGGCGAAGGCTGTGCCCATCGGGCTGCATGAGGAGAAGGATTTCAGCCTTGATGTTAACCAACTGGCTGGCCTGATTACGGACCGCACCAGGCTCATCATTTTGAATTCACCGCACAATCCTACCGGCGGCACGCTTAGCAAGCGGGACATCGAGGGCATTACCGAAGCCATCGGCGATCGAAACATCATGGTGCTCTCGGATGAAATCTATAGCCGACTGATGTTCGACGGGGAGCAGCACTACTCGATTATGTCTGAGCCTGGGTTCAAAGAGCGCACCATCCTGCTCGACGGCTTCTCGAAAACTTATGCGATGACCGGCTGGCGCATGGGTTACGGCGTGATGAGGCCGGATCTGGCGACGCATATCTCGCGGTTGATGACGAATTCGACTTCTTGCACGGCCAGTTTTACGCAGATTGCCGGCATTGAGGCGGTGCGCGGCGATCAGGCGCCGGTGGACAGGATGCGGGCTGAATTTCAGAAGCGTCGCGACGCATTTGTAGCGGGATTGAACCGGATCAAAGGCTTCTCTTGCCGCGTGCCTCGAGGCGCGTTTTATGTTTTCCCCAATATCAGCAAGACCGGTTGGACTTCGAAGAAGCTAGCTGATGCTTTGCTTGAAGACGCAGGCGTGGCTTGTCTCTCGGGGACGGCGTTCGGAGATTACGGGGAAGGCTATTTGCGTTTCAGCGTGGCCAATTCGTTGGAGAATCTCAATAAAGCCTTGGAACGCGTGGATCGGTGGACGAAACAGAATTTGTAGCTGGGCGAGACGCAGCAAGCTGCGTCTCTACAGAGTGGCTTTGATCCAACCGGAAGACCGTCAGAGAGAATGATGAATGCAAAATTCCGCGTTTTTGCCACTTGCGATATTGGGGAATCGATTGATCTGCTGCGCAAACGAGGATACGACGTCGAGGTTTATCCCAACCCTGAAGCTCCGCCGAAGAGCCTGATTATTGAGAAAGTGCGATCAGGTATCGACGGCCTGATCACGACCTTGCGCGATCCCATCGATGCCGAAGTTTTTGAAGCTGGCAAGGGACATCTGAAAGTTGTAGCGCAGATTGCCGTCGGCTTTGACAACATCAACCGCGCCGATGCCAATCGGTACAAGATTCCCTTCACCCATACCGCCGACGTGCTAACGGAAGCTACGGCCGAGTTTGCTTTCTTCATGCTGGGCGTGCTGACGCGAAAAATGTGGACGGCCGAACATCTCACGCGCGACAACCAGTGGGGCTACTGGCATCCTTACCTTCCGTTTCTTGGCGACGAAGTAACCGGGAAGACCATTGCGGTGATTGGTACCGGGCGGATCGGCCTGGCCATGATTAATAAGTGCAGCGGGTTCGATATGAACATCCTGTGCTACGACCCGGCTTACCAGAACGATGCGTACGTGAAGGCAATTCAAGAAGTAATGAATTTGCGGCATTCGCGTGGCATATCGCGGGAGAAGACCTGGATCAAGTACACATCGCTTGACGATGCGCTGAGCCAGGCGGACTTTGTCAGCGTGCACGTGCCGCTGCTTCGCGAACGTGAGAGTTCGACGCCGACTTATCATCTTTTCAACGAGCGCACCCTACGCATGATGAAGCCCACTGCCTTTCTGGTGAACGTTTCACGAGGGCCGGTAGTTTCGGAAGCTGCGTTGGCGAAGGCGCTGCGGGAGAAATGGATTGCGGGGGCGGCACTCGATGTGTACGAAAAAGAACCGCTGCCGGCAGACTCACCACTGCGCGACCCGGCGATTGAGGATCGTTGCCGATTGTATCCACACTTCGCCAGTGCGGCTCGCATCACTCGGCTGTCCACCGACCCGGCCAAAGGCATGGCTGGGCGCTGTGCGCAGGGACTGATTGATGTTTTGGAAGGAAGTTATGGCGGCGACGTCACGAAGATGCCCTACGTCGTAAATAAGGAGGCGTTCGCGGCGTAGCCTTTACGCGTGGACGCCGCGATTTGGTCTCCAGAAATAAAAAGCCCCACTTCTCGCACGCAAGAAATGGGGCATGTGGAAAAACCTAATGTGGTTCAACCGTCCGTAGAAGTCGATTGCCTAGTAAACTGCCTTGAAACCGAACCAGTTCGTGCCGCCCGCCGAGGTTTGATAGCCACCAATGATATCGTTCTTGTCATTGATCCCACCGCCGTAGGTGGCCGTGCTCTTCGGGTAGTCGAACTTGTAGTATTTGTTGGCGTGGAGCAATGCGCCATGAATCGCAAGAGCGGAATCCTGCCATTCAAAGCAAACATCGCCGGCGGCATCTAGGTCTAACGCGTAGGAGTCTGACGCGCCTGGGACGTTGATTGTCTTGTAGGTCTTACCATTGTAGAGAGACGATTCATAGGCACCGGACGAATTCAACCAATACAGCGTGATTTTGCCACTCTTGTTGATCCCGGTAGCATAGGTCGCAGTGGCCGTCGGCACGTCGAGAGTCGTGTACTTCTTGCCCTTCAGGAGAAATCCATGGGTGAGACCCGCCGTGTCCACGTAGTAGCCAACGACCTCCCCGCTGTCGTTGACTGCGGAACCGAATGACTGTACCGTTCCGCTGGGACCCGCGACGTCCGAGTACTTGCCGCCTTTATACAGAAATGCCACGGAGTTGCCCGATGTACTGCTGGTGTAGGAACCAACAACCGTAATCGCCCCGTTCGGGTTGAGGTTGCTGCCGGCAGTGGTTCCCGCTTTACCGCTCGGGTCATCGAGTGTAGTCAGCTTCTTGCCGTTGAGAATGTATCCATGCTCGACGCTACCACTGTCGAGGTATAGTCCGACGCTAACGCCTGCGTTGTTGATTCCTCCGGGCTCGGTCTCGGTTGCGCCGGGGACGCTTGCTTTGGAGAACTTGAAGGTTAGGGGCGGCGCGTCGGCTGCTGCAGCCATGATGGCACAACCCACGATACACGCTAACAGGCACAGCATTGATTTACAGTTTTTCATAGCATTCTCCTCCTTAGGGTCTCGGGGCAGTCGAGGTTGACCTTTCTCCGCGCACGTTGGCCTCGGAAACGAAATTCATGCGAGACCAACAGAACCCACTCGATGCGTCGGCTTCAGGGCTGGAGTCTGAAACACCTCAACAAAACCCGCGGGACAAATTATGTTCGCCCGCGATGGGTCTGTCAACAGGAGAACTGGCGCTGGGTGGGCGTTTTATTCGGAAATGGTATGTTCTTCGCTGCTTTGGGCGCGAAGCAGCCGGTCGACGGAATACGGGGCCCGACGGGTGGGTTCGTGGTAGTGGCGCACCTGCATTTCGCCCAGCAGACCGACTGCCAACAGATTCAAGCCAGCCAGCAACAGCACAGCGGCGAAGATCATGAGGGGACCGTGCTGCGTCATAACGTCGGAGTGGTGCAGGAATTTCTCAACCAGCAGCCAGCCGGCGACACCGCTTCCGCCCAGGATGCTCAACATTCCCAGAGTGCCAAAGAAATGCAGCGGACGCGCAAGGTAGCGCAGCAAGAAGCGAATTGTGATCAGATCGAAAAATACGCGGAATGTGCGGGATATCCCATAGTGCGACGCCCCGCGCTCGCGGTTAACGTTGCGAATTGGGACTTCAACGATCGACGCTCCATACCACGACGCCAGGGCCGGAATGAAGCGGTGCAACTCGCCATAAAGCGGCACCTGCTCCAGCACTTCGCGACGGTAAGCCTTGAAGGTAGTTCCGAAATCATGAATACTAACGCCGCTCAACTTGGCCATCAGCCAGTTGGCGCAACGCGACGGGATGCGGCGCAGCCAGAGATTGTCGATGCGGTGTTTGCGCCATCCGCTGACAATGTCGTAGCCCTCGGCAATCTTCTCCAGGAATAGCGGGATGTCGGCGGGATCGTGCTGCAGGTCGCCATCCATGGCGATAATGTACTCGCCGCGGGAGTGGTCGAACCCCGCGGCCAGGGCTGAAGTCTGACCAAAGTTACGGCGCAGTTTTACGACCGTCACCCGGCTGTCGACCGCGGCAATCTCGCGCAACAGATTGAAGGTTCGATCGCGAGAACCATCGTCGACCAGGACGATCTCAAAGCTCTCGCCGTGCACTTCCATGACATGCTTCAGGCGATCATAAAGGTCGGTGACGTTCTCCTGCTCATTATGCAGAGGAACGACGATGGAATATTTGGGCATGAAATTCATATTATAGCGTGCACCAGCGCGATTGTGGTGTTTAGTTCCTACCGTTAGGGCTGGCTGTGAAACTAGAAGGGTAACAGCAGGAAACAGCCTTTTGCTGTATCTTTTCGGACAGGGCGGTTCCGGTTGGTGTATAAATCTGAGGCAGTTGCAGGGCTGGCGGGGGAGGAGCCCGCACCAATGGACATGAAGGTCATTATCATGATGGGCTGCGTTCTGTGCACTACTTCGGGACTTTGTTTCATGGAACTTCGGCGCATACGAAAGAAACTGGGCGCGAAGTAGCGGGCGCGAGAATCCATTTTAGAAAGACGTTTGCCCTTCGGCGCACTACCTGCGTCGTTGCTGGTTTGTTGCCGTTCTACTTTTCTGGCATTTCGTTTTTCACCACCACCGCTCCTTTCATTACGAAGCGAGCATGTTGCAGTGAGGTAATATCGCGGAGAGGATCTCCCTCGACGGCAACGACGTCCGCGAATTTTCCGGCGGCGATTTCGCCGACCCGATCCGACCAGCCCATCAGTTCAGCCGCATTCGCAGTTGAGCTGCGAATGATCTCGATATTCGGCATGCCATTTTTCTGCAACTCGACCAGTTCCAGCAGACTGGCTTCGCCGCGTGTCTTACCCGGCCAGAGCGACCACATGTCCGAGCCCATGGCAATCTTCACTCCGATCTTCATGGCACGCTGCAGGCGATCTTTGAATTGCTCCGTTGTCTTTTGCTCGGCTGCTTTGAGTGCGGCTGTGTCCGCGGGTGTGAAGGCATCGAACAGGGAAAAATATTCATACTGACGGCCATTGCTCCAGAGATCTGTGGCCACCAGGAAAATTCCTCTTTCTTTCATTTGCCTGAGTTGTTCGTCCGTGGCTTCGTCACCGTGCTCGACGGAATCGACGCCCGCGTCAATCGCAGTCTGGATTGCGACCTTGGTAGTGGCATGCGCGGCCACCTTCAGACCGAGCCGGTGCGCATCTTCTACTACGGCGTTTGCGTCTTCCGGCGCGAGGTAGCGGAATTGCCAGGTGGGGCCGGCTCCGGCATCGATGACAATTTTTATCAGGTCGGCGCCGTTGGCGAAGTTTTCGCGTACGGCTCGGCGGGCTTCGTCGGGACCACTCACCGGCAAAAACTCTTGCTCGAGAATTTCCTTGGACACGGCATTCTGCAGATATACCGCCTGCCCGCCGAGAGCGGTGATCTTCCGAGCCGAGGCTTGCAGTCTCGGTCCCGGAACCCAGCCGTAGTTGATGGCATCGCGCAAGGCCACATCGCCGTCGATTCCGGAGTGACCGACTACCCGGGCCGAAGTGATTCCTGCTTCGAGATCTTCCTTTGCGTTGTGGGCGCCCATCAACGCCCGCAGTGACGCGCTCGACAGGGCAACGGCCGTCAAGATATTTTCTCCTCCGGAAAGGCGGCCTTCCATGGAGCTTACGAGATGGGCGTGGCAATCGATGAGCCCGGGCAGGAGGGTGGCGTGGCTGAGATCAATTTTCGTGACATCTCTAGGAGCATGGTTTTGGACCTGCTCCCACGGTCCGATTTCCTTGATGCGCTCGCCTTCGGTCAGAATACCTTGATTGAGCAGGTAGGCACCGCTCTTGACGTCGAGCACGCGGCCAGCTTTGATCAGTTTGGGAGTTGGCGGAGGCGGTGGTTCGAATCCAAGCTGCCCGGCCGCGACGAGATGGCAGAACACGAGCACAACGTAAACAAAATACAAATGCCTGCGCACGGAACCCCCTTTTAGGTGCAAGCCAATAGGTGCGGGTGGCATCGCACAGCCGTTGACAAGCACGGTTGACCGATGACCTATAATGCCGGTTTCGCTTATACCAGAATTGATCGACAGGAGAAAGCGGCTTGATCAAGAACGATGCGGTCATCGGTTGTGGATCTTCTCAGCGGCGACGCTTTTTGCAAACCAGTGCTTTAGCTGGCGTGGGCGCGGCAGTATTGCCGGCTTTCGCGGGCGCTCGTGAAGTCGCTCCGCCGGCGGCGCAGGGAGGCGAAGTAAAGGCGTTCGAGTTGGATGAGATCACTCTCGGCGATCTTCAGGCTGGAATGGCTTCCGGAAAATTCAGCGCGCGTTCCATCACGGAGAAATATCTGGCGCGAATCGAACAGATTGACAAGCACGGCTCCACGATCAACAGCGTAATCGAAGTTAATCCCGATGCTCTGGCCATTGCCGACGCGCTCGACAAAGAACGCAAGGAACAGCATGCGCGTGGACCGATGCACGGGATTCCCGTCCTGATCAAAGATAATATAGATACCGCTGACCGCATGCAGACCACTGCGGGATCGTTGGCGTTGCTCGGATCGAAGCCAACCCGAGATTCTTTTGTGGCGCAGAAGCTGCGCGAGTCCGGGGCCGTGATTCTGGGCAAGACCAACCTGAGCGAATGGGCGAATATTCGCTCCAGCCATTCCAGCAGCGGATGGAGCGGGCGCGGCGGGCAAACCAACAATCCTTACGCGCTTGACCGCAATCCCTGCGGATCGAGTTCGGGTTCAGGCGCTGCCACTGCGGCCAGTCTCTGCGCGGTCGCGGTGGGCACGGAAACCGACGGCTCCGTGGTTTGCCCGTCTTCGGCAAACGGGTTGGTGGGCATCAAGCCGACGCTCGGTCTCATCAGCCGAGCCGGCATCATTCCCATTGCGCACAGCCAGGACACCGCCGGGCCCATGGCGCGCACGGTGCGCGACGCCGCCATTTTGTTGGGGGCGCTCGCAGGAGTCGATGCTCGTGACACCGTAACCTCGACTGGTGCAGGGAAAACGGCCGCCGACTATAGGAAGTTCCTCGATCCTCACGGACTTCGCGGGGCGCGGATCGGCGTGGCGCGAAAGTATTTCGGAACCAACGACGCTCAGGATCAGCTGATGAATAATTTAATTAGTGCGATGAAACAGCAAGGCGCAGAGATCATCGATCCGGCAGACTTGCCGACGCACGGAAAATTCGATGACACCGAATTCTTGGTACTGCTGTATGAGCTGAAGGCCGACCTCAATGCTTATCTGTCGGGGCGTCCGGGAGCGCCCGGATCGTTGAAAGACATTATTGAGTTCAACGAGCACAACTCTGACAAGGAGATGCCGTACTTCGGCCAGGATATTTTTATTAAGGCGGAAGCCAAAGGTCCGCTCAGCAGCAAGGAATACACCGATGCCCTGGAGGCGAACCATCGTCTGTCGCGCCAGGAAGGAATCGACGCGGTGATGGATCAGTTTCATCTCGACGCGATTATGGCTCCAACAGCTGGTCCGGCATGGCTTACAGATTTTGCCAACGGAGATCACGCCGTCGGCGGCAGTTCGAACGCCGCTGCCGTTGCCGGCTACCCTGACATTACCGTGCCTGCGGGATTTGTCTTCGGCCTGCCCGTGGGAATCTCATTCTTCGGCCGCGCATGGAGCGAACCGACCCTGCTGAGAATCGCATACGGCTTTGAGCAGACGATCCAGGCGCGCAGACCGCCGCGCTTTCTGCCGACGCTCAAACTGTGACCCCGTCGGTCGGAATGGAACGGGGTGGAAAACGGCGGTGCGCGGCTAGCTTTGCTTTTTTGGGCAGGCTGCGGCTCCGCCCGTTGCAGTTTGAGTGAAAAGATTTGCACCATTCCAATGGCATAGACTTTTCCTTATAATCATCCACCGCAGGTGCTCCCCGCATCGCGAAGAGGATTAGACAATGCATTGGCTTGGGATGTTCTTACTGGCATGGCTTTCACTCGGCACTGCCACTCTCGCTTTCTTGTTCTGGCTGTGGAGACGAACTGCCGCAGCCGTTCAGAATCCGGTCAAGCTCGGATCGCTCACTCCCCAGCGAGCTGAGTTTGGAACAAGTAATCTGTCCAGCGAATTCCGGTCCGCTTGATTTCGCTGCTTCACACCTCCCCCATTCATTTTCGATTCGCACGGTGACCTCAGTAACATTGAGGTAACGCGGTTTGCCCCTACAATCAGGGTGTGCGCGCACGCTTCATCTCCCGGGAGAAGTGTTGGATTTTCGCGTCTGCTCTCGTCTGCACTGAGGCCGTACTCTCTTTTACTGCCGCACACAGCTACCGGCTAACTGCAGTTGGCGATCTTACCCAGTGTCTTCTTCTGCTGTTGGTTGTGCTGGCAATGCTTGGCAATGTCAGGGCAGCAGAACCACGATCCAGTTTGTTCTGGGCACTCCTGACGTTGGGATGTGGAATCTGGCTGTGCGTGCAGATTCTGTGGACGTATTTCGAAGTCTTCCTGCGCACGGATGTTCCCAATCCTTTTGTTGGAGACGTGGCCCTGTTCTTGCATCTTGTCCCAATGATGGGTGCTCTGGCCGTGCGGCCTGACCTGGAGCGGGACGAACCCCTGGCCCAGATGGGCGCGCTCGATTTCACGTTGCTGTTGACCTGGTGGCTCTATCTGTACTTGTTCGTGGTGATCCCGTGGCAGTATGTGTGGCCCAATAAGGAGCTATACGGACGAAGCTTCGATGTGCTGTACTTTCTGGAGCACGCGGTTTTTGTCGGGTGTGCCACCGCCGTATGGCTGCGCAGTACCGGCCGATGGAAAATCATTTATGGAAACTTGCTGGGCGCGGGTTTGTTGTATGCCTTCAGCTCCATCACCGCCGGCGTCGCAATTGATCTGGGCCGGTATTACACGGGCAGCATCTACGACGCTCCGCTCGTGATTTCGTTCCTTTGGTTCGCGGGAGTGGGGCTGCTGGGTCGCCGGTTTGCATCCCGACGCGGTCTGGTCAAGACCAGCGCGGGTAAACGCAGTGGTTGGGTCTCAGGGTTGGCGATGGTGGCGATCCTCTCGTTGCCGGTTCTGGCGGCGTGGGCGCTATACATGAGCCACGCGCCTTCGAGAGTGCAAAATTTCCGCGTCCTGCTCACTCTCACGACCATGATGCTGATGGGCGCATTGCTTTGGATCAAACAGCACGGGTTGGACAAGCAGATCGCACGCACCAATCATGAACTTCGGGAAGACTCATACACCGACCTGCTCACCGGATCCAAGAACCGCAGATTTCTAACTGCGACCATCGACGCCGACGTGCGGAGGGTGATCCATGGATATTCCGCGGCCGAAAACTCCTTCGGCAAAAGGAATCCTGACCTTGTCTTCTATCTTATCGACTGCGACTATTTTAAAGAGGTCAACGATCATTACGGGCATGAGGCAGGAGACCAATTGCTGGTGGAGATTGCCCGTCAAATCAGTTCGGCAATACGGCACTCCGATGTGCTGATTCGCTGGGGCGGCGACGAGTTTCTGGTGGTCTCGCGTTATACCAACCGCGAGGAAGCCAACATTCTGGCGGATCGCGTTCTGCAAGCCGTAGGTAGTGAACCATTGCCACTAAAAGGCGGACGCCGTTTGCAGTGCAGTTGCTCGGTTGGATGGGCGGTCTTTCCGTGGTTCGTGCGCGAACCAGAGGCGGTTGCGTACAGCGAAGTATTGCGTCTGGCCGACTGCGCACTTTACGACGCTAAGAAGGCGGGCAAAAATCAGGCAATCGGGATGTTGCCCACCTGCGAACAATCTCTGCCGTTTCTGGGATCGGCGACGGCCGGGAAAGAGGCTCGGTTGACTGAACAACTTGCCGCACGGGCCTTTACGACTCTGGGACCGCAAGCCCATGAAGGCGACTCCGCAGAGGCGATCGTCAAGGCAAAGGGCGCCGCAGCGACGCAACAGGTCTGACGATTGCCTCGAATCAAATCATCCGATCAGTCAGATTCCGAATTGCCATTCCCGTCCCGGGTGCTAACATTGCGGATTCGCGGTCGTCTTTGTAGCCATGGAATCTGCCAACCTGATCCAGTACTTCCGCCATTCTTTCCGCCTTTTGCGGAGATCGCCGATCTTTTCCGCGGTTGTGGTCCTGATGCTCGCGCTTGGAATTGGCGCGAACACGGCCGTGTTTAGCGTCGTGGATGGGGTTCTGTTGCGAAAGCTCCCATACCGCGATCCGGACCGCCTGGTTATGGTATGGGAAAGAAATCCGGCGCTCGGAGCGTCGATTGGCGAGCGCGTCCCTGCCGCTTACACGAACTTCGCCGAATGGGTGCGCCAGTCGAAGACGCTCGAAGGCATCGCTGGCATGGAGGATGCGAACTTGAATCGCACCGGCATTGGAGAGCCGGAGCGAGTGAACGGCGCGCGCATCTCTTCGAACTTCTTTCAGGTTTTGGGAGTGGCGACGGCCATGGGCAATTCTTTCGACTCGGTAGAGCAAGGGCCGCATGACACTCAGGTCGCGATCCTGAGCGATGCTTACTGGCAGAGCCACTTCGGCGCGAACCACAATGCAATTGGCCAGAGCATCACGCTCAATGACATTCCTTACACCATCGTGGGCGTGCTTCCGGCACATTTCTACTTGCCATCCACGCGAGAAGGTACCGAACAGCGCAAACCTGACATCTGGATTCCTTATGAACCTGCCGCCCAGCGCAACACGCTGGAATTAAACCGGCTGAAGATGCAGGTCTACGGGCGATTGCGTCCGGGAGTCTCTTTGGAGCAGGCGCGGGCTGAAATGGAAGTGATCGGCAAACGCCTTGAGGAACAGAATCCCACGCTCAACGCTGGCTTCGGCGTGAATATCTTCCCTGTATACGTCGAAGACGTAGGCAAAGATCTGCGCCGCAACCTTCTAGTCTTGCTATCGGCGGTGGGGCTGATTCTGCTGATCGCCTGCGCAAACCTGGCGAACCTCGTGCTGACTCGCGCCATGGCGCGGCAGAAGGAATTGGCAATCCGCAAAGCTCTCGGAGCGAGTCGCGCTGAACTAATCGCGCAGATGGTCATGGAGAGCCTGGTTCTGAGTTCGATTGGAGGCTTGCTCGGCTTGCTGGTTGCACGCTGGGGGATCAAAGCCATTCTCGCGCTCAAACCGGCAGACATTCTCCGGCCCGAGCAAATCCATATAGGTATTCCAGTGCTGCTGTTCACAACCGCAGCCAGCCTGCTCGCGGGCATGCTCTTCGGGATATTCCCCGCGCTCTATGTTTCGCGCACCGAGGTTAGCACTGTCCTCAAGCAGGGAGCGCAGTTCACTCGATCCCATCCGCGCACCATGCGCGCGGCCCTGATCGTGATTGAAGTCAGCCTGGCTTCGGTGCTGTTGATTGGCGCAGGATTCATGATTCGCAGCCTGTTGTTTGTGTTGGATGTTGACCCCGGCTTCCGTCCTGATCATTTGTTGACCATGCACTTCAGCATGCCGCCTAGTCGCTACCCGACCAACGAGCAGACGTCCGCATTCTGCCGTCAGGCGCTGGAACGCATTGCGGCTCTCCCCGGCGTGAAAGCTGCGAGCTTTGCCGATGGCCTGCCCTTGACTCGCATTCGTCTCATGCGATTTACCATCGAGGGCCAGCCGGTTCCCAAACATGGCAGCGAGCCGACGGCGGATATGCGCGGGATCAGTTCTCC
This sequence comes from Terriglobales bacterium, assembly GCA_035604895.1. Taxonomy (GTDB): domain Bacteria; phylum Acidobacteriota; class Terriglobia; order Terriglobales; family Acidobacteriaceae; genus JABDBE01. The sequence continues at coordinate 5,625 of DATNHO010000005.1, read as the reverse complement.
ATCCTACTTCGAGACGCTGGGTATTTCGTTGGTCAGCGGCAGAAACTTCACGGCGGACGAAATTAATCAGAACCTGCCTGTGATCGTGATCAACCAGAAGCTCGCGAAGAAGCTGTGGCCAAGTCAGGATGCGATTGGCAAACACATCTGGAGCGTTCCCGCTCGAGCGGAGAAAGACCCGATCCAGTTAACTGTGATCGGAGTAGTGCGCGACACGCGGCAAGCTGGGCTCGAAACCGCCACGCGTCCGGAGATTACGCGAGCCATGCCAGACTACACGTATTTGACCCTCGCGGTTCGCGGCGCTTCGGATCCGACGGCACTGACGGCGAGCATCAAACAGCAAATCTGGACGCTCGACAAAGACTTGCCCGTATTCGACGTGCAGACCATGCAAGACGTTCTCGACGACAACCTCGGGCAGCGCCGCTTCGATTCGTTTCTAATGAGCATCTTTGGGGGACTCGCGGTTGTGCTTGCTTGCGTTGGGATTTATGGCGTGCTCGCGACCACAGTGGTGCAGCAGACTCGCGAAATCGGAGTGCGCATGGCTCTTGGCGCCAGCCGCGGCGACGTGCTCAAAATGATTATGGGTCAGGGACTGCGATGGGTATCGATCGGTCTGGTAATTGGTCTGACTCTGGGATTTCTGCTCACGCGAATGCTTGCCAGCCTCTTGTTTGGAGTTGCCCCAACGAACCTGGCGACCTACATCGCGGTGAGCGCTGTCATGCTCGTCGTGGCGGCGGTAGCTTGTTATTTGCCCGCAGTCCGCGCCATCAGGATCGATCCCATGCGCGCGCTACGCTACGAATAAGCGGATACGCCACGTCGCAATGGAGGCCCCGGGCGGAGTCGAACCGCCGACCAACGGTTTAGGAAACCGCTGCTCTATCCAACTGAGCTACGGGGCCGGGAAAGTTACCGCGTTGGAGTTAGTCTACAACAGTTGGATTCGCGGCCAACGGTGGCAGCCGACCCGCACAAACTTTTCTTGGAACACTAAGGCGTGACCTTGAACACCGTGCCGCACCCTGAGAATCCGCAACTGAGATCGCCGCCCTGGCTAGCCGTACCGTAAAGATTGCCGGACTTGTCGAGGATCAATCCTGCGATCGGATTGGCTCCGTCCGGCGAGTTGTTGAAGCTGTGCAGGACAGTCAACTTGCCTGCTGTATCCAGCTTGAACACAGTGCCGTCGCCGTAGGTGCCGCCATGAAACGTGGTGCCGTAGAAATTACCGGCCTCGTCCCGAATTAAACGCGCGTACGGATTTTGTCCGTCGGGTATCGTGCCGAAGCTGTGCAGCAGGGTTAGTTTTCCTTTCGCGCTGAGCTTGAACACAGTTCCATAGCCACCATTGGTGCCGCCGTACTGGGTTGTGCCGTAAAGATTGCCAGCCGCGTCTCGCAGTAAGCCCGCCTGCGGATCTTCCCCGTCCGGCGTTCCGGCGAAGCTGTGCAGCAGAGTCAATTTGCCTTTCGCATTCAGCTTGAACACCGTCCCGAAGCCGCCGCCGGTGCCACCATACAGCGTCGTGCCATAGAGATTTCCTCCGGCGTCTCGAAGCAAACCGGAGTAGGGGTCTTCTCCATCCGGCGTCCCGGAAAAGCTGTGCAGCAGGGTCAACTGGCCTTTCGTATCTAGCCGGAACACGGTGCCGAAGCCGCCCTGGGTGCCGCCGTATTGTGTAGTTCCGTAGAGATTGCCCGCAGAGTCCCGAACCAAAATTGATCGCGGGTCTTCCCCATCCGGGGTGCCGGCGAAGCTGTGCAGAATGCTTTCTTTGCCGGCTTGCAGTTTGAACACCGTCCCAAAACCGCCGCCAGTTCCTCCGTACAACGTCGTGCCATAGAAATTGCCAGCCTGGTCCCGGGTTAAACCAGAGTAGGGATCTTCGGCATCCGGCGTGCCGGCAAAGCTGAGGAGCACTTTTTCTTTACCCGTCGCACTTAGCTTGAATACTGTACCGAAGCCGCCCTTAGTGCCTCCGTACTGGGTGGTGCCGTAAAGATTGCTGGCCGCATCCTGAAACAAACTCGCGTCGGGCTGTTCCCCGTCCGCCGTGTTGGTAAACGTGTAGAGCACAGTGAAGGTTTGCGCCTGCGCCGATATGGGCGCGAGCCCAGACACCACAGCCAAGGCCAGCGCGGCCATGGCCGATAGCAAGTGGATTCCCGAGGACCATTTCGCTGGTCTTATCTTCGCTGGTCTTACCATGGATTGCCCCCTCACGAATCGCGTTTTTATCACGGAACTGGGGTCGGGGCAAGCCCCCTGAGGCTCCCAACGTAAGAGCAGCGTCTTAATCGTTTCCCGACGGATGGCTTGGAGAAGAACCTGACCGCTAGGACGGTTCCAGCTTTTGGCAGAATGCCTGGATGAGCTCGCCCTGTCTGGGGAGTAAGCCGATGAACTCAAATCCGTGCAGGAAGCCCATGCGGTGCCGGACCACGGCTCGCACTATGAAGACCTCGGGAACATCAGGGATGGAGAATTCAAGAGTAATCATTTCTCCCGCGGTCAACTCACTGGTAATGACAGCGCCCAATCCCGCTTCGGCAAGCTCGAAGCAGCGGCCGTGTATGCGGACGTAGCCGTCCTTCCCCAGCACCTTCACAATTACAGGTATCTCCGTGCGATAGCGGGCGTAACGTCGAGTGGAAGATTTGTGCATTCCTCGAGCCTTCGAGAACTAGGGTCAGAGCTTTCCAAGGAATCCTCGTCAGCCCCTGACGAGTAGCATAAAGGATTGTGCCCAAGCATGACAGTAACTTGAAAGACGACTATTGGGATGCGACCAAAGTGCGTTCCCGAAAAAGTTCGGTACGGCACCGAACCGCTAAGGCGAGACGCTTTGCAGGCTTGAGCGTTGCCTTGGCCTCACGCAATCCCCAACACCTGGTTGAAGAATCCGACGAAATGCTTCCACACCAGGTAGTAGACGACGAGGGCAAAAAGAAACCCGGTTGCGAAAAGCGGGTACGGAACCGCTATGGCATGGAACCAGACCAATCCCTCGTGGCCAAGGGTCAGGAAGCCGAGACAAGTGGCCAGTGCATATCCTGCCGGGGCCAGGATAAATGGAAGAAGAGCACCGTGAAAACCGAGAGGTAGATGCCGTTGCGGACCCAGCCAAAGGTAAAACATATTCCAGACGCCGAACAGATTTGGCACCAGCGCCATCGGAAAGACAATCACCCGCTCAAGGGCAACGGGAATCTGGAAAACAAAACGTGCGACGATGAACCCGGACAGCACAACCAATGTAAACAAAGTGGGAACAACACTTGCCGCCATGAAAGCTCGCCAGTAGGGATGCGTGTTCATAAATGCCTCCAAATCACAAGTGGTACAACAGCACCGGAATCGCTTGCGGGGAAAAACAAAGCCATAGCGCCAGCAAGGCCAGCAACGCCCAGTCAAACCAGGGCACTGTGGCAGAGCGTTCGTCCAGGCGCTGAAGCATGCGCGGCCAAAGGTCCCGCTCCAGATTGCGGGTCAGCGGAGCGATTGCCTGCTTTAACAAACTCTGAATTTCCTCATCACGTGGTTCATTCATGGTTCGACACCCATTTCCTTCAAGCTTTTTCGCAGCAGACGCAGCGCGCGGAAGACGCGCAACTTAACCGCACCGGCCGAAATGTCGAGGGCCTCCGCAATCTCCTTGTAGGGCATTTCTTCAATCAGCGCCAAGGTCGCGGCGATCCGAAGTTTTGCCGGCAGTTGCTGAAAGGCACGAGCGGTTCGTTCACGCAGATCCCGCTGTACACCCGGGTTCGGGGGCGACACCGAAGCTGAATCCTCGAGAAGAAATGCTTCTGTGCGAGCATGTTTCAAATGCCCACTCTTCAGGCAATCGAGAGCGGCGTTGGTCGCAATTCTCCTTGCCCAACCTCCAAAATTGCGGCTGGGATCGAATCGCGCCCGGGCCCGATAGATTCTCCAGAATGTTTCCACGGTAAGGTCCTCGGCCACGCCGGGGTCACGCACGATGCGAACGATCCAGCCGTAGATTTCGCCTTGAAATTGCCGGAACAGCTTCTCGAAAGCTTCGAGGTCGCCCTGGGCGAACTCCTCGAACAGCTCCGTCTGCGGTTCCAACACTTCCATGCGTCCCTTTCTCTGTCTAGTCTTACTGGCCGAGGGCGGACCCGGTTACAAGCCTTCGGCTCAGAGTGATTCGAGAACCGGTCAGGGTACACCCCAGAAGAGCGAAGCCGTCGAGATCCTCGCCAACGTCCTAAAGCTGACGGCCCTTTTTGCCGAAGACAACTTGTCACTTGTATTTTTGCAGGGCCGGGAGCAGACTCAGTCCAACGACCAGAAGGGAGCTGGGATGGACACAAAGACCTTCCGCAAGCTGTGGGGCAACGACGAGGGCCAGGATATTGCCGAATATGCCGTGATGTTGGCGGTAATTCTGGTACTCGTGGTGGGCACAATCCGATTAATCGGAAGCAGTTCAAACAACGTATTTTCTTCCGTAGCCAGCTCGATTGGACAATAGCGGCAGCCAAAGCAACAACTCGACTTAGCACCGTGCCAGACTCTACTGTCTGGCCTTCTTTTTCCTTATCGAGAAGGCGCGCTCAAAAATGGGCCCAGAAGCGCCACGGACGCCGCATTCCGCACGCCGGTACCGAAGTAACCTCCGAGCGCGGCCCTTCCTCTGATATTATCTTTCGAACGGCTGGTCTGGCCAGAAGGCTTGGCTCTCCAATGTTCATACCTCATCCCAATCTCAGCGACGAAGTGAACGGCAACATCGTCCAGTCAGAAATCGAGGGCGGGGTCTCGCTGGGAGATTTGCCGCCGTCCACCGTGCTTGAGATCCAGACCCAACACCATCGCTATACGGCGGTGTTCCTCGGCGAAAGCCAGGCGCTAATCTCCGGGCATCCGGAGTACTGCCCGGAACCGGTACTGGTGGCCATTGCAGGATCAACCTGGGGAGGGTCGATGCTGAAACTGCGCTACATCGGCCGCGGCATGCACCTGGAATTCTGCCATCCCGAATATCGCACTCCGATTGTCACTTCCCGCATTCAGGAAGTTCGGGAACGAATGCATCATGTGAGCTCCGCACCAACCGCTGCTGAATCCGTGCCAGCGCCCAGCATGCTGGCGCGCGGAACCTTCACAAAACCTTCGTAAAGGGTCGGAGTCGCTAGAGCGTTGGAAGCCGCGCATTCGGCTCGAGAAGTGGCGTCTATGCTGATTTTAGTGGAAACTGGATCTCAAGCATCTCGCCTAGATTGATTTCACGCTTCGGACCCACCAGCTGATAGCCCCTGACGTTCATCCACCTTCGGATTGCGAGGTAGGCTTGTTCGTCGCTATTGTCGTCGGACCGCGCATACGCACAAGCTACCGTCACCGCGGGAAGTTGCTTCACGTCAAAAAACTCTGGGACGCCAGTTTGTGTCTGAGCCCGACAAAGGGCTCGCCTTCCAGGAACCCCGAGTCAGCGCAGTGATGCCAGAGAACGCCGCGCAGACTGCCGATGGATTGGTCCGGGAGGCTTTTCAGCAACTCCTGTTCGAATTGCAGAATGTCGGCATAGCTTTCCACCTTAGCCCGAATAGACGCGATAGAAATAGCCGGACGGTGTTTGACGATTAC
>DATNHO010000004.1:0-5285 GCA_035604895.1 Terriglobales bacterium | reverse complement strand
AGAGTTGTCGCTCGATCGGTCGCCTGGTGAATCGCCTCGATCTTCGGATACATAGCATTGCTTTTGCGCGTGTGCTCCAGCAAAACCTCGGTGTATCCGCTGATCACCATCAGCAGGTTGTTAAAGTCATGGGCCACTCCGCCGGCAAGGCGTCCCACAGCTTCCATTTTCTGGGCCTGGCGAAACTGATTCTCCAGCACCCGCCGCTCCGTAATATCCTCGGCAATTATTTCCACGACCTCGGCGGCTTCCTCCGGGCTGTTGACCACCCGGCCGCTCAAGCGCACTGTGGCCGCGCTTCCATTCTTGCGCTTCCACCGAACTTCCACATTGTCCAAACGCGCACCGCGCTTGAATTCCCGCATCACCCGTGCCTGCTCATTCGGATCCAGAAAAACATCCGACTTTGGATCCAGCGCAAGCACCTCCTCCGCCGAATCGTAACCAAGCATCGTGATCAACGCCGGATTCACATCGAAAAACCGACCCTCAAGGCTCGACCGGTAAATCCCGTACACCGCGCTCTGCACCAGGGACCGGTAGCGCGCTTCCGACCTGCGCAGTGCCTCCTCGTTGCGCTTATATTCAATCGCGCTGGCCAGTTGTTGCGAGACGAACTTCAGAATCTCTTTTTCCTTCTCCCCAAAATGCACCTTGCCGCTGTAGCTCTGGACCACCAGCACGCCGAAGGCACTGCCGCCGGTTTTCAACGGAACCCCAAGCCAGTCCAGCGCCCCCGCCCCGATCAGTTCCACTTCTCCCTGCCTGAGCAAACCGCTAAAGACTTCCGGATTGCACAACAGCGGCTCTCCGGTTCGCAGCACGTATTCCGTCAGACCTTTCCCCAATTTCCTCGGGCTGGGCTTGGAATCCTGTTCGTCCTGGAAATAAGGAAAGCTGAGCAGTTGCGTGAGCGGATCGTAAACCGCAATATAGAAATTGCGCGCCCACATAAGTTCGCCCACAATGCCGTGCACGGCGGCGTAGAATTGCTGCAGATCCTCCTCCGTGCTGGTTTTTTGCATGATGCGGAACAGCGCTGAATGCAGCGCTTCCGCCCGTTTCTGTTCCGAGATGTCGCGATACAGAACGCACATCGCGACCTGCTTCCCATCGATCACAATGGGAGCGGTCGAGATGAAAACATCCAGCTGCGTCCCATCCTTGCGCTGCCGCTTGGTTTCGAGGACAACCTTCTGGCCCTTCACCAGCAACTCCGCAATCCATCGCGTCTCCGCATTCCGGTCCGGCGGGACGATCAGCGAGTCAATCCGTTGTCCCAGCGCTTCCGCTGGACTGAAGCCAAAAATGCGGGTGAACTCGCCATTGAGCCGCGTAATGCGGTGATCCAGATCCAGAATGCTGATGGCTTCCGGCGCGCACTCCACCAATTGCTCGAGATACGCTCGCTGCAACTCAGGGCTGTCCGGCGCAAAGCTGGGTGCAAAGCTGGGAATGGGTTCAGGCGCGGCAGTCGTGGTCTCGGCCGCGCCGGAGAGAGCGGGCGTGCCCCGCTGCAGTGCCTCTCTCAGAAACTTCGCGCGTGAAAGCTCAGCCGACGCCGCTGGCTGGGTGATGTTGTCACCCATTCTGACCCCCCGTTAAAACAAGACCCGAACTCAAATGTTAGATTGCCAGCCAGTTACTCGAAAGTTACGGAGGTAATTCAAGGCAGGAAGGAAGACCACAATGGCCCGACGCCGCTATTGCCCGTGTGCGAGCATTTCGCAAACCCTGCGAAGCACATCGCGTTGTTGCTCGTTGATGGCGAGAAATTCAAAGCCGTGCAGCAATCCGATGCGGTAGCGCACCAGCGCCCGCAGCTTCAGCGGATAAGCCGCCAAAGGTAAAGAAAGTTCCATCGAAACCACTTCCCCCACTTGCAGTTCTCCGGTCATGGTTCCGCCCACCCCATCTTCGCCCAACTCATTCGAACGTCCCCAAAACGATGTGGTCTCCCCCGAGCGAAAAATCTGCACCGAGATCCGCATGTCGACCTGATAGCGCGGAAATCGACGCGCACTGTGTTTAGCAGGCTTCGAATTGGGGATAAAACCTCCCATATTGTTTCTTGCCACGCCCTGCCCGCTAAGCGGCGCTAGTTTCCGTGCAACACATATCCGGGCTCCAGCGGCAATTTCCCGGCCACCTTCAACACCTTCACTCCTCCGCTGATCGAATACACATCCACCACGCCAACCGCCCCGGGAATCGACTCCACCTTCTTCACCACCGCCTCGTCGGAGTCGACCACGACAATAGCCGCGTGATCCCCACGGCCATGATTCGCGCTCGCAATCGCCGCTTTCACTTCGTCCTTCGACATGCCGTATACCTTCTCCAGCAACAACTTCATTTCCGGCGCCGTCGGATCGCGCGTAATAAAGCTGACCGGTTTCCCGTCCGGCCAACTGCTTACCTGGCCCTTGCACACCTTCACCAGTTCGGGCAGCGTGATCGCCACTGCCTCGTTCGATTTATTCGAAATCACGGCCAGATCCTTGGACTGAGCCAGTCCGCTCCAGCCCAGGATGACTACTGCGGTCGCAAGAACGCGTCGCGCGTGCACGTTCCCTCCAATCCTCCCGCCTCAGACTGTTGTCTCTGATTCTCCTCGAAGTCCGGCAGTCGCTCAATCACAGAACGAATACGTACCATCAGCGATAACAAGCAGCAAGCGACTCGGGTAGTGGCTTAGTTTGATTGTCGTCCCGAGCAAGCGTTCTTTTGCGCAGCGGAGGAGCCTGTCCCGAGCGAAGTCGAGCGAATCTGGGCGAGCCGCGCGACGCGTCCCGTCCTTTGCGACGCAAAAATCGCGCGTTGGGCTCGCTACCTTATCGAACTGAGCTACTACCGCGACCCGCCTCTCCGTGCAACATGAACTACGGACATGCTAAAGTAGGGCAAATCCTGTATTGCATCGTTTGTCTGCACTACGTCATCCTTAACTGAATCAGGAGGAATAAAATGACCCACGAGTTACCGGCTCTGCCGTACGACTATTCCGCGCTCGAACCCGTCGTCGATGCTCAAACCATGAAGCTGCACCACGACATGCATCACGCGGCCTATGTCAAGAATCTGAACGCTGCTCTGGAAAAACATCCCAACTTGCAATCAAAGAGTGCCGAAGACCTCATCCGCGACCTCAACGCCATTCCCGAGGACATTCGCGGCGCCGTTCGCAACAACGCCGGAGGGCACGTAAATCACACCATGTTCTGGAAGATCATGAAGCCCAAAGGCGGAGGCGATCCCAGCGGCGCAATCGCGGACGTCATCAAGAAAACTTTCGGCAATTTCAAAGATTTCCAAACCAAGTTCAACGACGCCGGCGTCAAACAATTCGGCAGCGGCTGGGTCTGGCTGGTCGGCAAACCCGGCGGCGAAGTGCAAGTCATCAGCACGCCCAACCAGGACAATCCAATCTCTCAGGGCCTGTTTCCCATCTTCGGCAACGACGTCTGGGAACACGCTTATTATCTGAAATACAACAACCGCCGCCCCGAATACTTGGCAGCTTGGTGGAACATAGTGAACTGGGAAGAAATCAATAACCGCCTGAAGGCGTTTCAGTCCCACCACGAACCCGCGCTAGCGCGATAGAGCTTTCTCGCAGGGCCGGGTCTCCACCCGGCCCCAATCATCTAAGATTTGTTTGATCGGTGAGAATCCGCGAAAATCCCTGGCGCGTTTGATTTTCATCACGAGTGCAACCCACAACCAGCGAGAACCGCCTTTCTGTATTTCCTGTGAACTCTCTGTGGAAATTCTCCTGATCCTCGTCGCCAGGTTCCCCTTCCCAATCTGAACTCGCCAGAGAAACAGCGCCCCAGTTGGCTGAATCAATCGCGTTCGAATTTTCTGACCGCAACCCATCCTGAAAAATAACCATCCGATTTTTTCAACCACTGCACCAAACTTCGGTAATTGACCGCGACCGCGCGCGCGCGTAGATTCGTCCTCATCCTCAACCAACATTTTCACTCAACCAAAAATACGCCTCCGGCAAAGAGGCGAAGCGGGTAAGAGTAGATCGAAAATCGGCGAGCGCAAATCGAGCGATGCCTTTTCATTCTCCCTCCCCGAGGGGTAAATGAGACGTGAGAAAAAGCTGTGCTGCATGGAACATTTATCGCACCCGGTTCTTAATCAAGGCCCGGCAACTGACGCAACCGCTCCTCTTCTTCGACGCCCTCGGGCGCGAACATCGCGGCCAGCCAGGCGACTACCTTGTCGAGTCTTCCGACGGCGGCAGACGCATCGCGCCTCAGTCGATTTTCGAAGACATCTACGTGCCCATGGGTCCGGCCGACGAACGCTGGCCAACTCGGCTAAAACCCACCGAGGCAACGCCAACTCCCAAACGCCGGATGTCCACCGCCTAAAGCGAAGACGGAGCATCCTTGTCCACGTAGCCCCGGACGCCTCGTCCGCGAACCAAGCAAAGCGAGGCTAACGAACAGGCGTCCAAGCCGCGAAGCATGGGTAAGAATCACAATTCCGACGCCGTCAAGGGTCCAATGCCCAAGCCGCGAAGCGGCGAAGGAATGCAGCCCACGGCGTAAGCCGTGGGTAGAAGAACCGGAAAGCCGGTAAGCCCCAGAGGGGCGAAAGATCGGTTCTCACGCACATATGCAACACTAAGGAGGTTCACGCCACGCAAAAATATCGGCAACACCGCCGGTCGGCAGGGAAACACTCCTGTCACCCCGACCACGCTGAATCTACGCCACTTGTGGAAAACACGTCACCAACCGCGCATCCGCGCAGTAATTGCTTCGAGATACAATATATAGGGATTACCTCTTGACAGCCACAACCGGCGGGAGTACTGTAGCCATCCCATAGCCTGTAAACGCCTCCGGAAACGAAGGCGATGCGATGCGAGGTAAGTGGAAGAAAACAGGGGCGGACGCCGTGGCCGAGGTGACCCCGCGCTGCACCGCCAGCAATTAAAGAAGACTCGGGTCTTCCGGTAAGAGGCCTCAGCAAGTTCCTGAAGCCCGACGCCTGAAGCCTGAATACGTGCGGTGGCCGTTTCCCGGTCCGGCTCTCCGGACATCCCCACCGGGAGGCGACAACAGTTTTGACAACAAAACTGTGGAAAATACCTCGTCCAGAGGGCTCGGAGCCCTCTTCTTTCGAGGCGATGTAGAGGAGCTCCCATGGAAGGTTTAGCGCAGTTGGTCGCCGAATCGCTGGTTCGCCACGGCTTGGAGCCCACCTTCGATCATCGTCGCTTGCAGTGGTCGAACTGGTTGCCGTGTCAGGACGGCTTCAGC
>DATNHO010000003.1:0-25698 GCA_035604895.1 Terriglobales bacterium | reverse complement strand
GGGGCATACCTGACTTTTACGTCCGGCGTATACTTTTTCAATCGCCATTTATTGCAAAACAAACTTTCCTGCCGGCGCAGGGGGGTTGTTCGGCATGTGGTGCGTTGTGCGGGCAGCGAAACTCAAGGGTGGCGCAGTTTCGTACGAGAGAGTTGTGTTTCGCGCGGCGGCTCTTCTTAATCTTGCGTACGCAGGAACCCATTTATCGGAAGGTGGCACTCATGGCGTGCGGCGGAAGTCGGTTGCTCCTCTTGATTGCGCTGGCTCTGCTCGTTGCCGCGCTCGTCTCCGCTTTAAATGACTCTGCGCCTCAGGTTCGCTATCCTGACCCGGATGACGGAGTGAACTCACTTGCCGCGCGGGCCAAAGCGCAGCGGCAGACTGCGGATCAGTTCAAGGTTTTTTACCAGTTCCATTTCACCGATAAAGTAAAAGAAAGTGGAATCACTTTTGTCGAACATGTTGTGGACGATGCCGCTATTGATTACAAGCCGGTTCACTACGATCACGGTACCGGCATTGCGGTTGCCGATGTCGACGGCGACGGACTTTACGACATCTACTTCGTGAATCAGGTTGGCGGTAATGAACTTTGGAAGAACCTGGGCGGCGGCAAGTTTAAGAACATCACGAAAGAGGCGGGAGTCGGCCTGCCTGGCCGGATCAGCGTCACCGCATCGTTCGCCGACATCGACAATGACGGCGATCAGGATTTATTCGTCACCACCGTTCTTGGCGGCAATGCGCTATTTGAAAATGACGGGCGTGGTCATTTCAAGGACATTACGAAAGCGTCTGGCCTCGATCTAGTAGCGCATTCTTCCGGAGCTATCTTTTTCGATTACGACAACGACGGCCTGCTCGACCTGCTGGTGTGCAACGTGGGAAGGTACACCAGCGGCGAAAAAGGGGCTCAGGGCCAATACGTCGGATTGCCAGACGCATTTTCAGGGCACCTGCATCCGGACCGGTACGAGTATCCCGTGCTGTACAAAAACATGGGCCACAACCGGTTCAAGGACGTAACCGCGGAGGTTGGCTTGCGTCCGGCCGGGTGGTGCGGGGACGCAAGCTTTGCCGACCTGAACGGAGACGGATTCCCCGATGTGTTCTTTCTGAACATGCAGGGACACGACCACTATTATGAGAACGTCGGCGGCAAGAAGTTCGTCGACAAGACCGAACAGTACTTTCCGAAAACCCCGTGGGGAGCGATGGGGCTCAAGTTCTTTGACTTCGACAATGACGGGCGCATGGATCTGATAGTGACCGACATGCACTCGGATATGAGCGAAGTGGTCGCGCCCGACCGCGAGAAGCTGAAATCCACCATGCGCTGGCCGGAGTCGTTTTTGCAGGCTTCCCTGAAGGACTACATCTGGGGCAATGCCTTCTATCACAACCTGGGGAACGGGAAATTCGAGGAGATCTCGGACCGTTTGGGCGTCGAGAATTACTGGCCGTGGGGCGTGAGCGTGGGCGACATCAATGCCGACGGATGGGATGACATGTTCATCGCGTCTGGGATGAGCTTCCCATTTCGCTACGGGATCAACTCCATGCTTTTGAACAATCGCGGGGAGAAGTTCTTGGACGCCGAGTTTCTGCTCGGAATCGAGCCGCGTAAAGAGATCTATACGCCGTGGTTCACGATGGATTGCTCGCAGCCGGGATTGAGTCCGTTGAATCAGAAAGTCTGCGCAGGCCGGAAGGGGAAAATTACGGTGATGGCCCCGCGCTCCAGCCGGTCCTCGGTCATGTTCGATCTGGACAATGACGGTGATCTCGACATCGTGACCAATGATTTCAATTCCGAGCCTCAAGTGCTCATCAGCGACCTGGCTGAGACCAGGACGATTCACTGGCTGAAGGTTACGCTTGTGGGGACGGCCTCGAACCGCAATGGACTGGGCGCGACGGTACGCGTACATGCGGGCGGACAAATCTATACGAAATATAGCGATGGCAAGTCAGGCTACCTGTCGCAGAGCGTTCTGCCGCTTTACTTCGGCCTGGGTGATGCGGACAAAATCGATCGCGTTGAAGTCGACTGGCCCTCGGGCCGCAAACAGGTTGTTACTCAAGGGCTGCGGGAGAATCAGGTTCTCCAGATCACCGAGCCGAAGTAGGGACAAGCAAAATAAAGGGACAAAGCCTCCCACTTGCTGCCTCGTGTGCTTTCAAAATAAAAAATGTTGAACGCGGACGCCAAACTCGAACTATCATTCTTTTTTGAAGGCTCTCAACGCGGGTCGAACTCAAGTCGGCGGGTGATCGGTGGAACGTTTGAGCAGCGTGTCAGCGGAGCGGCGGATTAGCTTTCCTTCGTTTCTAACGCTGCCGTGCTTACTAGTGATCGCGGCAGCGGTTCCCATGTATGGGCAACGTACTGGCGCGCGCCCTCCGGAACCCGCACTCCCTTCGGCATCCGCGCCTGCTCCTCCGCCAAATCAGGCAAAGTTTGACCGAGACCAACTGATCCTCGACAGCCAGATGTCCCAAGCTTCGAAGAAAATTCAAGAAGACACCTGTTTTCTTCCTCCTCTCGGCGGAGTGCATAGCGTGACGGTTGGGGTGAAGGCTTTGCAAGTTCCGGCAAAGGCGAGGAAGGACTACGAAGATGCTTGTGCGGCCCTGAAAGATAAGGAGTGGGCGGAAGCCGAGAAACACCTGCGCAAAGCGGTCCAACAGTATCCCAACTACTCCGCGGCCTGGGTTACATTGGGACAAACGCTCGAAGCGCAACGGAAAACCGGAGAGGCTCATGACGCGTGTTCCCATCCCTTAGCCGATTCCGCCGACTTCCTACCCGCGTATCTGTGTTTAGCAGATATTGCCGGAAATGCGCAGCATTGGGATGAGGTGCTGAAGTTGAGCACCCGCGCCCTTGAGCTTGACCCGGCAAACGATGCCGTGGCTTATGTCTACAACGCTGCCGCAAATTTCAATCTGCACAAGCTATCGGAAGCGGAGAAAAATGCTTTGAAGGCTTCCGAGATGGATAAGAGCAACAGCGAACCGCGGGTGCATTTCTTGCTGGCTCAAATCTACGAAGCTAAGGGTGATCGCGACTCTGAAGCAAATCAACTGCGAGAGTATCTCAAGTTTGTCAACGATCCCGCGGAGTCAGCCATGGTGCAGCAGTATTTGTTAGAGTTGGAGAAGAAAAACGGCCCATAACCCGTAAGGATGCGCTCGTATTCTGATCTCAGCTCCATTTTTCCTGACCTTCCACAATCGTGATGTAGCGGCCGATCGGAACATCAGTAAAGCGCTGGGTTAGATTGCTGGGCTGTGGCCACTTCACTTCGACCCAATCGATCTTAGTTCGTTTCCCAATTCCCAGAACGACGCGCGGATCGTGGGACGACAAAAATCCTCCTCCGCCCACTTTCATCCGGCTTCTTTTCAAGTCGCCGGCTTGATAGGTGATGCGGGCGCCAATCGCGTCCGGGTTTGCCTTCTTGCCTATCAGACGCAGGCCGAGCCAGTTGTTCTGTGCTCCGACTTCGTTACGGAGCAGCAGCGGGGCTTCGTCATTGTTCGCAATCAGCACATCGACTGCGCCATCGTTGTTGAAGTCGCCAAGAGCAAGACCTCGGCTGGCCATCGACTTTGCGAAGAGTGGGCCACTCTCGAGGCTGACGTTCTTCAATTCCGTCCCGGTGTTGTGGAAGAGCAGCAGCGGCTCGCGAAAAGTTACCTGCGGCTTGATCTTGTCGATGAGATCGTTGGGATGGCCGTTGACTACGAACAGATCCAGTTCACCGTCGTTGTCGTAATCGAGGAATTTCACGCCCCAACCGCTCATGAATTCCGTGACTCTTCCGATGCCTGACGATATGGCTTTGTCGTCGAAGGTCTCATCGTGCTTGTTCTGGTAGAGCGCATACATTTCATGGTCGATATTCGTGACGAAAAGGTCCATCCAGCCATCCTGATTAAAGTCGGCGGAATCCACGCCCATGCCCGACCGGACTTTCCCGCCTTCGCCGTATCCCACGCCCGAGGTGAAACCGATCTCTTCGAAATGTTTGCCCTCGCGGTTGGTAAAGAGAAAGTTCGGCACGGTATCGTTGGAGACGAAAAGGTCCATCCAGCCATCGTTATTAATGTCCGTGGCCACCACGCCCCAGGCTTTGCCGCGATTGTCGGCGATGCCGGTCTTCTGGCTGACGTCGGTGAAGGTACCGTCTCCGTTGTTATGAAACAGCCAACTGGGCAGCGGGTCGTAGACTTTGGGATAACAATATTCGTTCATGCCAACGATCTGCGGATAGTTTGGATCTCCGCATTGATGGTTTCGCAATTTGTCGTAATCGGCGAACTGGCAAACAAACAGATCCAGCCGGCCGTCGTTGTCGTAGTCGAACCAAACCGCGCTTGACGCCCATCCCGGAGCGGCCACGCCTGCTTTCTCGGTGACGTCGGTGAAGGTGCCGTCTCCGTTGTTGCGATACAAAATACTGCGGTCGTACTGGGTTACATAGATGTCCGGGAAGCCGTCGCCGTTGAAATCGCCGACGGCTACACCCATTCCGTAGCCGCCTCCGCCCACACCGGCCTTTTCGGTTACGTCGTTAAAGGTGCCATCGCGATTGTTGCGGTAGAGCGCATTGCGCAAGGCTTGCTTGGGAGTGAAGAAGTCAGCGCGGCCGCTGTTCACCAGATAAATATCCATCCAGCCGTCGTTGTCGTAGTCGAGGAAAGCGCAACCTGCTCCGCTGACTTCCGGCAGATATTTGTCGGGAGACTTGCCGGCGGTGTGCGTCCAGGTGATGCCGCTAAGGGAGGGCGGGACTTCGGAGAAGGGATAGGTGGGTTTGTCGGCTGCGCGGACAAGGCGCGGAAATCCGGTGAAGACCGCAGCGCCGGCCAGCGTTCTGAGAAAATCTCTGCGGCGGAAGAGCCAGTTGCTGGGTAATCTTGTTTTCGTTGACATCGGAACGGTGATCTCGGCTGCTGCCTTCAGGGTTGGCTGGGCTGCATGCTTAACTGCGCCTTCCGCTTTGCCTGTTCCAGGCTCTCGGCACTTTGGCGTTGCAGAGCCGCTTCCCGGTTGGCGTCGTCTTTGCGGCCAACGCCGGCGTACGCAAGCGCCAATTGGAAATGCCCGGTAGGGCTGTCAGGAGCGAGCTTCTCGTAGGTCTCAAGCGGTGGAATCGCGTCGGTGAAGCGCTTCACCGAGACCAGCGCCGAACCGAGGCCCAGATAAGCGTCGGCAAAGTCCACATCCAGCTTCGTGGCCTGAGAATAATGACGGATGGCCGTGGGCAAATCATTGTCATCCTTCGCCAGCTCTCCCAGAACGTATTCCGCGCTGGCATTGCGAGGGTCAATCTCAAGTTCCTGCTCGAAATTTCTCTTCACTTCCGCAATGACCTCTGGCGTGGGCTGTGGCGTGGATAGCAGAGCGCGGCCCAGCCGGGCGTGGATACCCGGCAGAAGCGGATTGATCTCCAGGATCTTGCGATATTCGGCCGCGGCCTGGTCCCATTTTTCCTGACTTTCCAAAGCCTCAGCCTTCAGCAGGTGAACTTGATAAGAGAACGGCGCCTCGCGCAAGAGACCCTCAGAGGCGCGAACCGACAAGTCTGAATATGCGTGAGTCGCGGCGTAGAGGATTTCCGGATCATTAGGGAAATCACGGCCCAGCACCTCAAGGAACTCCAGCGACTCAAAGGGAGCATTGCCGGTCATGGCGCAATGCAAGCCGTCCAGTCCGACTCTTTTCTTCAGATCCCGGTCCGTGACCTGATGATTGGCTTTCTTCAGCAGGGGCAGCGCCTCACCGCAATGACCGCGCTCAGCAAGACTCGTGCCGCGCTGGGCCACGTCTGGCGCAGGGGATGCTGACTTCTTAGCTACTTGAGCCGAAGGAATTGCGGAACTTATCAAGAGGAAACCCGGCAGAATAAGACGGACAAGGACGGGACCAGCGACTCTAACCATGACGCGATTGTAAACCCAAAACAACATCATCGATGGTTGGAAACCGGGCCTGAAAGAGGGGCCTCAACTGCCCGCAAAAAGAGGATTCCCACCCATTACTAAAGAGATATGGCAGGCGCCGAAGCACCTGCCATGCTCACGACCAGCGTACTCCCTAGAAGTAGAATTTCAAAGCCACTTGCAGCTGCCGTGCTCCTTGCGACCCGGTGATGTTGCCAAAGTTCGCATTGCTCGAGCCGGGACCTCCCGAAGGTCCT
Organism: Terriglobales bacterium; assembly: GCA_035604895.1. Lineage (GTDB taxonomy): Bacteria > Acidobacteriota > Terriglobia > Terriglobales > Acidobacteriaceae > JABDBE01. The sequence goes on along the minus strand of DATNHO010000003.1, from coordinate 19,489 downwards.
CCCGGCGCTCCGGGATCAAACGAACCGTTCGCCGGTCCTCCTGAGAAAGTCCACACTGGATGGTTGAAGGCGTTCAACGCCTCAAACCGGAATTCCAGCCTCGAACCTTCGGTGATGGGAAAAGCCTTGTGTAGGCTCAGATCCACATCCGCGTATCGCGGCCCGCGCACGTTGCCCACTGAGCAGGTCCCAAAGGAACCCACGGCTCCGGGAATGCCCTCTGCCTGGAGTTGAGCGCCAGTGAGAGGATTAGAAATGTTGCTGGTGTTAAACCACTGGATATACGCCGGCGCTGTAGGCGTGGCGTTCACTCTCTTATTGATCACCTGAACTGGACCGTTGCAATTAGGCAGTCCAGCCAGAGTATAAGGATCGACTCCATTAGTATTGTCTGCGTTGCCGCCCAGGCCCCAGCCCCCGAACTCGTTCAGGGTCAGAGCATTTCCGCTATGCAGGGTCAGAATCGTTCCGATCTCCCAGTTGCCCACAATCCCGTTCAGCACCGGGTTCATGTCGTGTCCAAACTGCTTTCCACGGCCCACCGGAAGTTGATAGGTCACATAGCTGCTAAAAATATGGGTTTGGTCGAAGTAGCAGGGTCCCCAATTCATCCGTGGGTTGTAGATGTTCTCGAACCCAGGCTGCCCTCCTGAACTGGTGGCATTGGTGCTGCCGAATCCTGTTCCGAAGTATCCCGGCGAGTTGCTCATGCATTTCGACCAGGTGTATGCGAGCTGGCCTTCCAAGCCCGTGCTCATCCGCTTTTGTAGTACCGCCTGTAGTGCATCATACTTCTGGTCAGAGTTGGACATGTTGGTTCCGGCAAGCGCTTCGTGACCGCAGGGCGGGTTGGTGGTTATGGTGGTTCCGCAACCTGCGGGATTGAATTGGGGGTTGTCGGCCAAGTACAACGAGCCGGCAGTTCCACCGCCGAGAGTCGGCCCCGGAAGCACCTTGACGATCGGCTGTCCAGGACCTGCAATCTGCCCTTGCGCGTTCAAAGGAATAGACTGCGCCTCATCTTGAAAATTCAGCAGGTGCGCGCCGCGCTGCCCCACATATCCGATCTGGAAGGTCAGCGAATTAGTGAGTTGCCTTTGCAGCGTCAGGTTCCACTGGTTATTCATCGCCGGCTTGAAATTCTGGTCATAAATTCTGACCCGCAATCCCGCGTAGCAGGCAAAGTTGATGGTGGTGCAATTGGGCGCCGGCCCAAACCCCTGAGTAATGGCTCCGATCCCCGCGGCGGCGGACTGCTGCACAATCCCATAAGGAAGGTTCTGCGTGAGTTCCTCGTTGCCGCCGCCTCCCTCGGTAAATGTGGAGATCCCAAAACCGCCGCGGATCACTGTCTTGCCGCCCCATATCGCCGGTGACCAGGCAAAACCAATCCGGGGCTGCCAGTCGCCGATGCCCAGATAATTGTTGTAGAGTGCCGGATTGCTGAACTTCGCAGTCCCGTCTATGCCATTTGGCGTGTAGATCGTTCCCGTTAAGAGGCCGAAGTTCACCAGCCGACTGTTCACTTCGGAAAGCGGCGTGTGATCCTCAAAACGCAGGCCGAGGTTCAGGGTGAGTGTACTCTTGATCCGCCAGTCGTCCTGTACGTAGGCGGCATAAACATTGCCGCGCAGCTGATCCAGTGTGCTGGCGCCTCCCGTGTCTCGATTGGACTGGCTGCCCACATTTCCCATCCAAAAGTCTGCCAGTCCCGAACCCGTCAACGTGCTGATGTTCAGACTGCCCAGCGCACCGTTGTTGCCGGGATAGATGTAATTCTGCCGTTCCCGCACATATTGAAAGCCGGTTTTGATGGTCTGGCGGCCTCGAGTGAGAATTACATTGTCTTCGATCTGAATCTGTGTGTCGTGAAAGATTTGAACGATGTTTTGCTGTCCAAGGCCAGCGTTCGCTCCTACGCCGTTGCCCGGAATATTTATATAGATCAACCCCGGTGACTGGCTGTTGGCGCCGGTAATGCCCAACTGATCGCTGATGTCTCCCAGCCCAGTCGTCGGCGTCGTATTTTGCGTGAACTTGACCGCGTTGAACCCGACCCGCACTTCATTCAGCAGATTGGGGGTCACGGTGTGGGTCCAGTCCACAACCACGTTCGTCACCGGCTCGCCCGAGCCGCCTTTTATCAGACCACCGTCTCCGATTGCTGCGAAGGGCAGGCCAGTGGTGGGAATCTGCTGCAAGTTCATCTGTGAATAGCGACCGAACAGATGGTCCTTGCTGGAAAGGTTGTAGTCAATCTTGAGGTCTCCCTGATTGTTGTTAAGGGCGTGGCCGCTATTGAAGAAGTCATTGTTGCCGATAAGACTGTTAACCTGGGGCAGTGGATAGCCCGCGTTCTGGAACAGGCTCTTAGCCACCGGGCTGATCGCGATTCCTGCCGCAGGCAGATTGTTGTTGGGGATGGGAGTCGGTTGCCCTCCTGGATTAGGGTTCTGCGCCGGGTTCACATAGAACGGATACCCCCCACCCGTGCCCGGCACAACCAACTGGTTGGCGTAGAAAAGATTTCCTTTAGTGTCTGCGGCAGTGTCCTGGCAGATGCCACCAACGAAACTGGAGTTGCAAAGCTGTGCGAAGTTGCCGGCACGCGCGTCTGCGGTCAACAACTGCGCCCCTGTCGGACCTCCGGTTACGAACCGCTGACCCTGGTAATCGGCGAAGAAGAACAGCTTGTTCTTAATAATCGGCCCACCGATGGTGCCGCCGAACTGGTTGTAGCGAAGCTCGGGCTTGTTGGCCACGCCATTCGCGGCAAAACCCAGAAGACCTTCGTCGGCGGTTACTCCCTGCGACCATCCTGCGGCCGCGTTGTTGGCGTCGAACCAGTCGTTGCGCAGGAACTCGAACACATCTCCATGAAAGGCATTCGTCCCTGACTTGATGCTGGCGCTGACCACACCACCTTCATAGTTGCCGAATTCGGCGGACGCGTTCTGGGTGATGAGATTGAATTCCTGGATCGCATCTACGCCCGGCTGGTAGGCAGTTTCGTTGTTTTTGTCTTCGCTGTTGAGTTGCCCATCCAGCAGGAATTCATTGGCCTGCTCGCGATTGCCATTGATGTACGGCCGTCCAGAGTCCAACATGCTCTGGGGCTGCCTCATGCCGTCGGGGTTGACGTTGGTCACGCCCGGCGCCAGCAGCGTTAACTGCAAGTAGTTGCGCGATGCGAGGGGCAAGCTCACGTTGGTGCTGGCATCGATGACGGTGCTGACCTCGGTGCTCTGGGTCTGCAGGATTGGAGCTGCGCCTGTAACCTCGACGGTGCTCGAAACCGAGCCAACCTTTAATTGGAAGTTTAAATTCGCCGTCTGGTTGAGGGTGAGAACGAATGGAGGGTACACAGCTTTTTCAAAGCCGGCAGACTCCACCGATACTGAATAGTTCCCCACTGGAATGCGCGTTATGGTGAAAATACCGGAGGCATCGGTGTGTGCAGTCCAGATCGTTCCCCGGTCGGTATCTCTTGCTGTGACCAGGGCACTGTTGACAGGAGCTCCGGTCGGATCGATCACAGTTCCGGTGATGGCTGCGGTTACTTCCTGACCCCATGCAGGCTCCAGAACGCTTAGGAATCCAATCAACAGCAGGGTGAACCCAACGCTCATCAACTTTCGCATCACAGAACCTCCTGGAAAAACGCTTCCCCGGGAACCAACTCCACACCCACAATGCAAAACCAGTTGAAGATGCTATATAGTAGTTGGAGCACGGTCGTCAAGAAAAAAATGCAAGAAGCCATAATTCTCCCTGTCAGGAGGACCAATTTTGATCTATAGCGGACCGTGTAGCCGCCCTTCCGCAAGCTGCTGTTCCATAGCCCGGCCAGCAAACAGGAGCACAACTAAATTCCACAAATTGAATTGTTATGTCCTAAAACTCATAATGTTTGCCACCTCGCCAATGCGCGAATCTCATTCGGCTCTTTACAACTCTAGGCAATGAGGTTAAGGTGTGAGCCTCTACCGGGAGTTCACTACGCTCTATAGCGCTTGGCGATGTCAAGGGAGGAGTCTCAATTGGGGTGGTTTGTGGCCGCAGTCGCTCTAGCTCTATAGCACATAAACGGCGGCAAAATGGAATTACCGTCATTTCGGGGATCACTCATGGCAGACAGCCGTCAGAATGGAATGCCCGCATACAAGAAGATTCAAGCTACGATTCTGAAACGTATCGAAGGCGGGGAGTTGCAACCGGGCGACGCAGTCGAGTCGGAACGGGAATTGGCGAAGGTCCATGGAGTCAGTCTTATGACGGCCCGCCACGCCTTGACTACCCTCGAACAGGAAGGGGTGGTACAGCGCCGGCGGGGTGCTGGAACCTTTGTGGCCCCGCCCAAGATTCACTTCAACAAACTGATGGGCTTCACTGAGTTGATGGCCGGGCGAAATTTGACGGCTCGCTCGAAGATTCTAATGTTCAACGTAGTCGATAACGAGCGGGAAGTGGCCGCGCGCCTGGCTTTGCTAGACAACACGCGCCTGAACAAGGTCGCGCGGCTCCGGTTAGGAAATGACGAACCCTTCGCGATGGAAACCTGCTATTTCTCGGCTGAAGAGTACCCCGATCTGACCCGCACGTCGCTGGGGCGCGGATCGCTGTTTTCCATTCTGGAGCGCGACCACGAAATCCAGCTTGCCTATGCCGATGAAGAAGTGGATGCGACTGCTGCCGATTCAACGACGGCTCACCATCTACAGGTTCCGCGCGGGCATCCACTGCTCCGGATGCGCCAAGTCATCTATTCGACAAAAGGCAAGGCAACGGTTTATGTGCTCGGGCTGTATCGATCAGACCGCTACAATCTGTTGATCCGAAGGTTTCGTTAGAGTTAGCCAATTCGCCCAGCCGTGATTTCCATGTCTTTAGTATCGCGGGTGGACCGGCAACTGATAAGAGCCTGATAGGCAGCCCCCAACATGGGCGCGTCCTCATTCACGACGACTGATATTGGAATGCGCGCCAGCACCGATGCAAGCTTGCCGTTTCCGCGAAAAGCCTGGATAAACGCACCCTCTTTAAGCTTGGGCAGAACTTTTGCGGCGATGCCGCCTGCCACGTAGACGCCCCCGAGGGCCAGAGTCTGCAAAGCAAAGTTCCCCGCCATCGCGCCATATATTTCGGTCCAGAATGCCAGCGTCTCCACGCAAATGGGGCAGGATTGCGCCAATCCCCGCTGCGTGATTTCACTTGCCGCATTGCCTTCGGGAGCGTCGAACGATGCGTGACGCACCGAAGGGTTCAGGAATTCATGAATCCTAAGGAAACCCCTTCCGGCGACAATTTCTTCACAGGACACGTGAGGCAACCGGTTTTTTAGGTGGTGCAGCAGCTCGATTTCTCGATCGGTTCGCGGCGCAAAATCTCCTTGCCCTGCTTCGGACCGCTCCACCCGATATTGTTGGCCGTCCCAGAAAAGAATGGCCTCTCCTAAGCCGGTTCCTGCCGCTATCACCGCACGCGTCGCATTCTTCTGGGGAGTTCCATGATTCAGCTGGACCAAGTCACTCGCAGACAGCCGATCCAAACTCAAAGCGGTTGCTGTGACGTCGTTCAACAGGACTATGTTTTTCAGGTTCAGTTTCCGCGTCAGCGCCGGAACGTCCAAGGCCCAACGCAGGTTTTCCGCGTGAAGACATCCATCTACGACCACTCCCGCCAGACCGAAACCGGCGGCGTCAATCGTCTGCCCTAGTGTACCCTCGCCTGATGCGGCGGCCTGTTGGAGGAAATCTTCGATCACACTTTCAAGCCCCGCATAGTTTCGCGTCACAAGACGGAGCTGGAAGATTGGACGAAGCACAGGTCCTTCCTCGAGAAACAAACCGAGATTGCACTTCGTGCCTCCAACATCTCCCGCAAGAATCATTGTCATGGCCGTACGAAGACGGTTCGCGCCATACCTTCGACGCGCTCCGCTCATTATAAAGACTTGTGTAGTGTCCGGAACTCGGGTTGCAGAAAACAGCAATCGATTGTCAGATTCTTAGGGTGCATCGGCACAAAAGGAGGCTGTTCGACGCGGTCTTACATGGAGTAATTGAGCTAAACGACTTCACCTGCCGGGTTGGTAGAACAAAGGAAGTATGAATATGGTCCCGACAACTGTAGCGACGGCGGCGTGGTCACCTTTATCTTGCCGCTAGTTGCGCCAGCAGGCACAGTGGTTTATGACCTCCGATTTCGATACGATCTGAAACCTTGCTGGCGTGCCGTGAAAAACTCACGCGCGCCAAATTAGCAAAAACAAAATCGCGCTAGGATGCAACAGCACTCTCGGTTGCACTCATTGACGGGATCTGAGTGTAATGTGATTTCGACAGCTATCCCCGACATGGAACTGGCATCCCGGAAGGTCTAGTCCAACAGCTTTCCCCTTGACTACAGTGGGCCAGACAAACCTTGCAAGAACCGGGCCAGGCGTCCAGCCTTGGGTTCCCCTCGTCCCCTAAAATGTGTGTAACATCCTTCGATCTGCAGCGTACTGCTTTATGGACGCCAAAAGGAACATGGCGAAAGAACCGCAGCCCCGAGAGGGCGGAACCAGGCAGATCGAGGGGATGGACTTGGAGAGCGTAATCGAGTGCGCACGCGGTCACGATGCCGAGGCTCTCGGGGAAATCTATCGCCGTTATGTCCGGCGCGTATTCGGACTGTGCCGTTACATGCTGAACTCACGGGAGAGCGCAGAGGATGCCACCAGTGAAGTTTTCCTCAAGCTACAGCGCTCCGTCGAGAGCTACGACCGTTCGATACCGTTCCCCAGGTGGCTGCTACGGGTAGCTGGCAACCAATGCATTGACGCTTTGCGGCGCCGGCAGCGGGGGCGGCGGGTGATTGTGGAAGTTGAAGACGGAGCCGCAGTCATCGAGGCAGCCAGTTCGGAGCCCTCGCCGCTGGGTGCCGTCATAAGCAAGGAAGAGAGGGCGAAGGTGCGGGACGCTATCGCACGCCTGCCGGACAATTACCGCGTGCCGCTGGTCCTGCGCTATTACAGCGAACTGAGCTATGACGAAATCGCGCAGCAGTTGGGCCTGGAAAGGAACTACGTGGCGGCGCTGATCTTTCGGGCAAAGCAGGAGCTGCGCCGACGGTTGCCCCATTGGAGCAAGTGATCATGGAATGTTATTCGGAACAGACCTGCGCCCTCGCGGCGGACGGCGAACTGGCGGCGGACGAGATGCGGCGCCTGCGAGACCACCTGACCACGTGCCAGCGCTGCCGGGCGCTAGTGGACGCATTGCGTGCTGAGAACCGCGTTCTAAGTGAAAGTCTCAACGAGCTTCCGGAAGAAGCAGCCATCCCGGCGGGATTCTCCCCTCGGCGCTGGTCCTGGGGGTGGGGCGACCTGGCGATCCTGGCCGCTGTCCTGGCGCTAGGTTCGATCATTTCCGGTTGGTTCAATGAGCTGGATATTCCGGCAGCGCTGGAATGGTTCAATCCCTTCAGCGTAAACGGCCGCACGAACCTGATCTTCCACTTTTTTTACTACTTTGCACACGGAGGTACTGCCATGCTAGCTGATTATGCTGCGGTCGTGGGTTGGATTTGTTTGCTGTTGCTGTTGGGCGGCAGCGCACTGCTACTTGGACGCCGAGGGCGGCCACACTATCCTGGCCTGCGCCTGCTGATCGTGTTGCTTGCGTTGTCGTTGCCCAGCTTTGCCCTGGAACGGCGTCACGGTGAGTTCGTCACGGTGGCAGCGAACGAGACTGTAGACGACACTCTTGTGGCCACCGCTAACATGGTGCGCGTCGATGGCGTGGTCAATGGAGACTTGCTGACTTTTGGCCGGAACGTGGAGGTGCGGGGTACGGTGAAGGGCGACCTAATCAGTTTCGCCCAGAGGACCGAGGTCAGCGGAACCGTGGAAGGCCACATCTACACCCTTTCGCACACGCTCGACTTGGAGGGGCAATTGGGCCACAGCATCTACGGCCTGGTGCAATCCTTGCATATTGATGACCGTGGCCGCGTGGGTGAGGGTATCGTGGCTGCTGTCGGCGACGTCAGCCTCGAGGGCGAGGTGAAGCGCAGTGTAGATATCGTGACGAGTGGCAGTACCGATGTGAGCGGCAGTATCGGCCGCGATCTGACGATGGTCGGTCGCAGCCTAACGCTGACGAACACGGCCCGGGTCGGTGGCAACCTGAGCGCTCGCGTGCGCCAGTTGAAGGAAGTGCACATCGCCGACGGCGCGACCATCGGGGGTAAGCGTGACATCGAGGTGAGGGTGAGGGAGAGTAGCTTCACGCGCCCCAGATTCTACTTTCACCAAGCTGTCTGGTTCGCTAGCGCCATACTGGTGGGGTGGCTCGGCATGCTTCTGTTCCCCGGCTTCTTCCAGGCCACGACTCAGTTAGTGGGCTCAGGCTGGCTCAGTCTAGGACTGGGGGTTGGGGTCCTGGCGGGCATGCCGGTAGCCATCGTCGTCATAGCCACAACCCTGGTTGGCCTCCCGCTCTCGCTAATGTTGGTCGCGCTGTATTTGGCTGCAATCTACCTGGCGAAAATTTGGGTTGGAGCCTTCCTGGGGCGAATACTTCTGAAGCCGTCCGGAGGCACGAAGGGCGATTGGTTGCTTGGGCTCCTGGTGGGACTATTGATCCTCACCATCGTTGGGTTCATCCCGTATCTTGGCGGGCTCGTTCACCTGGGCGTGGTTTGCCTGGGTTTGGGAGCGCTTGCCGGGCAGCTCTATCGGGCTTCAAGACCGGTAATCACGGCATGAAAGGTCCAGTGAGGGGCTGGTTGAGACCAAGATCAGGTTCGTAGCGGACGTGCCAGATAAGCTTTCCACCATCGTCTGAAATTAACAGCGAGCCATCCCGTTCCAGTGCCACGCCCACGATTCGCCCATAAACATTCTTGCCAGCGGGATCAGGCACAAATCCCGAAAAGAACGGGGTGGCTTCCCCAGCAGGCAGGCCATTGCGGAACGGAATGAACACAACCTGGTAGCCGCTCCGAACGCGTCGATTCCAGGAACCGTGCTCCGCAATGAATGCACCATGCAAATAGGCGGAAGGAAACTGTTGTCCCTCGTAGAACAAAAACTGCAGCGGCGCAACGTGCGCGTCGAGCAGCAGATCTGGTACCAACGCTTTTGCGACCAGGTCCGGCCTGGACGGCACGCGATTGTCCACGTGGCCGCCGACATACGAGTAAGGAAAACCGTAGAAACCACCGTCGACGATACGGGTGAAATAATCCGGTGGAACATCATCGCCAAGATCATCGCGTTCATTCACCGCAGCCCACAGATGACCAGACTCCGGGTTGAAACCGATTCCGACAGCGTTCCGCAATCCGCTGGCAAAGATTCGCATGTTTCTGCCATTGGGGTCGGCCACCAGGATCGCAGCCCGGCGTGAATCGGACTCAACCGAGATATTGTCGCTCGATCCCACGGAGACAAACAGCTTCTGGCCGTCTGGACTAAAGGCCAGAGACCGCGTCCAATGCTGGTTGTAGCCCATCCCCGGCAGGTCAAGAACGTGCTCCGCATCGCCCAGCCGCTTCGACGTCAGCGGATCAAAGCGAAAGCGCAGGACTTCATTTGTGTTGGCGATGTAAACGTACTCGTCATGAAAAGCAATACCAAACGGGAGGTTCAAGTGATCAGCAAAGATTTCGCGAGACTGACCACTTCCCTGCTCCTTCGAGTCGCGCAAGACAATCACTTTTCCAGCGGCGGAGTCAGCCACAAACACATCACCGTTGAGAGCGACAGCCAACCACCGTGGTTCGCTGAACCCACGGGCAAATACAGAAACTTTGAATCCATGGGGAACACGAGGCTGAAAGTTCACCGGCGCAGGGACAACAACGGGATAGTTGTCGGTGCGTAGCAATCTCGCGAGAACCAGCGCCCTCCATCCATTCACGTTCAGAAAGCCAATCAAGGCAAGCGCCCCAACGATGATTAGCCCGAATATGATGAAGGAACGTGACAACACTCGATGAGATCGGCGAGAGCGAACGACTGGATTGCTCAACTCTGGCCCGTTGTCCGTCATAACGGTTCTCGTGACGCCTTTCCAGCAACACTCATCGTACCCTCGTTGCACTGCCAGCCTATCGGAGTCTGGTTGGATCGTTCTGCCATACTCAGCTCAATTCGCCCTCTCCACCCGTGGCCAGCTGGCGGGAAATCGTGAAGTCGACGCTCTGATTTACCGCGGATTTGCAGACGCCTTGAAAGACAGGCCCGAGTGCGTGATCTCAACGACAAAGACGATCGGCTTGTGAGACGTCAGCCTCGCGACGTTCGTAAGCCGTCGGTGGATGTTGTCAAGAACTGCATCGTTCTGTTGCACCGGTTTATTCAGATATAGACTCGGCAACAAGCAGCAAAGGCTAAGCACGGAATTGCGAATCAACTTGCAACGGTTCGCCACACCTCTCCGAGCGGTTGCGAGCATAAGCTCAAAGGTATTTGTAAGAAAACCCACAATCGATTAGACATCGCCAGCCGCACTCTCGGCTCACATCCGTAACTGTTCTAACCAGGCCATAGCACTCGCGACGCGGTCAAGTGAGTGTAACCGAGATTTTGCGACAACAACGGCAAGATGCTTCGTGATGTGACGGGCAGATTCGAGAGACTGGCGGACGTTTTGCCGGGCCTTACTTCACCTGCACTGACTTGATGTGCTCCGTCAGATCGCTGATGCGCCTTTCCACTTCGGCCTGGTTCATGCCAGTCAGGGCCAGAAACACAGGACCCCAAACCGGCATATCGGTGGAGCCGTGGGCGCCCTGCATGCGGTCCCCGCGGATGGCCTGATCCACCCGGTCCCTGGGAAATTTGCCGTGGTTTTGTCGGCTCAGCGCGGTCAGGTCCGGAGGCTGAACTTTGAACGCGACCGCCGCCGGTCCCGCTCCCTTCGCGTCGTCGCCGTGGCACGAAGCACAGTACTGCTGGAACAGCGTCTTGCCCGAGGCGCGGGCAGAAGTCGGATGGCCCTGGGTTTTCGCTTGCTGAGCGGCTACAAACCAACTCACCAACAGCAAAACAAGCAACAGGCGACGCATGCGGTATCTCCTTGGACCGTTGAGATCAAGAATGTTTTTTCATTCTTCATCCTTCTTAACCTCGAACGACACCATTTTATGCCCATCCCGTGTCGGCAACGGAAAGGTGGCTCGATCTTTCATTCTACGACCCAGCTTGAGGTACGGAACGTTTTGGGCGGCTTCTCTTTTGCATCCCGGCGGAAGGTGGACGCGGCAACTGATGTAACCAGGGGATGCTGCGACAGCCAGCCCAAACGGATTTACAATCCGGACAAAAGCGACTCCAGTTGCGGAGGGGATAACTGACGATTGCCGTGGCCGCCGAAGAACCGCTCAAGTGTGGAAAGACCGATCCGTTGCGATTGGTCTCGATGCGCCAACACCCGGGGACTGATCTTGGCCATGCAATGGCATCATCCCAGTCAAGATGAAAGCCAGTAGAGCAGCTGAAATACGAGCGAGCTTGCACGAGTTCGTCCTTCTTGAAGACTCCGAGAGAGCCAACCGCGTAGCACCGCAGCGAGACTATTTCTTACGCCTGTTCAGCTTGTCGAGTGCGCGCTTTAATTCTTCAAGCTTCTGCCCAGCCTCGCCGAGTTTGCCTTCCGCTGTCAGGCGCTGGTAGTCGGCAAGGTCTTTGGCTGCTTCGGCGATGAGCGCGTTGAGATCCGCTGCGGGCTGGGGCGATGCGGCGGATGCCGGTGCGCCTTGCACCGGTTCCGCCGGGACTACTGCGGCAGTCGTTGATGAGGCCGTCAAGGACGAGACCGCTCCGCCAAAAAGGGCCGCCATCGCCGACTCGAAGGTTGGTCCGTACGCGAGCCGATCTTGCAGTGCGAGCACCACCAGGCGCAACTCGGGCATCGGACTCCGCTCGGCCTGCAGGTAAATCGGTTCCGCATACAACAGCGCGCGTCCGGTTGGAATCACTAGCAACGCCCCGCGCCGCACGTGCGAACCTTGCTGATTCCACAATGTCAATTGTCCGGAAAGCTGCGCATTCTGATCGATTCGCGCCTCGATTTGCAGCGGTCCATCGACCAGCTTTGTCTTGGGAAAGTTGTAGACTACCGAAGTGCCGTATTGCGCGCCGTCGCTGCGGCCAGCAATCCAGCCAATCAGGTTATTCCGGTTGGCCGGGGTGAAGGGCAGAATCTCCACGAATTCCTCGCCGGTTTCGCCCGGGAGTTTCATCAGCACGAAGTTCGGCTGCATCGCTTGCGTTACTTGCTGACCGTCCTCGCTCATACCAACTTCGGTGGCGACGGTCCACAGATCCTCACGGTTGTAGAACGCTTCCGGATCCGTCATGTGATACAGGCCGTAAACTTCCGCCTGCAATTTAAGCAGCAACTCGGGGTAGCGTACGTGTTTGCGCAGCCCGGGCGGCATCATGGCCGCATCCTTGAACAGACTCGGAAAGATGCGGCGGTAGGCTGCGATGATCGGGTCATCTGGATCGAACACGTAGAACGTGGTTGTACCGTCGTAGGCGTCGACGACCACCTTGACGCTGTTGCGCATGTAGTTGATGGAATTGTTATCGAGACGATAATGGGTCGAGTAGGGATAGCTGTCTGAAACCGTGAACGCATCCATGATCCAGGACAGACGGCCATCGTCGTCGAGCACGATGTACGCATCTGGATCATAGGTGAGGAACGGCGCTAACGCCATTACGCGATCGCGTATGTTGCGGCGCATCAGCAGCCGGCTATTCTTGTTCACGTCATCGCTGAACGGTAGCTTTGCGAGATCGTTTTGATCGAGCGCGATGATCATGCGGCGGAAGAAACCGCCGAGAAGAATGCCGCCGTTGCCTTCATACGAAGTGAGGTTGTTAGTCGCGCCCTGGGGGTAGTTGAATTCCTGCTGTCGGGTCTTCACGTAGACATCAGTGTTGGTCAACTCGCCGAAATAGATCTCTGGACGCTTCACGGCTAAACTACGCACCGTGCTCTGGACCGGCATGTTGCTCAAAATCAGCGTGGGCAGCCCTTCCGCCGTGAAGCCATTGACCGGGTTCATGGTGATGCCGTAGCCGTGGGTGTAGATCAGTTTCTCGTTAATCCAATTGCGGCTGCTCTCCGGAAGCTTGTCCACGTTCAACTCGCGCCCGGCCAACATCACCTCGCGAGTTGTGCCGTCAATTTCATAGCGATCAATATCAATGTCGGGAAAGTCGTAGTAAGTGCGGATTTCTTGAATTTGGCGCAGCGTGTCCTGCAGAGCATGCCAGTCCCAGAGCCGGATGTTCTGAAGTGTAGCCTGATTGTTTGCCGGGTCGGCCGCGTCGACGGTCGTCTCAGCCGGAAACTCGCGCTGCGCGACTTGGTTCAATCCGTAGGCCTGGCGCGTTAGATCGGTGTTGTAGACGATGTAGGGTTTCTCGCGAACCAGTTCGTTCGGTTTGACGATAAAGCTGCTGACGTACCAGCCCACTACCTGAAGAGCGGCATAACAGACCGCGGCCGGAACCACAGCCACGACCAGCCAGCGCCCGCGTTGCATCGACACTGCGTTAACGGCTGCGATCACCGCGCCGAGAATGAGTGCGGTACAGACGACAAGCATCCCTGTGAGCATGACGTGCGCGTCAGTGTAGGTCACACCCCCGAAAATCGTATGGTCGTCGAACAACCGCTCGAATCGGCCGAGATATGCAAGCGCCGCGAGGACTAGCAACAAGAATGCGAATGCTATCGAGAAGCCGCGCCAAGACAATGTGACGTAGCTGCTGCGACGGGCGAGCACGCCGGTCCCGCCGGTGATGAGGATGAAGAAAACGGCGAGTACGCACGTAATTATGGCCAGCGTCAGCAGCCAGCCGACGATGAGTTGCCACGCGGGCAGGGTGAACAGAAAGAAGTTCAGAGGCTTGCCAAAAATCGGGTCCACGACGTCAGCAGTGGGGGGCGCGTACCAGAAGAGCGCGAGCGTTGGCCACTCCGCCATCATGCCGGCGCCGGTTGCAGCGGCAATGGCGAGCGAGACGCCGAGCGCGATGAGACGCAGGACAGGCTCAACCGGCAGCTTCACCGGTTGTCTGCCGATGAAAATCGTATGACCGCTCGGCAAATCGGGGAGATGCGCCCGCTTCAGCGCCAGAAACGATCCGTACAGAATGAGAAACGTGGCGGCTGCAAAAGCCGTGAATATTCCCCACTGTAAGCTCAGTGTTTTCCAGAACACGTGCCCGTAGCCGAGCGACCCGAACCAGAGCACATCCAGGTAATACGACAACGCGGTCCGACCGCCGAAGACGATGCCAGCGAGGACGGCGACAATGAGCAGGAAACGACGGCGACGGCGAGGCCGCGCCCTATGCATCGGCGGCCAGTCAATGGACTCGGGCATTCGCTCCACTCCGTTCTGGTTAACTCCATATACTTATACGCCTAAATACTCCCTCCGCTTTCGCAAGATGCCTCGTAGCCCGACCCTCACCGCACCGTCGCACCCGCACCGTGAATCCGCACAAGATCCCGTCAATGCTGGTATTTGAATCCCTCTTCTAATCACGAACGTGATCGAGAGTCCGCCGGAGTGCTTCCATTTGATCGCGAATCGCAACGAGTTTCATTCGCACCTCGCCTGCATAGTATTCCTTGTCTCGCAAGTAACCATCAAATGTTTGCGCCGCATCGAACAGAGCTTTTTGAAGCATAGAACCTCACAATCTGACAGGCAGCATAACGCGGTTTGCAACCTCGCAACTGGTCAATTGTGCTCAGAATCAATCGGTGTCGGAGCATAGAGACCTTCGGGCTCCAGAAAGTACGGACAATTTCTTTTACGCCAGTCGGTTTGTCGAACATTCCTCTTCCATCACGCCGGGCGATGGTTATTTCTCCTGCAAGCAGGTCAGGCATGATTGGAAGATCACCACGCTGCTATTGCAGCTTCGCGTACTCCGCCTTGGCCTGTTTGAAGATGGGGATGTTGGGGTCTGCGGCTTTCCAGAGCGTGAGGAAATCCTTGTAGGCGTTGAGCGCGCGGACGCGGGCGGCGTCAGCGTCCGCTCCCTGCGAAGTTCCCGACTCCAAGGCGTTGGCACGCGCTACTCCCAGATGCGCCAACGCTCCAGTCCAGCAGTTCCAGACGATGCCGTTGTGATCCAAAATCTTCTGAAACTCGGCGGCGGCAGCGCTGGCTTGTCTGGCCGCCAGGTATGCCGCTCCGCGCACATATATGGGATAGAGGCAGGAGAGATTGTTGGCGAACACAATTTGACCCAAATCGAGTGCTGAAGCCGCTTGCTGGACATTCAGAGTGAAAGCGGGATTCTTTCTATCCAGCGCCAACTGGGTTCGAATCGCCGGCAGCCAAAGTGATTGCATCTGCGTATCGAGCGGGAAGCGTTTTCCTAAGTCGCGGGCGAGGGACTGCGCTCGCGCCGCATCCCCGGCCATAGCGAACGCAAGCGCGGCCTCGGCTTCGACTCCGCGGCTGGCTGGAGCAAGCTGCAAAGCCTCGGCCGCCGCGTGCCGCGCTTCCACAATATTGCCGAAAGCCGCTTGCTGCAGAGCGGCATTCGCCAGAAGGATTGCCCCAGCTTCTTTGTTGTCGGTGCGGACGGCAGAGCTAACATCCTGCCCGGTCAATTCCCGCGCCTTGGCAAGATGACCGCGATATGCCTCGGTGTCGGATGCGAGCGCAAGTCCGACGTTCTCGTACTGGGCCTCGCCTCCAAACCACTGTTGCTGTTCGGCCATCTTCGTGGGGTCCGAACTGAAAAAAGCGAGAGCGTAGGAAGCGCTGTGGAATATGACGCTATCCATTTTTCGCGCTTGCGCCTCCTGCACGATCTGCTGCGCCTGGTCGAAGCGCTGCAGGGCAAGGCTGTAGTAGGCGAGATTCTCGTAAACATACACACGATCTGGTGCGATGCGCGCCGCTTGTGTCGTAATCTCCACGGCTTTCTCATACTGTCCCTGGGCGGCAAGCACGATACCCAGACTGTTGTAGGCATCGGGTTCCCGCGGGTAGCTCGTTATCCACTGCTGATTTATCTGAGCCGCTTTGTCCAGTTCGCCGGTCACGTTCGAATAGTAGTTGGCGGTGATGCCGAGCCTTTCCCGCTCGCTGGCATGGTCACGCAACTGGAAGGCCTTGGTGAAATACTCACTAGCGCGTCCCGGCTGGCCGAGATTGAAGTAGTTCCACCCCACTTCCCAGTAGCCCATGGCAAAATTCGGATCAAGCTCGATGGCACGTTGGTTGTCGGCCATGGCGGCGACGGTGCCTTTTTCGTTATCGGCCTTTCTGCCCAGGCTGTACGCTTTCAGAGCTTCGAGCGAAGAGGTTGTCGCCTGTTCTAAGGGGGCATCAAATTTCTGCACCGTCGTCAGCGACTCACCCAGTTCTCCGCGCAGCTTGGACGCCGCGGCACCCAGCACGTCCAATACTTTCTCCTTGGACGCGGCCGTCATCTGCTCCTGGGCCAGCGTATCGCCGTTCTGGCAGTTGACCGCCTTCAACCCCACGACGTATTCGCTGCCCAGACTGCCAATCGATCCGGCAACGTAGGCTTTGCTGCCCGCCCGCTGGCAAAGGTCGCGAGTGACTTCGGGTGTGAGTTTCGTACCGGGCGGAAGAGTCATCAGCTGCACGGTCTTTGCGACCTCGCTGTCAGAGAGCAGGTTTAGGAAAGGCGATTGCCGGAGGGAAACGTTGAGCGCCGTTTTCAGCGTGTCATCGAAGACAGCATCACCGGTGCTGTTGGCGAAGTCGGCGAGAACGAGGGCGTCCTTCTCGGTCAGGCGATTTGGCTGATGATGCAAACGGTAGTAAAGCCCGCCCGCTGCAAGCGCGCCGACCAGGAGCATAAGCCCTGCGATCTTCCAGCGCCTTCCGAGCCCAGCCGCAGGCGCTTCTGCCACGGCCACCGTACCCGAACCTGCCGGAGAACTGCGTCCGCTTTCGGAGTCCCGTTGCAGCCGTTGCAGGTCGGCACGCATCTCCGAGGCGTGTTGGTATCGCAGGTTCCGATCTTTCTCCAAAGCCTTATTGACGATCCGTTCCAACTCAGCTGGAAGGTCGGGGTTGAGACGGACGGGAGCCACGGGGGCGCGATTCAAGATGCCATCTAAGACCAGTCCAGAGGTTTCTCCGCGAAATGGGAGCTTGCCGGTCACCATTTCATAGAGCACCACACCGAAAGAGAAAAGGTCAGTGCGCGGGTCGAGGTCCTTGCCCCGTACTTGCTCGGGGGACATGTAGGCGACCGTGCCTAACGCAGATCCGGGGCCGGTCAGGTGCTCCTCGCTATCCTTGGTGGATTGCGCTGACGCTCCAGGCTGTTGAGCGGCGAACTTGCCCACATACGTCATTTTGGCCAAGCCGAAATCCAACACCTTCGCGTGGCCACGCTCGGTAACAAAAATGTTTGCAGGCTTGATGTCGCGATGAACGATGCCCTTGGAGTGGGCGCTATCAAGAGCGTCGGCAATCTGAACTCCAAGCAGCAGCACGATTTCAGTTTCGAGCGATCTGCCCGCGATGCTGTGCTTCAGCGTCATCCCATCCAAAAACTCCATGGCGATGAAGGCCTTACCTTCTTGCTCGCCAATGTCGTAGATGGTGCAGATGTTGGGGTGATTCAGGGCCGAGGCAGCTTTGGCTTCACGTCTGAACCGGCTCAGAGAATGAGGATCGTTGGCAACATCGTCCGGCAGGAACTTCAGAGCCACAAAACGACCGAGCCGAGTGTCCTCGGCTTTGTAGACGACACCCATCCCTCCACCACCCAGTTTCTCCACAATGCGGTAGTGCGAAATGGTCTGCCCGATCACTGGCGCGAATCTTACGTCTGTGAAACGGGCAAGTCAATGAAAGCTGGGGGTTAACGGAAGGAGACAACCTGTAGTAAAGTTGTTGGAATGATGCCCAACCAGCAAGCGTTCGTAAAGGAGAAACGATATGAAAGTCAGAATGTTGACGTTCGCATCGCTAATTCTTTTTCTGGGCGTGATGCTTGGCAGCGCGTCGGCTCAGCAAAGCATCACGTGCACAGCCTCAAGCGAACTAGACCTGGTGCCACCAAACAACGCCGTTGCCTGCACTCTGCACGGTGACATACTTTGGTTGGTGTCCCATTACTCCTCGGCACTGACCTGCTCCCCGTTTTCCGAACAGGTCCGAGTATGATTTCGGACGAAGGGAAGGGGAAGGGGTATGTCGAAGAGCAGGCACACGGAAGCGGAGATGATCGGGGCGCTGAAGCAACTGGAAGCGGGTCGGAAAGCAGAGGACGTGGCGCGGGAAGTGGGAGTGTCGAAGCACACGATCTATGCCTGGAAGGCGAAGTACGGGGGCATGGATGTGAGTCAGGCGCAGGAAGCGAAGCAACTGCGGGACGAGAACACGCGCCTGCGGAAACTGGTGGCGGATCTGAGTCTGGACAAGGATGCGCTGCAGTGGGTGATTGAAAAAAACGGGTGGAGCTCGCGGTCCTGAAGGCGACTGTCGAGCAGGTGCGAGAGAAGTACGCCTTCAGTGAACGGCGGGCTTGCGGGGTGGTGAGGATGGCAGTGGGGAGCTACCGGTATCAGTCGCGGCGCAGCGATGAGCCGTTGCGCAGCAAACTGGTGGAGTTAGCACGGGAGAAGCCGTGCTTCGGGTATCGGCGACTGCATGTTCTGTTGGGCCGTTCGGGCGAGCAAGTGAACCACAAGCAGGTGCATAGGGTGTATCGGGAGGCAGGGTTGATGATTTGTCGGAAGAAACGGAAGCATTGTGTGCGCGAGGGAAAGCCGCTGCTGGAGCGGACTTCGGCGAATCAAGAGTGGGCGCTGGATTTTCTGCACGATGCGGTGGAGTGCGGACGGGCGATCCGGGTACTGAGTGTGGTGGATGCGTACACGCGGGAGTGTTTGGCCTTGGAAGTGGATACGAGCTTTGCCAGCCGGAGAGTAACTCGCGTGCTGGAGCAGATTGTGGGTGAGGGTGGAGTGCCGCAGGCGATCCGCTGCGACAACGGGCCGGAGTTGACGAGCCGGCATTTTCTGGCGTGGTGCGTGGAGCGGCAGATCGAGTTGCTGCACATTCAGCCGGGCAAGCCGACGCAGAATGCGCGGGTGGAAAGCTTTCACGGACGGCTGCGGGATGAGTGCTTGACAGTGAGCTGGTTTCAGAACCTGTTCGACGCACGGCGGAAGATCGCAGCGTGGAAGATCGAGTACAACGAGGAGCGTCCGCACAGCAGTTTGGGATACCGCACGCCGAAAGAGTTTGCGGCGGCGCAGGCAGCGGACTTCTACACAGCTGAGCGAGAGGCAAGGGACTCAAACGCCGTCCCTTGCCCCTCGCGCTCCCCCATCCCGGCTCAAATCGGAGATGGAGCAGCTGAAAGTTGTCGTATTCTTACGTGAACGAAAGCAGGGGGCAGGTCATTCTTGACCTGCTCCCCGTCAAGGGGGCGTGGGGATAGGAGGTAGGAGAAAAAAAG
>DATNHO010000002.1:0-18440 GCA_035604895.1 Terriglobales bacterium | reverse complement strand
CTCCATTTGCCGTTTGAGCCGCGAGTGAGCTTGAACACCGAGCCAAGCCCGTTTGCTCCGCCGTAGTAGGTCGTGCCATACAGACTGCCGGTCGCGTCGGAAATCAGGCCGCCGTAAGGAAAGCCGGCGTGAGGCATGCCTTTGAAACCGTCGATGGTGATGAATTTCCACTTGCCTGCGGAAGCAGGCGACATCTCGAATGCGGTCCCGGCTGCATGAGCGCCACCGAGTTCGGCAACGCCATACAGATTGCCCGTCTTATCGAAATGCAGCAAACCGAGCGAGCCTGTCGATCCGTCATTGCCGCCGGTGAAAGTGTGAACCACCCTTTGCTTCCACGAACCACTCTTGGTGGGGCTTAGCTCGTAGATCACGCCGCAGCTGCAACCGTTCACGCTACCGCCATCTGGAGTTGTGCCGTAAAGATTGCCCTTGGCGTCAAAGACTACGCCACCGCCGGGGTCGGCTCCGTCGGTTCCGCCGGTGAAGCTGTACAGCACGCTCTCGCTCCAACTCTTGCCGGACCGAGTGAGCTTGAAAATGGTGCCGCAACCGTCGCCGCTGCAAGTGCCGCCGCTTCCGCCCGAAACCGTGGCGCCGTAAAGGTTTCCTTTGGCGTCGAGAGTGACTCCGCCGTAGGGATTCTTCCCGTCGGCGCCAGCCTGGAAGTTGTAGAGCACCGTTTCTTGCCATTTGCCGCTGGAGTTCCGAGTCAGCTCGAAGACTGTGCCGCATCCGCCTTCGCACGCCGCGCCAGTGCCGCCCACGACGGTCGTGCCGTAAAGGTTTCCGGCGTGGTCACGAATCAATCCCGCCGCGGGATCGCCTCCGTCATTTCCGCCGGTGAAGCTGTACAGCACTTTTTCCTGGCTGGCCGCCGACGCGCCGTTGACCAGCATCAGAACCGCAGCCGTCACGGTCAAAGCTCTACCCGCGGAATACCAGAACCGTTTGCTTTTCATGATGCAGTCCCCTCAAGCCATCAAATCTCACCAGCGGGCTGGAACTATAGCACTGAACGGCCTTGAAAGCACGCTTCCAGTGCGGTTTTGGCAGTCTTTTTACAACTCTTGGCAATAAACCTGATTTTGTTTCTCCGGAAGAACTAGTAAGGAAGCTTGATGCGGCGGAGTCGGCTGCTCAGTATTCCGACAATTCCTTCATCGCCCGCAGCAGATCCTCGGCCTGGGGCAGGGTCGCGTCTTCGAGAATGGGTTGATAGGCGACAAACACATCTTTCGCGGCAACGCGACGTACGGGGGCGTCCAGGTGGTCGAACAATTCGTCGGCGATGCGGGCTGCAATCTCGGCGCCATAGCCCCAGCTGAGCGAGTCTTCGTAAGCAACGAGCGCTCGATTGGTCTTGCTCACCGAAGCCGCAATCGTCTCCCAGTCAAACGGATTGAGGCAGCGCAAATCGATTAACTCAACCTTCACTCCGTGCTCGCGTTCGAGTTTCTGCGCCGCCTGCAAGGCTCGCGGAACGACCGCTCCGTAGGTGATCACAGATAAATCCGTTCCCGGCTGCACTACTTTCGCCTTGCCGAACGGGATCGCGTAATCCGGCCCCGGATACGGCGCGCGGCCGAAGGTCTCACGATAAAGCCGCTTATGCTCGAGAAACAAAACCGGATCGTCACAGCGAATCGCGGTCCGCAGCAGGCCAGCCGCATCCAGCGCATTCGACGGGAATACCACGCGCATGCCGGGAGTGTGCGTGAAAATGCTTTCGCCGCACTGCGAGTGGTAGATTGCGCCGCCAGTGAGGTATCCGCCAATCGCAACCCGAACCACCGCCGGGCAGGAAAAGCCGTTGTTCGAACGCCACCGGATCAGCGGCAGTTCATTGCGTAATTGCATCATCGCCGGCCAGATGTAATCGAAGAACTGAATCTCGACCACCGGCTTCATGCCGCGTGTCGCCATGCCGACGGCGCGGCCTACAATGTTCGCTTCCGCCAGCGGCGAGTTGAATACGCGGTCGGAGCCGAAGTCGTGCTGCAAGCCGTAAGTCAACTTGAAGACGCCGCCCTTGCCTTTGATCAACTTCTCTTCGAGATATTGTTCGCGGCTGGCATCGGCCACATCTTCACCGAAAATCACGATGCGCTCATCCCGGCGCATCTCGTCACGCAGCGTGGCGTTGATCAGATCAGCCATGGTTTTCGGAGCGACCTTCTTGCCGTCCGCCGCCGGAGCAGGTGACACCGGCTCCGTTTGTATTGCCGAAGATGTTGGATCCAGATCGGGCGAGTAAACGTAGCGCATGATTGTGTCGGGCGCAGGTAAAGCCGCCTCCAGAGCCTGATCCACCGCAATTTGCAGGTCGTCCTCTACCTGCTTTTCCAGCTTGTTAATGCCTTTTTCATCGAGAATGCCTTCGCGAATCAGAAACATCTGCATGCGTGTGATGGGATCGCGGGCGGCATCACGCTCGCGCTCGGCGTCGGGACGGTAAAGCCGCTCGTCATCGGAAAGTGAATGCGAATAAGGACGAATCACGTGGGCATGAATAAACCCCGGACCCTCCCCCGCGCGGCAGTAGGCCACGGTACGGGCAAACGCTGCGTACGAAGCAACCGGGTCGGTGCCGTCGACTTCCTCAAAATGAAAATTGGGAAAACCCGACACCAGCCTCGAAATGTTGCCGCCCGCAGTCTGCACCTCGACCGGGACCGAGATAGCATAACCGTTATCCTGCACGACGAACAACACCGGCAACTTGCGATTGGAAGCGGTGTTCATCCCCTCCCAGAATTCGCCTTCGCTGGTGGTGCCGTCGCCCAGAGAAACGTACGTAACCTCATCGCCCTCGAATTTAACGTCTTTGAATTGACGATAGTCTCCGTCGGCCTTTTTCGCAGCTTGCGGATGACTCGCGAAGTAGCGTCCACCTTCGGCGCAACCGACCGCCTGCAAAACCTGCGACCCGGTCGGAGAAGACTGCGTGACCACATTCAATTTTGGAAAGCCCCAGTGCGAGGGCATCTGGCGGCCGCCCGATTGCGGATCATCTGCCGCGCCCACAGCCATCAGCAGCATCTCATAGGGCGTTGCCCCCAAAGCCAGACACAGCGCGCGATCGCGATAGTAAGGATAAAACCAGTCGTATGCCGGCTTCAGCGTAAAGCCCGACGCCAAACCAACCGCTTCGTGACCCGCTCCCGAAATCTGAAAGAAGATTTTCTGCTGCCGCTTGAGCAGGATCTCCCGGTCGTCCAGTCGCCGGGAGGTATACATGATCCGATAGGCCTCAATCAGTTGCTCGGGGGAAAGGCCTTCGTAAGTCTTGCCCGTGCTCTTGCTTTTGTCGTCTTTTAGGCCAGCCGGTTTAGGATCAGTCTTCGTCGCCATCGCGTTTTCATTGTAAATGAACAGCATTCGCGAGTCAGCAATCAGCAGTCAGCATTCAGCCAGTTCAGCAATTGGCAATTAGCACTTGGCACTTGGCCTGGTTCAGAACAGCAAAAAGCGAAACCCCGTACGGCTAGGTGCTAAATGTGAGCTGGCTGACTGCTGAGTGCTCCTCGATCATTTATCCTAAAAACAGATGATCAAATTTCACCGCCAGTTCGATCCCCGCCAGATCAAACTCCTCATCTTCGATCTCGACGGAACCCTGATCGACTCCCGCCTCGACCTCATCCACTCTGTGAACGCCATGCTCAAGCATTTCGGACGCCCCGACCTGCCCGGCGACGTGATCGCCTCCTACGTAGGCGACGGCGCGCCCATGCTGGTGCGACGCGCCCTCGGCGATCCCCGCAACGAAGGCCTCATAAAAGAAGGACTCGATCACTTCCTGGCCTACTACCGCGCTCACAAACTCGACCACACTCACCTGTACGACGGCGTCAAAGAAACGCTCACTGCGATCCGCAACTCCAACGGCATCTGTCGCCAGATGGCCGTGCTTTCGAACAAGCCGGTCATTCCTTCACGCCAGATCGTGGAAGCGCTCGGCCTCGCCGAATTCTTCATCCACGTCTACGGAGGGAACAGCTTCTCCACGAAGAAGCCCGATCCACATGGAGCCCAGACCATCCTGCGCGAAACCAAAACCAAGCCCCACGAAACCCTGATGATCGGCGACTCCTCCGTCGACGTCATCACCGGCCGCAACGCCAGCCTCTGGATCTGCGGCGTAACCTACGGCTTCGCTCCCCACACGCTCTGCGAGGCTCCGCCGGATGTAACGGTAGACAGCCCGAGGGAACTGGCAGAATTATTCGCATGAAGGCATTCCTTTATAAACCTTAGTGTCCTCTGTGGTTAACGCTTTTTCCCCGACCACAAGATAAACTGAACTGAAGAATGAACAACTTCACCCCGGCCGAACTACGCAAACTGCGCAGCCTGAAAACTCCTCACGGAATCCAGCGTTACCTCGATGACATGCCGTACCACGTTGCCAACACGGCCTGGTCGCCGCGTCGCGTCCTTCAAAAAAACACGGCGCACTGCTTCGAGGCCGCGACCTTTGCTGCCGCCGCCCTGCGAGCTAACGGCTATCCTCCTCTAGTCTTCGACCTCGAAGCCGAACGCGACACCGACCACGTCATTGCCATCTACCGCATCAAGGGCCATTGGGGAGCCCTCGCCAAGTCCAACTTCACCGGATGCCGTTATCGCGAGCCCGTCTATCGCACTCTGCGCGAACTCGCCATGAGCTATTTCGACGTCTACTTCAATCTCCGCGGCGAACGTACCCTGCGAACTTTTTCGCGCCCGGTTAATCTGGCCCGCTTCGACGACCGTGACTGGATGACCACCGACCAACATCTATGGTTCATCGCCGAATATCTGTTCACCATCCGCCATCACCCGCTGCTCCGCCCCGGCATGGCCAAGCGCCTGCATCGCCTGGACGACCGCTCCTTCCGCGCTGGGACCCTGGGCCGCGCGGAAAAGTAAATATTGTGGCAGCGAAGCAAAACTCATGGGAACCGCCCGGGTTCTAATCACGTAAATATGAACATGCGCATCGAGTCCGCGCTCGTCTTTCTTGTTCTCGCCTGCGGCTGCGCTCTCGGCCAAGACAACCCGCCACCAGTCAGCCCCGCACCATCGCTCTCCGACGACCAGATCCGCGAGCTCATTCGACAGACCGCCGAAAAAGACATGGTGAACGACAAACAGCAGCGCGACTACACCTACATCCAGCGCGAGGAGCAACACAAGCTCGATGGCAAAGGCGAGGTAAAGTCAACCGAAACCAAAACCTCGGAAATCATGGAAATCTATGGCGAGCAAGTCGAGCGCCTGATCGCCAAAGACGACAAACCGCTCCCCGACAAAGACGCGAAGAAAGAAGAAGAGAAAATCCAGAAGCTGATCGACAAGCGCAAGAATGAATCCGACGGAGACCGCAAGAAGCGCGAAGAAAAAGAAGAAAAAGACCGTGTAGAGGAACGCAAGTTCGTGCGCGAAGTAGCAGACGCCTACAATTTCCAACTGGCAGGCATCGAGTCTCTAGCCGGACGCGATACCTACGTCATTGATGGCGAACCGCGGCCGGGCTACCAGGCGCATCTTAAAGAAGCCAAAATGCTGCCCAAGTTCCGCTTTCGCGCCTGGATCGACAAAGACGAATCGCAGTGGAAAAAGCTCGACATCCAATGCATTGACACTGTTTCCGTCGGCTTGTTCCTCGCGCGCATCCACAAAGGCTCGCGCATCGTCATCGAGCAAACCCGCATCAACGATGAAGTCTGGCTGCCACAGCACATCGCGGTAAAGGTGGACGTACGAATAGCCCTGCTGAAAAACTTCAACGTCGAAGACGACATCACTTTCCGCGACTACAAGAAATTCCGCGCCGCCACCAAGATCGTCCCCGTAGGAGAAGTGCAGGAACCACCGTCACACCCCTAAACACGTAGCCCCGGACGCCTCGTCCGGGGCCAATAAAAACGCTCCTCCTGCCCGAGCAGGAGGAGCCTGAAAACCCACAACCTAGAACGAAAACTTAGCCGCCAACTGTATCCCGCGCGGCCCACCGCCGCCGAGGAACGGGTTGCCAATGCCCACGTCACCGGTCGCGGTGAGAGCGTAGGAACCCTTGCCCACTTCTCGGTTACCCACTTGCTGAAACCCATTGACCGCCGGATCGGTGATAAAACCAGGCAGGAATGGGTTGGCAAAGTTCGGATGGTTCAAAATATTGAAGACATCGGCTCGCAGCTGAAGAATCACCCGCTCCGTGATGTTTGTATTCTTGTAGAGTGCGAGGTCCCACTGCTTATATTGCGGCCCACGCAGAGAATCGCGTCCCATATCACCGTAGTGCCTCGTCCCCGGAATGCAGTCCGCAGCGGCTCCGGTGGCGGCGGTCACGGTGCACGGTATGGCAAAAGAGGCAAGCGACAGGAATTGATACGGATTCGAATTGTTCTGAATGATTGGCCCGACAACATCGGGACGGTCGAAACCGCCGCCGCCACCGCTGTAGTCATCTTCACCGTTGTAGTTCAGTTGGAACGGCTGCCCGCTTTGCAAAGTGGCCGTGCTGTTCATGCCCCAACCATTCTTCAAGCGCTGCATCCCTCCACCCATTTTGGGAATGTCGTAACCGAAAATCCACGTAAACCGCTTGGGCAGATCAAAGTTCGAATAGGAATACTCGCGCTGCGGGTTGTTGCTGTCCTGTGGCTGCGCGGCATTGGGTTCAAAGTCCTCGCCATCGCTCGAGTTATCCAGCGACTTCGACCATACAAAGTTCACCATGGACGTGACGCCGTGCCAGCTGTTGATGCGCAACTGTGCCTGCAAAGAGTTGTAGTTCGATTGGCCCGTGGAATTTTCCTGTTCGAGGTAGTAGGTACCATAGGTGTTGCCCGGAGGGCCGAATCCTCCACCGAAGGGGCGAGCCGCACCACTAAAATCATGAATTCCTGCGGTGCATCCCAGTTGACCGAGGTCACAAGCATTGATAGCAGCAACGCTGGGCTGGTTCAGATCAAAGAATCGCCACAGACGGTGTCCTTGGGATCCCACATAGCCCAACTGCACCACCGCGTGATTTGTAATCTGCTGCTGGAAGTTCAGATTGTAGTTCTCCATGTAGGGCGTTTTAATGTTGCGGTCGAAGGCGAATGTGTCGCACTCGAAATTGCAGGCGGTCTCGCTGCCAAAAACTGGCACGCCGTTGGCGATCGCGCCGGCCGGCAGGTTCGGATTCAGTCCCGACGAAAGGATGGCCGCCGGTCCGATCGGGTTATACGCCGGCCCGGGAGAATAGAACGTTTCATAAGGCAGGTGGCCCAGCGCCATGTCTTGCGAGAATGCATCGAAGAAAAGCCCCCACCCGGCACGGATCACAGTCTGCCCTTTGCCCGTCACATCCCACGCTGCGCTGACCCTCGGGGCGAAATTTGTCTTGTCCGGGTTGTAGAGACTGCTTAACCCCGGCTGCCCCACCTGCGTTAATACAAAGTTTCCCGTTCCGGCCGTGCCCGGCGCGGGAGGAGTCAAGCTGGTGACGTTGCTGAGCAAATTGTTCTTTTCGCCCATCACACCCATATAGTCATAACGCAGCCCGTAATTGAAGGTCAGGCGGGAGGTAATGCGGAAACTATCCTGCACGTAGAATCCGAAATTGTTCTCGAACGTATGCCGCAAGGTGTCGCCGACATACTGAAGCGTGCCGCTGCTTTCGGGCACTCCGGCTAGGAAGTCAGTCAGGCTGGCGAATCTCAACCGGCCGCGGAAATACTTGTCGAAATACTGCTGCACGGTCGTGCGATGGAAGTCGAAACCAAACTTAACGTCATGTTTGCCGACCTTCCAGGAGAAATTGTCGATCACCTGGTCGTTGCTGTCCACGCGGTGCCGCGGCACGCTGCTCGTCGCACCCAACTGCGCAACCCCGCTCGACCCATCGGCCTGAATGATGGGCAGGCCCGAATCGGCCGGGCCACCCGCGCATCCCAGGCCTCCGGCAGTCCCGGTATCGCAAAGACCAATCGAGCTGGGGTGGAAACTCTGATCCGCTGGGAAAAAACCTTCCGCGAATCGGTTCCAGCCATATCGCAGTTCGTTCACTTTGTTCGACCCAAACGTATGCACAAAGGAGAGTGAAACCAGTTGAACCCGAGTCGGAGTGTAAGTATTGAAACCCGGCAGCTGACCACCGCTAGCGGTCAGCGCCAGCGGGAACGACTGCACGCTATCGCCGAAAAAATATCGGCCGGTGAGCAGGTTGTTGGCGTTGAAGCTATGGTCGACCTTGGCAATCATGCTGGTCAGCCGATTAAAAGAAGGCGAAACCACAGACGCAGTTCCAGGGGAAAACAGGGCGCCGGGCGCCAAATTTGGCGCAGGCCAGGGGTTACGCGCCAACAGGCCTGCGATTACAGGATTACTGGCGTCACTGGGGCTGAGCGCGCCCCCCGGACCAGTGCCCGTGGGAACGGTCGCAATAGTCACTACGCCGACCGGTTCCTGCTGACCTTCGTAGTCTACGAAGAAGAAAGTCTTGTCTTTGACAATCGGCCCGCCCAGCGAAGCGCCATACTGGTTATTGTGGAACGGAGCCTTCGGATTTGGAGTCCCGTTTGCATTTTCCACCGGATTGAAGAAGTTTCGCGCGTCCAGAGCATCGTTGCGGAAATACTCCGCCGCCGTCCCGTGCAGCGCGTTCGTGCCGCTCTTGGTTACGATGTTGACGACCGCTCCCGCGTTTCGTCCATACTCCGGCTCGAAATTCGAGAGCACGCGAACTTCGGCCACCGCATCGATCGGCAGAATGGTCGACGGGGTCCCGAACACTCCCGCCTGGTTGATCGCCGGGTCGTTGCGGTAACCGTCGTTCATATCCGTTCCATCCAGCAGATAATTGTTCGAGCGCCCGCGCGCTCCGTTCATCGAAAACTCGCCGAACGAGCCGGGAGAATCTGAAATCTGGTCCGGAGAACCAGCCACGCCTGGATTGAGGTAGATCAGCTTGGTATAGTCCCGCCCGTTCACCGGAAGGTTTTCCACGGTCTTGCTGGTGAGTACGCCGCCCAGGTCGTTCGTAGTCGTCTCCACCTGCGGCAGGCTCTCGCCAGAAACTTCCACCCGCACCGTCACGTCTCCGGGTTTCAGCGAAACATCCACGCGGCTCTCTCCCGCGACGTTTACGGTAACGGTGTTGGTCACCGAAGTCTGAAATCCGCTCTGCGAAACCGTGACCGTGTAAGTCCCGATCGGAAGTTCGGACACCGCGTAGCTGCCGTCCGCGCTGGTCTGGGTGGTTCGATCCAGTCCGGTGTTCGCGTTATGTATTTTGACCGAGGCGCCCGAAACCACCGCGCCCGATGCGTCCGTTACCGTCCCCAGAATGGTTCCGCGAAACGTCTGAGCAACCAGCGCCGTCGACGCCAGAACAACCACAGCCAGGATCATTCGCAATCTCATGGTCTTTCTCCTCCCCAAGCCAAAATCATTCACCACCCCGCATGCGGGGTCCAAACTTCGCCTCTAGTCTAGTGCTATTTCTCCGAACAGCGGATAAGATAAGTCGCTCACAGATAACCAGAAAGATACCAGCGGATACTCGAAAACGGCACTCCAAAGAAGCCATTTTCAAGAACAGGCATTGTAGCGCATGCCCGCTACAAAGCAAGTGCGAAGCGGTTTACCACTGTAGGGAAGTGCGGTGCACACGTAGCCCCGGATACCTCCTCCGGGCAGCCGGCTCACACGGAATCAAAGCCGCGGAGCGAAGTAAGAGCGCAAAGTCGGAAAACCAGCTGGCCCTCTGCGGGGCGAAAGACTCTAACCCTTACCGAACGGAAGTCATCGCGCTATGTCCTCATCATCGTGAAAGTCCCGGATCCCGTGCATGCTCCGGTCCCAGTCAAGGCCCACGTGCCCGTGATCGTGTCGTTGTTCACGGTGCCCTGCAGAACAAGCGTGTTGCCGCTGGGGGTTCCAGATGTAATGGTCAACTGAAATGCCCCCGTGACATTTCCGTTCATGGCCCCGTTCACACCGAACGACCCGGTCTGTGTTCCTCCAGAAGTAAAGCAGGCGGTCGACGTCGTGAAACTGAGATTAGAGCCAGTCACCATCAACGTACCTCCGTTTTGCGTCAAGGAAGTCGTAAAGGCGAAGGCAGGAGTTCCGTCCGCGTTGGTCAGCGTCGCCGTCCAATTGCCGGCAGCGGTAGCCGAACTACTCGAATTCCCACCACCGCACGCGGTCAACGCCAAACCTAGCGCCAGGATCATCGCGATTCGAAACTGTTTCATGGCTCTCCTCATTTGTACCCTTGGAACCCCGGGCACACCCAGAAGTTGCGCCACAACGAAAACGCCCAGCCTGGTGGCTGAGCGCTTCAAATCAAAACTAGATGCCGACAGCGGTCTGGCTACCGCTTCGCCTCATCCTTTTCCACCACGCCATCCTTAATGTTGATGACGCGGTGCGCGTACTCAGCAATGTCATGCTCATGAGTTACCAGGACAATTGTGTTTCCCTGGGCCTGCAGACGGTCCAGCACTGCCATAATTTCGTTTCCGGTTTGTGAATCCAGGTTGCCCGTGGGTTCGTCGGCGAGAATGATCGACGGACGATTGACCAGCGCGCGCGCAATCGCAACTCTCTGCCGCTGGCCGCCGGAGAGCTCGTTGGGCTTGTGCATCATGCGCTCGGCCATACCTACCGAAGACAGCGCCGCCTTGGCACGCTCAGCGCGTTCTTCCGAGGGCACGCCCGCGTAGATCAAAGGCAGTTCCACATTGTGCAGCGCCGTCGCGCGCGCCAAAAGATTGAAAGTCTGAAACACGAAACCGATCTCTTTATTCCGGATGCGCGCCAACTCGTCATCATCCAACTCGCTCACTTGCTGATTATTCAACCAATATTGGCCTTTGCTGGGCGTGTCCAGGCACCCGATCAAATTCATCAGCGTAGATTTCCCCGACCCGCTCGGCCCCATAATTGCGACGTATTCGTTGCGGCGAATGTTCAAATTGATACCGCGCAACGCGTGCACCTGCTGCTCCGAACCCATGTCATACGTCTTCCACAGGTCCAAAGTGCAAATCATGAAAGTTTCAGGGGAGGAGGACACTACGGGTTGCGCGATGTTGATTACTTCTGCGGTAGCCATTCTTTTCTCCGTTTCCTCTTCGGACACTTGCCCGCGCTCCGATCTCTGTTACCTTCGCCGGCTTTCGGTTGGACGAACCATCCGGGCGAAGGTTAGAGCCAAACTGCGGCTGAATCCGCGCCCTCCCAGAACCATCCGGGGCTAGGTGCTCTCTTCTTCTTCCTTCTTGGGCGCCGAGTTATCAACTTTTACGCTGCTGCCCGGCTTCAGCGTGCGCAACACTTTATAGCTGCCGGTTACGATCTCGTCACCCTCTTTCAGTCCCTTGAGCACTTCGATATCGGTTGTGCCCGCAATGCCAGTATCCACAGCCACGAATTCGGCTTTGTGATTGCGCAGAACGAAAACGCCTTGAATCTCCTGCTTGTCCTTCGCTGCCTCTGCTTGGGGCGCCGCAGCCTGCACCGCTCCCTTTTCGTTCTTCGGCGCAAGGTCGGCTTGAGTACGAACCGTCAAAGCCTGAATCGGAATGGAAAGGGCGTTGCCTCGTGTCGCGGTCGTGATCTTGGCTGTGGTCGAAAGTCCGGGTCGCAAATCGTCCGGTGGATCCAGCAAGGTCACAACGACTTTGAAATCCTTCGCTTCCTGGCTGGTCGATAATTGCTGCGACGTCGAAACCCCCGTCGAGCGAACAATGGCGTTATCCCCGATCTGAGTCACTACCGCCTTGAAGACCTTCTTCGGCATGGCATCAATCGTCACCTGTGCCGGCTGCCCCATCTGCACATTCACGATGTCGGTCTCATCCACTTTCACCTCAGCCGTGATCACCGACAAATCGGCCAAAGTCATCAGCGTGCTGCCCGGAGAATTCTGAATTCCGACCACCACCGTCTCGCCTTCGCGCACCGGCAAATTCGTGATCACGCCATCAAACGGCGCCTGATAAGTGGTCTTCTTCAAAACATCGGAGGCGTGAGTCAGGTTCGCGTCGGCCTGCGTGATCCGGCGATCCGCCGACTCTTTTTGCGCCTTGGCCTGCGCCACCCGCGCCTGCGCTTGTGCCAGTCCGGCGACGGCGGCCTGGTGATTCGCCCTCTGCATGTCGAAATCCGACTTCGCGATCAACGCATCTTTGTACAAGCCCTGCGCGCGGCTCCAGTCGAGGTCGGAGCGTTCCGCGTCCGACTTCGCATGATTGAGATCAGCCGCCGAAGTATTCAACGCAGCCTCGGCCGCCACCGCGTCCGTGCGGGCGGCGTCGAGCGACGCTTGCATCGCATCCATATCCGCTTCCGATTGCACGTTCTCCAGTTGCACCAGCATCTGCCCGCGCTTCACACGGTCGCCTTCTTTGACGTACAGCTTGGTAATCTTGCCGAAGGCATTGGCGCCGATATTCACATAAGTCTTCGGCTTGATTTCACCCGAAGCGCTCACCACAGCAAGCAGATCCATCCGTTGCGCTTTGCCCGTCTGCACCGCGACCACATTCTTGTGGCTCTGATAAACCGTGAAACCGACGATGGTACCCAGCAGCGCCACCGCTCCGACACCAATCGCAATTTTTTTCCAGGTTTTCATAAATCAGGTGCTCATGAACCAAGCGTTCAAAAATCAGGTGTTCAAGAATTCTGGTCTTAAAGAATTCTGCTTAAAGAATTAACGACTAGATCATCACAAATCAGCCGCCCAGCGATCCCCCGTCAGCCTTTGGAACGACAGGACGCGACTCTCTTGCGCATCTTTCACCGGCCGCCGCCCGCAGGGGCACATCCTTACATACGACTCACCCCAGGCAAAAGTTCCCCATTGCAGAAACGACTATCGGATGCCAGCATTCACGGTGATCCCTTCAGGCCAACGCGTCATTATAGCCTGCCCCGGCCAACGGGAGAGGTGGCATTTGAGGGGCCAGTCTAAGCCCTCCAGACTTCGCAGTTATCGCTCACAAAACAAAGCCGAAAAAAGACCAACAAATCGCGCTCGCGGCGGTCTTGGATTTGTGCTGTTCCTGCCCGATGTAGTCGCCAAGGACTCTCAAGCGCTGGCCCGTTTCCAACGCGAGGTCAGGCAGCTTCCGCATTGAACCATCCCAATATCTGCACCATTGACGAAATCGGGTAGCAAGACGAATTACGCGAGGGTTGCAGCAACCGGAAAAACCGATATAAAGCGCAAATCTTGGAATGGTCGTGCCGGAGCTCGTGCGGAAAGCGGGCGCACCATGGAGACGCGCCCGCCGCCGCGGAAGGCCACGCTACTGCCTAATTGGTGGACAGAAGGAAGCCATACTGGACGCCTTGCTCATAGCCTTTGCCATAGCTTCCGGTGATCGCACCGTGGTTGTTGATGCCAAGTTCCAGCACCCAACCCGATTGGTGAGGATCGAAGATCGTGATCTTGCCGTCTGGCGCGCGCACAAAACCGATGTAGTCGAGGCCCTTGCCGTCCAGGTAACCCCCGGTGATCAAGCCGTTGTCGTTGACGACGTAGGCCTGCGTGCCCTTCGATCCTTGGGGATCGAAGGTCGTGATGGTTCCGTCGGCAGCGCGCACGAAGCCATGAAACACGCCTTTGGCATCCACATAGGTGCCGGTGATGACGCCCAGATTGTTGATACCCTGAGGCTGGGTTCGCGTCGAGCCCGGGGCATCGAAGGTGGTGATGGTTCCGTCCGCCGCCCGCACGAAACCCTTCGTATTCGACTGCGAACCGTACTGGGCATAGCCTGTGACCACTCCCTGGTTATTAATGAACTGCGGCATGGTATCTGTCGCGCCCTGTACGTCGAAGCTTGTAAACTTTCCATGCGCGGAACGCAGGAACCCTTGAAATCCTCCGCTCTGTTCAGCCCAGGTGCCCACAATCACGCCCTTGTCGTTGATGCACACTGGTTCGGTCATGGTTGCGCCCGGCGGATCGAACGGTGTGATCGTTCCATCGGCGGTTCGCACATAACCATGTTCATAATAGGCGAACCAGATACCGGTGATGACGTTCTTGCTGTTGATGCTGCTGCCGAAGGTGTCGGTCGCGCCGGACACGTTGAAGATCGTGATGGTTCCGTCGGGCGCGCGCAGAAGCCCGTGGTTTCTGAGGGAGGCATCCCTGGTCCAACCGGCTATATAGCCATTATCGTTGATGCTGCCGCCGGTAGTTTGAACCGCGTCCTTGATAGCGAATGTCACATATTTCGACTCGGCGCTCGCGGAGCCGCTCAGTCCGCCCACACACAGCGCCACGCACAAAGCCAAGGCTCCGCTTCTTCCAAGAGCCGCCCTATAACCCACAATCCGATCTTGCATGGAATCTCCTTTTTTGACTTCAAAAGCGGCATCATTCTATAACCCATCTCGCCGGTTCGCAACGTGTGAAGCAATCTTCATCTGAAGTGCAGTTTGATTGTCATCCGGAGCAAGCGTTCTTTGCGCGGCGAAGGATCCGGGCGGGCCGCGCGATGTGTCGCGTTTTTTGCGACACAATAATCGCGCGTTTGGCTCGCTTCCCTACCAAACTGCACCACTACCAGCAATCTTTCATCTGAGGTGCACCGATTTGGTCTGCGATCCGCTCCGATGCTAGTCACAACGATCGAATCGACTTGAAGTAGCTCCCGTCTGTAACGTTTGCTCGTCGAACTTCACTACCGAGTGCACCAATAAACACGGCATCTGATACCCCGAGGTAAACTTACCCATGCCGCCAGGACTGGATAGCCTTAAACACATCGTCGTTTTGATGATGGAGAACCGATCGTTCGATCACATGCTGGGCGCTTTGAAGGCACAGAATCCGCTGATCGATGGTTTGACCGGAAACGAAAGCAACCTCGACACCACCGGCGCCACTATCAAAGTGCAGCCGCTGGCGGAATTTCAAAGCCAGCTCGATCCTGATCCCGACCATCATTTTCCCGCCGTCGATCTGCAAATTTTCAATGGAGACACCAGCAACCCCCGCGTGGCCAACATGCAAGGCTTCGTCAAAAGCTATTACCAGCAGCAAAACGACGTGGGGCACTCGGCAAAAATCCTGTACTACTTCACTCCCGACAAGCTGCCGGTGTTGACCACACTGGCCACCGAGTTTGCGGTATTCAACGGATGGTTCGCCTCCATCCCCGGCCCGACCATCTGCAACCGCGCGTTTCCTCACTACGGCACTTCCTTCGGCCAGGTCAGCATGGACGTTTTCTACGTGAAGGAGCCTTACAAAAGCATTTACGAGCGCATGATCGCCGCCAACCCAGCCCACACGGCGAAGATTTATTACTTCGATCAGGCCAGCTCCACCATGGAAATCGTCAACCTGCTCCAGAACCAGCCGCAGTTGTTTGCCACCTACGATCAGTTCCTGTCCGACTGCAAGGCCGGCACGTTGCCGGATTATTCATTCGTCGAGCCCAACTACAACGACCACGACGGAGACGACGGCGAGGAGTTGGCTTCCGATCAGCATCCCGATCACAACGTGCAGGCAGGAGAACTTTTCATCGCCTCGATCTACAACGCAATCAAGGAGAATCCGGCACTGTGGGCGAGCACGGCTCTCCTTATTGTTTACGACGAGCACGGCGGCATCTACGATCACGTTCCGCCGCCGGCGTGCACGCCTGACGGATTCGTTGCCCAACCCAACGACACCGGCACGGGAATGCCATTCGCCTTCGACCGCCTGGGCGTGCGTGTGCCCGCCATTCTGGTTTCACCCTGGATTCCGAAAGGAACCGTAGTGACCGGACGCGTCTTCGAGCACGCTTCGATTCCAGCCACCGTGACCAAGTTTTTTCTCGGAGATTACGACCCGCGTTCGCCGCGCGAAAAGGCCGCTGATACGTTTCTCGATCTGCTTTCACTACCCACTATGCGAACCGATGGGCCAGAGTTTCAAACAAGCTAGAACCGAAAACGAGGCAGGTGTTCTATGGCGGTAATTAAAGTTCCCCAGCCACCGAAAAGTGCGTTCAACAAGAACCGCCCGGTGTCAGCTCTGCTGAAGAACCAAATCCTCCATTTGCATGAAGTGGAAAGAAAATTTCCACCCGCACAGCACTCCAACATCTACATCAACGCGATCAAGACCGAGGGCGAAGCCGCCGCCTACATTCAGAAAGTGACCGCGCGATTGCATCCCGAGGGCGCAAAGCGAGTCAGGTTCGACATCGCCGCCGCCGTCGAGACCAAAGCAAAATCACGAACCAAGTCCAAACCCAAAAGCCAGCCCAAACGAAAGTAGCCGTAAAGGAGTGCCCATGCGATGGCGTCTCGTGATCGTTCTTCTGCTGGCCAGCGGATTCAGCTTGGCCCAGGAAAGCGCGCCAGCCGCGCCCCGAGAGACCCAACTGCAATCCGACTTCCGCCGCGAAAGCGAACACATTAAGGAAGCCTGCACGTTCAGCTTCAAGGGATTCTTCGACTGCGCCGAAGAGTTCGCCACCGATCACCCCATACACCTCGCCCTCGGCAGTATTGCCCCGCAAAACGGTTTCGGATTCGGCCTGGCCTTCGTAACCCACTACACTCCCAACGAAAGCTGGCGTATCAGTTGGGATTTCGACGGCGTCGGTGCCACCAGCGCCTCCTGGCGCGCCGGCGGGTATATGAAGATTATCCACACTCCGATTGAGCACATCACGGTGGTCACGAACCCCACCGGCAAGCCCACGAAGAGCAATCTCGCAGTTCACCCCTACACTGTCTTCAACGTCTACGCACAGGCGATTGCGCTGAACCAACTTTTCTTCTTCGGACTGGGCCCCGCGACCTTAGAGTCGGGCAAGACCGTCTTCGGAATGCAACAGACCATCGCTGGCGCGAACGTAATCAAGCCGGTTACCGAACTGCCAGCCATCCGCGGTCTGAATATCTCACTGCTCGGCGAGCTTAACGGACGCTTCGTCAACATCCGAGAGAACCACGGAGAATCGACTCCATCCATCGAACATCTTTACAACCACGCCACCGCACCCGGACTCGCCAGTCAACCCGGCTTCGTGCAACTCGGCGAGGGATTCCGCCTCAAGCCCACGCTCTTCAACGATCGTCTCCAGTTCAATTATCTGGTGAACTTCCAGCAGTTCTTTGCGCCGTCGGATTCCACCTACTCCTTTCGGCGCTGGACGGTCGATCTCGACCAGGAAGTCCCGCTCTACGGACACTCCCAATCCGCCGCGCCCAAAGAAACCAACGGACCCGACGAGTGCGCGCAATCCGTCGGAGCCGTCTGCCCGCCCATCACCTACTCGCGAAACCGCAACGGCACAATCGGCTTTCGCCTGCTCATTTCCGAATCAATCGCCGACGCCGGCAGCGCCGTCCCGTTCTATTTCCAGCCCACCCTCGGAGGCTCCGACATCGACGGCAACCCTGCCCTAAGCAGCTACCAGGATTACCGTTTCCGCGCGCCCAATGTTTTGCTGCTCAGCGAAAACTTCGAACACTCTATCTGGGGGCCGCTGGGCTTCAGCTTCATGGCCGACCAGGGCAAGGTCGCGCTCACCCGCGGCGACGTCGACTTTCAAAATCTCAAACACAGCTTCGCCGCCGGACTCACCCTGCGAGCCGGCGGCTTCCCCCAAGTATTTTTTCTGTTCGCCTGGGGCGGCAACGAAGGCACGCACACCATCGGCACGGTAAACACCTCGCTCCTCGGAGGCTCCGCCCGCCCATCCCTATTCTGACTGCGTTCCTCCCTCCGACTCCCTGCCATCCCCAGCGTAGTCGACGGACTCGCTTCTCGCCCGCCGCCCGTAATTGCGCAGCAAGTCCCAAGCCTCCTTGTAAGCTGACCAGCCATTCGTCAGCTCGCCAACCAACAGCGTGATCGAGTTCCTTTTCGGATGCACGATCGGCCTCACCGGAATGATGAACCAAATGTCCAAAGGAATGATGTACGCCGCCAGAAAATCAAAATCTCCCTCCCCGTAAAGTGCGCTGCCCGGACTCGGATGCACCCCGCAGACGTACCCGCCATTCGGCTGTCGGTTGGCGGTCGATTTCACCTGCACCCGCACGAAGCGCCCGCCCGTCTCGACCACCACGTCATAACGCGACGAATCTCCCCACGGCTTGGCCAGCCGGAGACCCTCCTTCGCGGCTCGAGCCATAAACTGCAACTCCGACCATTCGCCCCGCCGTTTGCAATTCTTAATGTGATCTTTCCTGCCTGACTTCCTGCCTGATCTCATATTGACCCAATAAAAAACGCGGCCTGGAGAGGCCGCGTCCCTTTCTTTGACTGTCTGCTTCTATTATATCAATCTGAAATAGGGAACTATGACATGTTTTCTAAAATTATATTCGGCCTGAATGCAAGCACTTAACCCCATTCGTGTAACTTCTGCCTATTGACAAGATTTTCCACAGCGATCCACAGCAGATCCTCACACCAACACCCACGT
>DATNHO010000001.1:0-11067 GCA_035604895.1 Terriglobales bacterium | reverse complement strand
GCACCTCTTATCCGATAAGTTTACGATCGGTGGAGAGGCAACTGCGGCGGCGGGCCCGATTGGACGCGACGTGAGCGCTCAGACCGACGCCATGATGAAGGCGGAAATGCTGTCATATTCCCGTTCGAGCGGGCTGTTCGCAGGCATTTCGCTGGAAGGCGCGACGCTTCGGCCGGATGAGGAAACCAATAGGGAACTCTACGGCCGCGACGCAACGAATCGTGAAATTCTGACCGGCGACTTCAAAACTCCGGCGGTCGCGAGAAAGTTCGAAAGGGCGCTGAGTCGAGACTAACCCGACGCGGCCGATAAACCGGCTTCGGATACGGAAGGAAATAGCGCGCGCATCCGAGGGTAGTTGGTTCTGGGAGAGATCCCCTCGGAGAGGCGCGTACGAAGCAATAACTTCCCCGAAGCCTGCTGCGAGCTAACGTCTAAAAGAAAGGAAGGTCCACAATGTTGATACTGGTTGTCCTCTTGTTGTTGGTGTTAGGTTGCGGAGGCGGCTACTATGGCCATAGCCGCTGGGGTTACGGCGGAGGTGCCGGCATCGGCCTAGGCACCATATTACTGATTCTCCTCGTCGCCTACCTGCTTGGCGTTTTCAACTGAGGTTATGCCACACCCCAGGGGCCGCCGGACGGGTGAGCCGTACTTGCTTCCAGTTCAACTGGGGTTGCGGCCTTGGCCCTGCCGGTCGCGTATAGCATCGGCGACCCTGGCGTCGCTTCCCATTCGGCCAGCCGCCCGTTAAGTCTCGCTACCCGAACGCGCCTTGCGAGGCCAAAGAACTTGAGGATTCTAATTTGAATCCACGACAGGTCGAACTCGTACCAGGCGAGTCCGTGGCGCGCGGATGTGGGGTGTGCATGGTGGTTGTTGTGCCACCCTTCTCCAGAAGTAATCACGGCAATGAGCCAGTTGTTGCGGGAATCGTCGGGAGTAGCGAAACGGCGACTGCCCCACATGTGCGTTGCGGAATTCACCAGCCAGGTAGTGTGCAAGCCCGCGACGACACGCAGGAAAATCCCCCACAGCACAAACGGAACTCCGCCGACGGCAAACAACAGAATTCCAAGCACGATCATGGGAACCCAGTGATAGTCGTTCAGCCAGACATAGAAGCGATCTTTCTCCAGGTCGGGCGCGTACTTCGACATGAGCGGCGTATCATTGTGCTTGCTGGGCCCAACCAGAAGCCAACCCATGTGCGCCCACCAACCACCATCTCGCGGGGAATGGGGGTCCCCCGGTTGATCCGACTTTTGATGATGGATGCGGTGAGTCGCCACCCAGAAGATCGGCCCCCCTTCGAGCGTTAACGCCCCGCAGACAGCAAAAAAATATTCCAGGCCTAGCGGGACCTCATACGACCGGTGAGTATGCAGCCGGTGGTAGCCCATGCTGATTCCCAGACCGGTGCACATCCAGAACAGGAAGATCGCGACCGCAACGGCCGGCCAACTGAAGGTGAAGAGCGCGGCTATCGCACCGAGATGGAAAATGGCGAATGCCACGAGGTTAGTCCAGTTGATTTTCTGGGATGCGCGGTCAAGAGGTTGAAGACGATCCATAGGGTCACCTCGATTTGCACATCGCGTTCAAGAAGCCTGTCGCTCCGTGGGCATCACAGTCGCTGGTATGTCCGCTGCTGTTGCCACTTCAAGACGACGAACAAACAGCCGCCGAACGTGCAGGTCTGGCGATCCACGCGGCCAAGGCATCGGGGTAAAGGACGATCTCCTGACGGGAATAGCGCAGGTAACCTTGCTTCCGAAACTGATTCATATGGTGGGAAACGATTTCGCGTGAGGTGCCGATGTGCTGTGACAGCAGCTCGTGAGTAAACGGCATCATCCGGACGGATCCATCTCCCTCCGGGGTGCCGAGCCTTTCGGAAAAGCGGATGAGCGAACGCGCGAGCCGCCGTTCGATGTTATCGATCGAAAAGCTCTCGATGCGGTGCGCGAAATCAACGGTTCGCTGCGCGGAAATCTGCAACAATGACACGGCAAGGCACGGGCGCTTCGTCACCAGGTCTTCCACGGCAGAAATAGGCCATACCATCAACTGGACGTTTTCGAAGGCTGTCGCCTGTTCACTGCCGCGATGACCATTGACGAAAGCCGACTCGCCAAACAACTCAGCGCGCTGGATGATTTCCAGCAGTATCTCCTTGCCGTCTTCAGCTATCTGCGAAAGCTTGACTTTGCCCGCAGCGATGAGAAAAATGTTCGCCGAAGGCTGCTGAGGACCATAGACGATCTCGCCTTTGCCGTATCCGATGGTAGTGGAGACCGGTAGATACTCTAATACATCCTCAAACGGTGCCCTATGTGCCGGCGCTGCGAAACTGGATGCCATTGTCTTCTCCCATGCTGATTTTGAAGTTGCTACCGGTCGTATAGCCGGCAGCCATGCCCACCTAACAACGTCTCCGCTGCGACATCGAGATCGGACGGCGCAACCGACGCGAATCCGTCCCCCAGAAGACTTTCCGCTGATGAAACTGCCGTACTATAACGCACCAACACAGCATAGAGTCGATCCCCCGAAGGCGTCTGTTCAAAATTGATCACATCTTTCGACTAGACAGCCGCCGAAACGCGTGTTGCCAGGAGATTTACAGCTCGGCCCATAAAACTGACCTTCTTCTTTCTGAAACCGCTAAGGGGCGTGCTGCACGCCGAAGACTACTCGACGCCCCTTGTGCCAGTCTGGACACCATTGGCCTTCGTGTCTGCCCAAGAATGCAAACATTGCTGGTAATCGTTCTTGGCGAGAGGCTTGCTTCCGGCGGATGAATCCGCTGCATGATCTGCGAGGAGACGGCAAAAAGTGCACCCGGAAGAGTCCGCGCATGAATCCACGTCAGATCCTGCTCAATCTCGTGGGCCTGTTCGGAGAACCCAATCGTCAAACTTTTTGGCCCGCGGCGTGCAGATCCTCTGTCATGTCATCCATGGCCACAGAGCCACTTGCGACCACTATAGAAGCGCCTCTCGCGCGGCTGGTGGCTTTCGAGCCCACCACGTTTCCAGTGTTGAGCGTCTACCTGAACACTCAGCCGGATCAGCACGGACGCACTCCCAACGCGACACCGTATCTTTGTCGCGAATTCAAAGCTCTTGCCAGGACTTGGGCGAGGAGTTCCCCCGAACGTAACAGTTTTGATCTTGACGTGGAACGAATCGGTTCATATGCCACTGACAGAATCGACTCCGCGGCAAATGGGGTCGCAATATTCGCGTGTTGGGGCGCGGAAAAATTCTTCGAAGCAATCCAGTTAACGACTCCGGTCAGCGATAACCGCGTCTACGCTTACAACCAACCTCATCTGTATCATCTGGCCCGCCTCGATGAGCAATATCCGCGGTACGCCGCGGTCCTTACCGATACGAACGCGGCGCGTATTTTCGTCTTCGGGCTTGGCCAAGTCATCAGCGCGGAGGAAGTGAAAGGCAAGAAGGCCCACCGGGTTAAGGTCGGTGGATGGTCACAAGCCCGCTACCAGCGGCGTGTGGGAAACGCGCACCAGGAGCACGCTAAAGAGGTCATTGAACGCCTGGCTCAAATTGTCCGCGAAGACAAAGTAAGTCACATCATCCTTGCCGGAGATCAGGTCGTGATTCCACTCCTTCAAGAGCAACTGCCTCAGGAAATGGTCTCCATGGTCGAGGTAATGAAACTCGACATTCATGCTTCTGAGCAGGATGTCATGACCGCGACTCTCGAAAAGCTACAGGAGCAAGAAGCCAGGACTGCCGCAGAAAAGGTAGACCGGCTAATGCAGCAATATCGTGCTCGCGGACTGGCCGTAGCCGGGCCGCAGGAGACGCTCGAAGCCCTGGCCAACGGGCAAGTCGAAGAATTGCTCATTAGCAGCGCGCTCGAGGATAGCCACACCCAGCCGGAGGAAGTCCAGGCCATCCTCGCACCGGAGATCCCTGACGCAGAGGGAGGAACGAAAAGTGACGAGCCGCGGCAGGCGTCCCTGCCCGATCTACTAGTGACGAAAGCTAAGCAAACCGGTGCAACCGTGACATACATTGAGGACGCAGCCCTGCTCGAATCGATCGGCGGTGTCGGCGCGTTCCTGCGATGGCGCGAGTAAATTGGCCATTGGTTTGCTCGTCGAGAATCATGTCCAAGATCACCGAAGCCAGCTGCGATCATATCGCCGATGAAGACTTCGCTTTCCCTAAGGAACGCAAGGAACCTATCCATGACGTTGCTCACGTGCGCAACGCAATCGCCCGCTTTAAGCAGGTGCAAGGGGTGACTGACGCTGAACGCGACGCCGCGTGGCAACACATCAAATCAGCTGCGAAGAAATACAAAATAGAGTTAAATGAGCAAGACTGGCGCGAACTTAGTTAATCGCTCGTGTGCTGCGCAGTTGGCGAGACTCACTCGATCACGTAACCGGCGCAAAATGGACCAATGAGAATCTCGACATGATGATGCGCGGAGTTATGCTCTCGTTGTTGGTAGTGGCGGACATCGCGAGCTTGCCAATGCTGGCAAAGGCGCAATCACTGGCCGATTCAAGAGACTACTCCGGCCCAGTTGCATGCACAACCACGGTGAAACTGGATCTGGCGTACACGCGTCCGACGAAGACAACGAAGCTCCGCAACTATTTCTTTGACGCGTTCGGCCCGTATCCTTTCGCGGGCGCCGCTTTCGCGGCTGGCATTGGCCAGGCGCATAATACCCCGCCGGCGTGGCAGCAAGGCGCTGAGGGTTACGGCAAGCGATTCGGGTCCGACTTGGGCATCGCGGCGGTAAGCACTACGGCGCGTTATGCGCTAGCAGCGGCTTTCAAGGAAGACACCATGTATTACCGCTGTGAGTGCAAAGGCGTGCTTCCACGGCTGAGCCATGCTGTGATTTCGACCTTCACAGCACGCCGCGGCGACGACGGACATCGTGTCTTTTCTTTCCCTGCTGTGATCGCTCCGTACGCCGGCACCATGACTGCCGTCTATGGGTGGTATCCGGGACGCTACGACGCCAAGGATGCATTCCGAATGGGAAACTACAGCCTGCTTGGGTATGTGGGCGGGAACATCGCCCTGGAGTTCCTCTATAGCGGACCCCACTCCTTGCTCTATCGCATGCACCTGAACAATGGTCGCGGAGCGCCAGATCCCACTTCAAATCCGTAATCAGCGGGAAATTCAGCACGAACGTCAGCTCGATTGGCCATTGCAAACACTACCGGGCCATCGACGTGCTGCGGCCTGCTTTCAAGCCACGCTACGCCCCCTGAAGAGGTGTAGCACCAAAGAAATCACCGCGACTATTAATAGAAGGTGAATTAACCCGCCGGCAACGTGGAACGCGAAAAATCCCAGCAGCCACATTACGAGCAAAATGACAAAAAGCGTTAGAAACATTGAAATCTCCTTCGTACTGTCAAGCTCCGACCGAAGATGTACGGCCTGAGGCGGAGGTGAAAGGCCTCCTGTCCGCTCGGCGTGGAGAGCGACTGTTTTCGGTTGCGGTCGGGGTAAGCGGAAACTCCGAAACCTTTTGTTCTCTGTGCAGGCAGTTGAAACAGAGGATGTTTCGCACCTGGAGCCAGTAAGCTTTGGTTGGCGAGCCACGGAGTCCGGTGATCGTTTGGGCAACATCCTCTGGGCAGTTCATCCATCCGCTCAGCTCCTCAGTTTGGTCATCATGCACAATTCTTAGCTGGTATTCGCTACCGTGTTCGTGGGTCATGCGTTTTCTCCTGCAGCTACGTGGCCTTTGAGTCGTTGCTTACTCTGATGGAATCTTTTCCGCCGCGGAACGATGGTTCGCCGTGTTAGCGCCGTCGGTCGCCTTGACCACGAGTTTACGCAGCGTGGATGTCAAGTTCGTAAGGAGGTTCCATCATCCTCGTATCGCCCCGATCTACGACCTCTTGGCAGCGAATACAGAAGGGTGTCCAGGGGACAGCCACTAAGCGGTTCCGTCCAATCGCCTCGTCACAGTTGGTACAAGTGCCGAAGGTCCCATCCTCAATTCGGCGCAATGCTGTATGAATGTTGCGAAGTAGCTCCGA
Organism: Terriglobales bacterium; assembly: GCA_035604895.1. GTDB lineage: Bacteria > Acidobacteriota > Terriglobia > Terriglobales > Acidobacteriaceae > JABDBE01. The sequence continues at coordinate 5,012 of DATNHO010000001.1, read as the reverse complement.
CCGGCGATTGAGACCAAGAATGGCAAATTCCCGCTCCGCTGATCGGCCGGTTTGATCCATTTCATCGGCGCTTCCCTCGACGGCAAGAATCTCCCGGCTCTCGCCCAGATTGTGAATCGCGACCATTTGCTGGGCCTTGAGCGCGCGCTTGAACTTTTTCAACTGAACTACTTCCATGAATGCCCTTCTCTTAGTTTAGGCGGTGAAACGCAGCTTTAAGCTAACAGACACGCTGCTCCTTGTCTGTTCAAGAGTGCTCACCTCACATCGTTGCGGGCTGATTCAGCGGCGGTGATTTCTTGACATCGTGGACATCTTAGTTGTGCAGAACGATGTTCAGCAGCGAGTTGTTGACGTGCAACCCCCCGCCGCGGAGAAAGATAGTGATCCCAGTGCAGGCGTGGACTGGCCGATCCTCTCTGTCCGAAGAGAGATTTTACACCAGAGAAAATCGTCGATCCGACCGTTCCGAATTGGCGGGCGAGCCGAGAGGCCAAATGGAAATCCCGGCCTTTCCGAAGAGCCTGCTATCGTGACCTGATGGAAGCGGGCACATCCAGCAAGCGACTGTTACCGTGGCTCGTCGCAGTCGCCTTCTTCATGGAGTCGCTCGACACTACGATTCTAAACACGGCCGTGCCAGCCATCGCGGAGGCACTTAAGGTGGCCCCGCTGAGCATGAAGGCGGTGTTATCCAGCTACACACTGAGCCTCGCGGTCTTCATTCCCATCAGCGGCTGGATGGCGGACCGATTCGGAACGCGCCGGGTGTTCGCGTCGGCGATTGGTCTCTTTACGTTGGGTTCATTTCTCTGCGGTATATCGAGCAATATTCATGTGCTGGTCGCATGTCGCGTTTTGCAAGGCGGCGGGGGAGCGATGATGGTGCCGGTAGGGCGGCTCACGATTGTACGGACCTTTGCGAAATCCGAACTCATCCGAGCCATGAGTTTCGTGGCCATCCCAGGTCTGATTGGTCCAATGCTCGGACCGATCGCCGGCGGCCTGATCGTCGGATATTTTCATTGGAGAGTCATCTTTTTCGTGAACCTTCCGATCGGCCTCGTCGGTTTGTGCCTCGTCTATCTGCATCTACCGGATTACCGTGAAAAGTCCGATCCCCTCGATGTGGTCGGCCTCATCCTCTTTGGCTCCGGCATCGCGCTGCTATCGTATGTGCTGGAAGTATTCGGTGAACACATGCTGAGCGTGCGCGAAATCCTTGGGATACTGGCGATTTCCATCCTGTTGCTCACAGGCTATGGACTTCACGCGGCGAAGACCGCGTTTCCACTGCTGGCGCTGAGCCTATTCCGCATTCGCACATTCCGCGCGGCGGTGAGCGGCAGCTTCTTCACTCGCCTGGGCATCGGCGGAATCCCGTTCATCCTCCCGCTCCTCTACCAGGTTGGCCTCCGGTTCACTCCGATTCAATCGGGTTTGCTCATGATGCCGCAGGCGATTGCCGCCATGAGCCTGAAGATGACCATGCCACGAATTCTGGCCCGCTTTGGCTACCGTGGCGTATTGATTTCCAACACCGTGATCCTCGGTCTGCTCATTCTACTTTTCGCAACCATCGGCATGGGTACGCCGGTTTGGTTCATCGTGGCGCAGGCGTTTTGCTTCGGGTTCTTCAGCTCACTGCAATATACAAGCATGAACACGCTCGTCTATGCCAACGTCATCGAGGAGCAGACCAGCGGCGCAAGTTCGATCGCCAGCACCACGCAACAGATGTCAATCAGTTTCGGCGTCGCAACGGCCTCGCTGGTCACTGCATTCTTCATTCCTGACCGTTTTCATATGAGCGCAGCGAAAATGATTTACGGAATCCACCGGGCGTTCTTCGTCCTTGGTGGTTTAACCATCCTGTCCACCATCATTTTTCGGGAATTGAAAAGCACCGACGGTGACATCGCAAGTCAGCATAAAATTCTCCGGCCCTCCGGCTATGCAAGCCTGCGAGATAACACGGTTGAATCCCGATAAATCGTGGTGGCAGAGTGGAATCTTGCGCGATCGACCGTCGTGTCGGCCACCGGTTGTTGTAAGATTGGTCTTCGATTTAATAAGAGCTGTTTAGCTCTCTGCAAATCGCGCAAACATGTCGCTTGAAATCACACATAGAGAGCATGAAGGAATCGAGATTCTGACTCTGAATGGACATCTCACGCTCGGCCAAGAGGATCTGGATTTTCGAGCGGAACTGGACGGCATGGTAACGGCAGGAAAGATTCGCGTGGCACTGAACCTCAGCGATTTGCACAAACTGGACACTACTGGCCTTGGCACTCTACTCTTTGCTCTGGCGAAGCTGCGAAAGGCGGGTGGGAACCTGGCAGTGTTCAATTTAAAGCCGTCACATATCGAACTGCTGACGGCAGCAAAATTGGAAACTGTATTCGATGCATTCCAAGGGGAACAGGACGCGATCAACAGCTTTTTCCCTGACCGGGAAGTCCAGCGCTACGACATATTGGAATTCGTCGAATCCAAGATTCTAAAGGGTCAGAAATCTTAGCGCCAGGCGTCGACCACAGACGATATCCGCGGGATGAATGCGAGCGGCCAGGCCGCTCGCGTTTTCGCTCGCCAAAGATTCAGTGCACGCCCGGAAGATCGATACGAAAAGATATCCGCGGATGAGGGCCCGCAAGGTCACGGTGCCGCCCCAACCCTGAGTTATGCGCCGCTCAGGGAAAAGGAAGACTTGTGCTCGGCTTCGTGTAGCCAATACGGCGGCCGGCCGTAGTGAAGGTAGAGCCGGTTTTCATACTCTCGCGTGATCGGCATGGATTCGACGTACTCCGGACCATTCCTGACGGCTTCCCTCGAGAGGCCCGCATAAACTTTGGAATCCGCCCAACTTACGCGTTCAATCCACGCATTCTTCCGCTCCGATGTGCGTGTCGTAAGCAGCTACCACTGCGTTAAGTTCAGACATTTCCTAGCTCCTTTGGTATTTGTGTTCGCGCAACAGGGTCTTTGTGCACGCTCAGCACCAACCCCTTTGTATTGAGGAAAGCGGTTTCACGCCCTTGGTTCAAAAGGTTCTAATGTTGTGATCGAGACGCCAAGCCGCGAAGTTACGTGCAGAATCTGTCATCCCAAGTGCAAAGTCCGCTTCGGGACGCCAGTTGTCCAAACCGCAACGGACGACTCGAGGCAAGCTCTTGAGCACTCCCAACAGGCTTACGAGCAATCCGGGCAGGCAAACCTTCGCGCTGTTAATGAGCACGGCATTGCGGTCTTTGGTCACGAGGACATCGCAATTCTCGCTCATGCGCTGTGGGGAAGCTAGAGGCTGTCCGGAGGGCTCACCGGAAGAAGACTGGTTCCATGCTGCGCAACAGTTACGGGCCCGCAGAGAAAGTCTAACGAAGTGAATGCAGATCCCCCTCTACGTCACCGTTTTCACCTGAACGGCACCGCGCGTGCTGTAACACTCCCGAAGCTACATGCCATTTCGTTAAAGAAGGTGGCCCCTGGAAGGAAATCATGAAGACATATTCAACTACAATTACCGGAGCGGTCTTGACGACCCTGCTCTTCACGTTCTCCGCCTTTGCCCACGACCACCGCGCGCTGAACGGCACCTGGACGCTGGTGCCCGCCAAGAGCGATTTTGCCGGCCAGCGCGTCGTTCAAACCGGCACCGTGACGATCAACGAGCGAGAGGGCAACATTACCGTCTCTCGCAGTTTCATCTATGAAGGCGCCACTGAGACGTTCTTCTACAGCGACATCACCGACAGCCAGAACAGCGCCACGATACATACCGGCAAAGACCTCAAGAGCAAGACCAGGTGGGATCACGACATCCTGAAGGTGACGACCACACTATCCGGCGTGACTACTCTCGAAAGCTATATTCTTTCCGCGGATGGCACGATGATGGTTAACGTCGAAAGGCCGGAGCACAAGGCGATTACCCTCTTCTTCCAGCGCAATTAGTGGCGGGGTTATCCCAGAGGAGGTGCCTGCGTGAGACCTAAAGGCTATTACTGGGTTCGATTCAGGGATGGTGGCTGGGAGCCCGCCAAGTGGGACGGCGAAGATTGGCAGGTAATCGGGATTTCTGACGTCTATCGAGATGACGAAATCCCTGAGATTGGCCCACGCATCGAGCAACCTCAATGATCTGTGGATAACGAAAACCCAGGTCCGCAGCCAAAACTCGAAGTGTGTAGAAGGTAACGACAGCTTCGATCGGACAGGAACCCCACCCGTCAAGGGTAGAGCCCGTTCGGAAGCTAGACACTGCCGTTCATCTCGCCACCGACAACTACCGGCCTGGTACCTGGGGTTCCCGGCCCCGTTCCTTTAATGCTCGTGACGCTCGTGATCCTTACCAAATTCGTGGACTTTGTAGTGCTGTTTGAAGTGGCCATTTTCGCCATATTCCCAAACGTCGCCACTGCGCGTATCGAAGAACGCGTGGTTCCCCCCGCTATACGAGAATTGGATATGGCCGTAGTTTCCATCAGCCATTACGGCCTGGGGTAGAAGGATTGGTTTCAATGTGAACACCGCAAGAAGGAGCGCGATGATCGTGAGGATCGTCTTTGTGTAAAGGTCAATGCGCATGTGAGCGCCTCCAATTCCGGGATTTCCATTTCGCTCCTTCTACGATCGTTAGTTCCCTATGCAGGTGGTTTAGGCAGCGAAATGCAGCACCAGCCTAACAAACACGCCGTTTGTTGTCTGTTCAAAATTGATCACATTCACATCGTCCCAGACTGATCCAGCGGACGATGTTCCGTAGTCCTGTGATTGCCAAGATCAGCCAGGGAACGCTAGTCTTCTGTCCCAGAGATAAGTGAACGAAGTACGGGCGTGATTCGTCTAAGGTTTAGGGAGATCTTAGATGCGTACCGGGCGACCCAAACAGCCGTTGCTATTGACCGAGGAAGAGCGGGAGCGGCTGGAGTCGCTGGCGCACCGTGCGCGGAGCCAGCCTCTTTTGGCGAGACGGGCTCGGGTTGTGCTGGCGTGTGCCGAGGGACTGG